>CAZONA010000001.1:0-36455 GCA_964581025.1 uncultured Lachnospiraceae bacterium
ACCATACGGGATTTTACGAACGCTACGGCTGGGAGTTTCTTTGCATGGTGCAGGGAGACGGTGAGCCCGAGCCGTCGAGAATGTATATCCACAGATAATGTGCAAATATAGGGAGAGTGAAAAATTTATGACTCAGTCAAATTATATTTCAACAGAACGGCTCATCCTGCGGCGATTTTGTGCGGACGATCTGCAGGATCTCTACGAGTATCTCTCCGACGCAGAGGTCGTGCGATTTGAGCCCTATAAGCCCATGAGCCTGCAGGAAACGGCGGAAAATCTCGAGTGGCGTATTTCCACCGACGAGATGATCGCCGTGGAATTGAAGAAAATGGGCAAAATGATCGGTAACGTTTATCTCGGCAAACGGGATTTCGATTCGTTTGAGCTCGGCTATGCTTTCAATCGGAGCTTCTGGGGCTGCGGATATGCCACGGAAGCCTGTCGGGCACTGATGGAGCGTGCATTTTCGGAGGGCGCACATCGAATTTATGCCGAATGCGATCCCGAAAATGAGGCTTCGTGGCGATTGCTCGAAAAATTGGGATTTGTGAGAGAAGCACACCTGCACCGAAACGTGTACTTTTGGACGGATGAGCACGGAGAGCCCATTTGGAAGGATACGTTCGTTTACGGTGCTTTGAATAATAAACAATAAGGAGAAAAATCATGGAAAACACGGTTAAAAAATCACTTTGCAACGCAAATTGCGCCGAATGCCCGTCAAACGAGACCTGCCCCGGCTGTGCCGAAACAAACGGCTGCCCGTTCGGCAAGCAATGCTACGTGGCAAAATACATATTGCTCGGCGGAATGGAAAACTATCAAGCCTTCAAAAAGGGATTGATTGACGAAATCAACGCCCTGCATATCGACGGAATGCAAGAGGTAGGGGAGCTTTACCCCCTTGTCGGTGCATTCGTCAACGTCGAATATTCCATCCCATCGGGTGCGGTAAAATTCCTGCAGGACGACGAGGTGTATCTCGGCACACAGGTGAGAGATCTCACGGACGAGAGCGGTAAGACCTGCTTCGGAGTCGTCACCAGAGAAAATTTCATTCTCGTTTCCACCTACGGCGAAAACGGCGTCGATCCCCAGCTTGTCCTCTACAAACGCAGATAAGGAGACCGTTATGAAATCGTTAAATACTATTCAGACTCTTGCTAAGGTCGGCAAGGTATTCAGTAAGATAATTTATATCTGTTGCATCGTCGGATTTGCGGGCTGTGCGGTCAGCACACTTGCAATGCTCATGGGTGCGGAGACCATCAAAATCGGCGGAGTTACCATTGAAAGCCTTCTGAAGACCGAAGCAGGCATCGGCGAGGGCACGATACCTGCGGCAATCGCAGTCGGTATGATACTTTGCGTCGGGGAATTTTTCGTTTCCCGTATGTCCTATCGCTACTTCGAAAACGAGCTTAAAGTCGGAACGCCCTTTACGCACGAGGGCGCACGGGAGCTTATGCACCTCGGCATATCCGCCATTTGGATCCCGATCGCTTCGGCGGTGCTCGCAGAAATTGCGCATGGAGTCATCGCCCAATTTGCCGAAACCGAAAAGCTCTCGCTCGACGGCTTCGATAGCGTGGGAACGGGAATAATGCTTATAATTGGGGCACTTCTTTGCAGATACGGTGCGGAACTCAGAGAAAACGGCGAAAATAATTCCGACTGAAATGAAAACAGCAAAAAATACTGTCGCCGCATTAACGCTTCTGCTGATTGCACTGCTTCTCCAAGCCTGCGTTGCCGAGGGCGGTGCTTCGAGCACCGTTTCGGAAAACGGATTTTGTCTCGAGCTTGATAGCTTCAATAGCACCGCTTCCGAGGACTTTGACCTCAACGCCGGGGACGCCGTTTTGATAAGCTCCGACATAAAATCGGGCAACGCCGTGATTTCCGTAATCGCAGAGAACGGGGAAGTCGTATATACCGGCAGAACGCCCCTCCCCGAGAAATTTACCGTCAATATCCAAAGCGGCGGAAGATATACCTTTTACGTAAAGGGCACATCCGCCACCGGCAATGTCTCGTTTGAAATACAGCGCAGATCAAATTCATAAAGCAGAAAACGCCCCCGAAGGCACGCCTTCGGGGGCATAAATTATTTGTTGTTATTTTTCTTTTTGTAAATTCTTACTGCCAGCTTTACAAGCTCAACGACCGGTATAACGCTTATCGCAAGGAGCATAGCGATCGCATATTCGGTGAGATCGAGCCGTGCGAGATTGAATGCGTCCGCAAGGAAGGAAACCTCAATAACGACTGTGGTGAGCAGGAGCGAGAATATTCCCGCACCCCAAAGCCAGATATTCTGCGTCTTAAGCGTAAATATCGAGCCGCCGAGCGAGCGCATGTTGAATGCGTGGAATATCTCCGCCATAGAAAGCGTCAGGAACGCCATCGACGTTCCGAGCATTTCCGCACTGTATTCGCCGGCTGCAATCGCACTTGCGTGGTGCATTCCTGCGAGAACATCACGTCCGATGAAGTAGGATATAAGAGTTATCACGGTTACGAAAATTCCCTGATATACCACGGATGCTCCGAGCCCGTTGGAAAAAATACCGTCCTTCGAATCCCTCGGCGCACGCTTCATCACGTCGTCCTCGGGCTTTTCCATTCCGAGAGCGAGAGCGGGGAAGCAGTCCGTAATGAGATTGATCCAAAGCAGATGGACCGCAAGGAAAATATTTTCGATCCCGAGCAGAGTCGCAAAGAATATCGTGAGCACCTCGGAGAGATTGGATGCCAGAAGAAACTGAATAGCCTTTCTGATGTTGTCGTATATGCGGCGTCCCTCTCCTGCGGCGGAAACTATCGTCGCAAAATTATCGTCGGCAAGTATCATATCGGCAACGTTCTTCGTAACGTCCGTGCCCGTAATTCCCATACCTACGCCGATATCGGCGTTCTTGATGGAGGGCGCATCGTTAACTCCGTCGCCCGTCATTGCGGTGATCTTGCCCTTCTTTTTCCAAGCGTTTACAATCCTCGTCTTGTGCTCGGGCTGAACACGTGCGTATACGGAATATTTTTCGACGAGCACGTCGAAATCCTCGTCGGATATAGCGTCAAGCTCTGTGCCCGTTATCGCCTCGTCGGGACTTGTGATGATACCGAGCTGTGTTGCAATGGCAACCGCAGTGTCCTTGTGGTCTCCCGTTATCATAATGGGGCGAATGCCTGCCATGCGGCAGTTGTCTATCGCAGGCTTTACCTCGGGACGAACGGGGTCTATCATTCCAACAAGTCCCACAAAGCAAAGCCCCCTCTCGAGCGCCTCGGGAGTGTATTCCGAGGGAACGGCATCAAGCCTTGCCGTGGAGAGCGCAAGCACACGAAGTGCCTTGTCCGCCATCTGCTTGTTTGCGGAAAGTATATTTGCCCTGATCTCGTCGTTTATCGCAACTTGCTCTCCGCCTATGAGCGCATAGTCGCATATCTTGAGTATCTCGTCGGGAGCACCCTTGGTGAACTGAATTATCTCATCCCCGTGCTCGTGTACGGTACTCATCATCTTGCGCATTGAATCAAAGGGAGCTTCGCCTATGCGCATATACAGATTGCGCTGTACGTTTTTCGTAAGCCCGAGAGATTCCGCATAATTTACAAGAGCACATTCCGTCGGCTCGCCGACCGCCGTGCCTGCATCGACGTCAAATTCCGCATCGGAGCAAAGGGACATTCCGTTTGCGAGTAGCTGCTCGTCGTCGCCGTAGTGCTCGACAACGGTCATCTTGTTCTGCGTAAGAGTGCCGGTCTTGTCGGAGCAGATTATCTGCGTGCAGCCGAGCGTTTCGACCGCCGTGAGCTTGCGTATTATGGCGTTTCTCTTTGACATATTGGTAACGCCTATTGAAAGAACGATCGTAACGACCGTCGAAAGCCCCTCGGGAATTGCCGCAACCGCAAGGGATATGGCAACCATAAAGAAGCTCATTACCTTGTCAAAGGTAAACGTACCCGTTGTAATAAGCTCACGTGCCAGATTGATACCGAAAACGAGCACGGATATTGCGATAACGAGAACCGTAAGCACCTTCGAAAGCTGGGATAGCTTTACTTGAAGGGGAGTCTTGCTCTCCTCGGCATTGGCGAGAGCGTCGGCTATTTTGCCCATCTCCGTGTCCATTCCCGTGGCGCAAACAACGGCTCTGCCTCGTCCGTATACGACGACGCTTCCCATGTAGACCATGTTTTTGCGATCTCCGAGAGGTATCTCCGTGCCGTCAATAGCCGCCTCCGCCTTGTTTACGGGAACGCTCTCACCCGTGAGAGCCGCCTCCTCGACCTTGAGCGAGGCACATTCGATTATTCTCGCATCCGCAGGAACTGCATCTCCCGCCTCGAGAATAACGACGTCGCCGATAACGAGATCCTCACTCTTCAAAACGATCTGCTTTCCGTCTCGTATGACCTTGCTCGTGGCGGAGGAGATCTCCTGAAGAGCCTCTATCGCCTTTTCCGCCTTGCTCTCCTGAAGCACGCCGAGTACGGCGTTTATGATAACGACGGCAAGTATGATGACCACGTCGGAGGGAAATCCGAAATGTCCCGAGGAAAGTCCCTCGTATATCTCCATACCTGCGGAAATAATCGCCGCCACAATGAGAATGACGGTCATCGGTTCGGCAAGCTGTTTGAGAAATTTCTTGATAAGGGAATCTCCCTTTGCGGCTATGAGCTTGTTTTTGCCGTGCTCCGCAAGCCTTTTCTCCGCCTCAACGCCGTCAAGTCCGTTTGCGGATGCGGAAAGGGAAGCGAGCACCTCTTCCGTTGAACAGTTGTAAAAATTCATCTTTTTCTCCTTTGGTGAAATTGGGAATGCTTGAGCTTTCATAAAAATAAGACTCAAGTGTATAAAACACTTGAGTCTTGTTCATTAAGATATGCCAGACCTTTCGGCCATGCATGTTGACATATCACGATATACGCAAACTACTCCCTCGAGTGAATGTATTATATCATATCGCTTTGCTTTTGTCAACACAAATTTTCAAAAATCAATTAAAATTAATTTTCGATTATTCCGCCGCCCACGACGACGTCCCCGTCATAAAGAACGATGGATTGTCCTGCCGTCGGAGCACGCTGAGGCTCGTCGAATACGACTCGGATTCTGTTGTCGGGAAGAGGATGGACGGTGGCGGATTGCTCCGTCTGATTGTAGCGTATCTTTGCCCCGACACGCATCGGTGAGTCAATACGCTCGCAGGAGATGAGATTTACGTCGCTTGCATATATCTCCGAGGAAAACAGCTCCGCATTTCTTGCTAAAACCACGGTGTTCGTCCGAGCATCCTTCGAGAGCACGTACATCGGCTCTCCGAGAGCAAGCCCAAGTCCCTTTCGCTGACCGATAGTGTAGCGTATTATTCCTCGGTGAGTGCCGAGCACGTTTCCGTCCGTATCAACGAAATTTCCGCATTTCGGCGTGATGTCAGTCGTCCTCTCTATGAATGAAGCGTAATCCCCGTCGGGGATGAAGCATATATCCTGACTGTCGTGCTTCGAAGCATTGACAAAGCCCTCCCGTGCGGCAAGCTCCCTGACCTGCGCCTTGGTAAGCTCACCGAGCGGAAGCATCACTCGGGATAATTGCTCCTGAGTCAGAGAATAGAGAACGTAGCTTTGATCCTTTGAAGGATCAAGTGCCTTTTTCAGTATGTATCTTCCGTCCTCACGACGCTCCACCCTCGCATAATGTCCCGTTGCTATGGCGTCGCAGCCGCATTCCGTCGCTATCCTCAAAAGCTCGCCGAACTTTATGCGGCGATTGCAGACGACACAGGGATTCGGAGTCCTGCCGGACGTGTAGGAATTAATAAAATCGGATATGACACAATTTCTGAACGCCTCGCCGAGATCGTATACCCCGTGCGGTATCCCGAGACGAGCGCAAATGCTTGCGGCATCGTGTATGTCCTGCTCGGTGGAGCAGCTGTTCTCACCGTAAAGCAAAGCGTCCGTGCTGTCGTGAAGGCGCATCGTGCCCCCCACGGCATCATTTTTTTCGGATATCAGCATCGCCGCTACCGCACTGTCGACGCCGCCGCTCATTGCAATAAATACCTTCATATCTCACCCGAGCCCTTCCGTGCCCCAACCTCGTCCCACGAGAACGTGGTCGGCACACCCGCCTCAAGTAAACCGTCAAAATTGCGTTGTCTCAAAGCCTCGTATACGGCAATGGCAACGGAATTTGACAGATTCAGCGAGCGAAGCCCGTCCCGCATCGGTATTCTGACACATCTGTCCGGCTCTGAGGCAAGCAGGGCTTCGGGAAGTCCCCTCGTTTCCTTGCCGAACATCAAATATACCTTGCCCGTGCCCGAAAGATCGACGTCCGTGTATTTTCTCGGCGCTTTGGTGCTGTAAAAAAAGATATTGATATCGGGATTTTTAGTCCTGAAATCCTCGTAATTTTCATAGTACGTGATGTCGAGCAGATGCCAGTAGTCAAGCCCCGCACGCTTGAGCTTTCTGTCGTCTATCTCAAAGCCCATGGGCTTGATTATGTGTAGAGCTGCCCCGGTCGCCGCACAGGTGCGAGCGATATTTCCCGTGTTTTGCGGTATCTCGGGCTCGTGAAGAACTATATTTATATCAGCCATAAAGACCTCCTTGCAGTTTGTTCTACATAATTATATATTATATTTTCATCTTTTTCAATATTAAAATAAAAAATTTACAAAAAACTATGGTATTTGAGGCGATATTGTAGTATAATAAATTGATATACGAATTTTCGGAGGATTCAATGGGACTTTTTGATAAGATTTTCGGAACGTACAGCGAAAGAGAATTAAAGAAGATAGATAAAACGGTATGTCAGATCGAAGCACTGGCGGACAAGTATTCTGCAATGAGCGACTCGGAGCTCTCGGGCATGACGCAGGTGTTTAAGGATAGACTTGCAGGCGGAGAAACGCTCGACGATATTCTCCCCGACGCCTATGCGGCGATAAGAGAGGCGGACGACCGTGTCCTCGGTAAGCGTCCGTTCAGAGTACAGCTTATGGGCGGTATAATTTTGCATCAGGGAAGAATTGCGGAGATGAAAACGGGCGAGGGTAAAACGCTCGTCGAAACAATGCCGGCATACCTCAACGCACTCACGGGAATGGGCGTTCATATCGTAACGGTCAACGACTATCTCGCATACAGAGACAGCGAGGAAATGGGCAGAGTGTATAGCTTTATGGGACTTAAGACGGGAATCATCGTCAACGGTCAAAGCCCCGAGCAGAAGCGTGAAGCCTATGCGGCGGATATTACTTACGGAACTAATAACGAATTCGGCTTTGACTACCTGCGTGATAATATGGTGGTCTATAAGCAAAATCTTTCACAGCGAGGACATGCCTTTGCCATAATCGACGAGGTCGACTCGATATTGATAGACGAGGCGAGAACGCCCCTCATCATCTCGGGCATGGGCGATCCGTCCACCGACCTTTATACCAAGGCGGACGCTCTCGTGAGAAAATTCCAAAAGCTCGTCGTCAAGGAAATAAACAATAAAGAGGATAACGACGACGTCGATGCGGATTATATCGTCGATGAAAAGGCGAAGAACGCCGTTATTACGCCAAGAGGCGCACAAAAGGCGGAGAAATTTTTCGGAATAGAAAACCTCAACGACGCCGAATCCAATGAAATCGCCCATCACATAAACCAAGCAATACGTGCCTACGGAACGATGAAGCGTGATGTAGATTACGTGGTAAACGAAAACGGCGTAATGATAGTCGACGCCTTCACGGGACGCCTTATGCCCGGCAGAAGATATTCCAACGGCTTGCATCAGGCAATAGAGGCTAAGGAGGGCGTTAAGATAGAAAAGGAAAATCAGACGCTTGCGACGATAACCTTCCAGAATTACTTCAGAATGTATAAAAAGCTCTCCGGTATGACCGGTACGGCTCTTACGGAGGATGCGGAATTCCGTGAAATATACGCCCTTGACGTCGTCGAGATACCGACGAATAAGCCTATGATCCGAATAGATCATAACGATGTGCTCTATAAGACGGTGAACGGTAAATACCGTGCCATCGTCGAAAAGGTCAAGGAATGTCATAGCAAGGGACAGCCCGTGCTCGTCGGAACGGTCTCCATAGATAAATCCGAGGCTCTCTCCAAGCTGCTCGACAGGGAGGGCATAAAGCATAATGTGCTCAATGCAAAGCTTCACGAAAAGGAAGCGGAGATCATCGCACAGGCAGGCAGACTCGGCGCTGTTACCATTTCCACCAATATGGCAGGACGTGGAACGGATATAATGCTCGGAGGAAACCCCGAATTTATGGCTAAGCGTGAGATGCGGAGGCTCGGCTTCTCTGATGAGCTTATAGCTCTTTCCACGGGTACTGCAACCGTTGACGACGAGGAGGTAATGAACGCAAGGCGTACCTTCTCCGAGCTTAATCAAAAATTCAAAGCCGAGATAGAGCCGGAGGCGCAGAAGGTCAGAGAGGCAGGCGGCTTGTACATTCTCGGTTCGGAAAGACACGAATCGAGAAGAATAGATAACCAGCTCCGCGGACGTGCCGGACGTCAGGGAGATCCCGGTGAATCCTGCTTCTTCATATCGCTTGAGGATGACCTTATGAGGCTCTTCGGCGGCGAGAGAATGCACCTTATCGCAAGTAACCTCGGTATGACCGATGACGACGCCATAGATTACAGAGCGTTCTCGGGAGTTATCGAAAGCTCTCAGAAGAAGGTCGAGGATATGAACTTCAAGCGCAGAAAGAACGTGCTCGCATACGACGACGTTATGAATAAACAGCGTGAGCTTATATACAGTCAAAGGCAGGACGTTCTCAACGGGCTTGATATTTCCGATAAGATAGCCTCGATGATACAGGATACCGTCGACCTTCACGCACGTGAATGCTTCGATGCGGATACCTCGAAGGTCGACCTTGCCGTGCTTGATAAATATTTCATACCGCTTTTCGGAGCGAAATATCCCTATAACGAGGTAAGAGCTCTTGCACAGAAGAATTCCGTCGATGAGATAGCACAGCTTCTTTGCGGCTGTGCGGATGAGATATACAGATCCAAGGACGAGCTTTTCGGTGCGGAAAATATGCGTGAGATAGAGCGTGCCGTGCTCCTGCGTAACGTTGACCGCAAGTGGATGGATCATATAGACGCCATGGACGATCTTAAGGGCAGCGTCGGACTTCAAGGCTATGCTCAAAGAGATCCCGTAACGGAATACCGCTTCCGCGGTGCGGATATGTTTGACGAGCTGGTCAGCGATATCAGAGAGAATACCGCAAGAATGATACTTGCTCTTACCGTAAAGACCTCGGATACTCAGAGAGTACAGGTCGCCAATCCCATAAAGCAATCCGTCTCGGGCGAGGTCGCCAAAAAGGTCATCACCGTGAAAAAGGGAGAGAAGGTCGGCAGAAACGATCCTTGTCCCTGCGGCAGCGGCAAAAAGTATAAGAACTGCTGCGGTGCTAACAGATAAAATAAAAACAAAAAGGGGACTGCCGACGGGCAGTCCCAAATTTTTATTTGCCGTATATAATTCTGTACTCGGGCGCATATTTGTTCCAATCATCTCTCTTTTCTATATTCACCCAATCCTCCGAACTGCCTTCGTAGTAGATGTCGGAAAGGGATGCCGAATATTCAAATACCCATCGTCCGATACGGGAGAGGGAAGTGCCGAGCCTTATGCTTTCGAGCTTTTCACAGTATGCGAAAGCATCGCTCCCGATCTCTTGTATGAATTCAAGATCCACGCTCACAAGTGAGTTACATCCAAAAAACGCACTGTCGCCTATGACCTTTACGCTTTGAGGCAGAATAACGGAAACAATACCGCCCTCACCCTTAAACGCCCGATCGCCTATTTCTGTAACCGCAACGCCACCGTGCTCCGACGGAATGACAACGGTCGTGTCGGTGCACGTGCCAAGTCCGAATACCACTCCGTTCTCGATCTCAAGCCCCGAGGATGCCGTTATCTGCTCACACTCAAGAAGCTCCGAGCACCGCTCGCAATAATATAATATTTCCGTGCCCACGATGCGAGGCGGACTTTTAACGTGCCCAAGTGCCGGTATCTCCTCGCTTTCCGTCGATCCGCACCTCGAGCAATAACGTATTTTGCTTCCGACGACCTCGCATCCGTTTTCCGCCTCGGTGATCCAGTCGGAAAATTCGTGTTCAAGAGCGGCAACCTTGCGCTCCTGCGTCAAACCGCAGCTGCAGGAGCAGACCTCCTTGCCCGAGACCTTGCACGCAGGACTTTCCGTGAGCGTCCATTCGCTCCAATCATGTATGTGCTCGGGATCAGTCTCGGTTCTTATCACCTTTCTGCAAACGGAGCAGAGAAGCTCACGCTTCGTTCCGTCCTCGCTTATCCTCCATTCGCCCTCCGTGTGATCGGCGTAGTCGAGGATCTTCGTGTCCACCGAGCCGCAGGAGCAAAATCTCCTCTCATACCCCTGAGAACTGCAGGTCGGCTCCATAAAAGGCTCCCACTTGCCGTATTCGTGCCTGTGGCGAGTAAGTAAAAGCAAGAATATAAAAGCGATGGTAAGACATATCGCAGTTAACATTATTTTGTATTCTCTGAGAAATTTTTTCAACTTATATTTGTGATATTCGGTCATATTATCTCTCCGATGATATAGTTATATCCCTATAATAACACATAAGTGTCGAAATTACAATAAAAAAGGCGGAAATATTTTCCGCCTTTTTTATTTCAAAGCTCTGCCACGTTTATTCTGCATGCGGCACGCTGAAGCTTTGCTCTTGCAATGTCAAGCATTTTCGGATCGCTTGAGAGAGAAATCGTCTCTTGTGCACGGTCTCTTGCAAGGATCGCACGTTCGACGTCAATATCCTCCGCAAATTCAAAGGTTATCGCCACGAGCCGTACAGAGCCGCCCGATACAGTTACGAAACCGCCCGAAACTGCGGCGTACCTGTCCTTGCCGCCTATCTTCAATCTCGCACGCCCCGTGCCGAGTGCCGCCACGTAGTCGATATGACCTGCTAAAAATTCCACATCGCCGTCGAGCGAGCGAACGAGCAGACTATCTATCATACCCTCAAAGGCAAGACCGTCCGGAGTTACGACCTCAAGATGAAATTCTTTCATAGCGTCCACCCTTATTTTTCAAGGCTTTTTGCCTTTTCAACAGCCTCGTCTATCGTTCCGACAAAGAGGAATGCGCTCTCGGGCAGATCGTCGTGCTTTCCGTCAAGTATCTCACGGAATCCTCGGATCGTCTCCTTGATGGGCACATACTTGCCCTGCATTCCCGTAAATTGCTCGGCTACGGAGAAGGGCTGAGAGAGGAATCTCTGAATTTTTCTCGCACGGTTGACAACGAGCTTGTCGTCCTCGGAAAGCTCGTCCATACCCATGATGGCGATTATATCCTGAAGCTCCTTGTATCTCTGAAGTATCTTCTGAACATCTCGTGCGACCTCGTAATGCTCGATTCCGACGATCTCGGGGGAGAGTATTCTCGAGGTTGATTCGAGAGGATCGACCGCAGGATATATTCCGAGCGAGGCAATGCTCCTCGAAAGCACCGTGGTAGCGTCAAGGTGAGCAAACGTGGTAGCGGGAGCGGGGTCTGTAAGGTCGTCCGCAGGAACATATACCGCCTGCACGGAGGTTATCGAGCCACGCTTCGTCGAGGTGATCCTCTCCTGAAGTGCACCCATCTCGGTTGCGAGCGTGGGCTGATATCCGACGGCGGAGGGCATTCTTCCGAGAAGAGCGGATACCTCGCTGCCTGCCTGAGTAAATCTGTAAATATTGTCTATGAAGAGCAGTACGTCCTGTCCTTCCTTGTCACGGAAATATTCCGCCATGGTAAGTCCCGAAAGACCGACTCTCATTCTCGCTCCCGGAGGCTCGTTCATCTGACCGTAGACCAAAGCGGTCTTTGAGAGAACGCCCGATTCCTTCATTTCGTTATAAAGATCGTTGCCCTCTCTCGTGCGCTCGCCGACGCCCGTGAATACGGAAATACCGCCGTGCTCCTTTGCGACGTTGTTTATAAGCTCCATAATGAGCACCGTCTTTCCGACGCCTGCGCCTCCGAAAAGTCCTATCTTACCGCCCTTGGTGTAGGGAGCAATGAGGTCAACGACCTTGATACCCGTTTCGAGTATCTCGGTTGCGCTCTCCTGCTCGGAATAAGGGGGAGGATCTCTGTGTATACACCATCTCTCCGCATTATCGGGAGCCGGGAGATTGTCTATCGGCTCGCCGAGAAGATTAAATATTCTTCCGAGAGTTTCCTTGCCGACGGGAACGGTTATTCCCGTACCGGTATAGACTGCATCCATGCCGCGAGACATTCCATCCGTGGAGGACATAGCTATACATCTTACTACGTCGTCTCCGAGCTGGCTCGCCACCTCGCAGACGACCTTTTTGCCCTCGTGCTCGATCTCTATAGCACCGAGAAGATCGGGGAGCTCTCCCTTTTCAAATCGGATGTCAAGCACAGGACCTATGATCTGTATTATTTTGCCGATGTTCTTTTTCATCTGACTGATTTCCTTTCAAGCTATATGTGCAGGGCTCAAAGTGCCTCCGCACCCGAGACTATTTCCGTGATCTCCTGCGTGATCGCCGCCTGACGTGCTCTGTTGTAGTGGAGCATCAGCTCGTCGATTATCTCCTCTGCGTTCTTGTTTGCCGAATTCATAGCCATTCTTCTCGCACCCGATTCGGACGCAAGACTCTCGCAAAGAGCGGAGTAGAGAATACCTCCGAGATATTCGGGGACGATGCGATCAAGCATTTCCACGGGATCGCAATCCATTTCAAAGCCGTGGTCCTTGCCCGAGGCTGTGCGCTCAAGCGGAAGAAGCTTTTCGTGTACGGGCTTTTGCGTCATCATCGAAACAAATTCGGTAAAGACGAGCATTACCTCGCCGTATTCTCCGGCGACAAATCCGTCCGCAACTATCTTGCCGAGCGTAAGTATCGAGCCTACGCTTTGATCTCCCGCATCAGCAAAGGCATCCGTATATACGGAATAGTTTCTGTGCTTCGCATATTCAAGAGATCTTTTGCCGACCGGAAGCCATATCGTGTCTTTACCCTTGGCGAGTGCCTCAACGGTTCTGAAAACGTTGGCGTTGTATCCGCCGGCAAGTCCTCGGTCTCCTGCGAACACTATAAACAGAGTCCTATCGGAGCTCGAGCCCTCAAACCAATGACGTGCGTCCTCGCACTGTATGGATGCGATATCTTCTATGGTGTCTCCGAGTGCCTGATAAAAGGGGCGTGTGCGCTCTACAGTCTCCTTAGCACGCCTGAGCTTTGAGGTAGCAACGAGCTCCATAGCCTTCGTTATCTGCATGGTGCTTTCGACACTGCCGATACGAGCCTTGATGTCGTTCATTCCTGCCATAGGCATACACTTCCTTTCATAAGCTATTTAATAAATCTTTCCACGACGCAAAGTATCGCCTCGCGAAGCTCTGCCTCACTCTCTGCGGAGAGCTGACCTGTCGTTTTTATCGTTTCAAGCAGCTCGCCCTTGACCGCCACAAGATATTCGAAAAGCTCCTCCTCGAAGCGATGAATATCTCCGACGGGTATATCTCGAAGCATGTTGTTTACCACGGCATAAATGATGGCAACCTGAAGCTCGACGGGAATGGGAGAGCTTCTGCCTTGCTTGAGCACCTCGACGATACGCTCACCCTGCTCAAGACGCTGCTTTGTGTCGGCGTCGAGATCCGAGCCGAACTGCGCAAAGCCCTGCAGCTCACGGTATTGCGAGTAGAGAAGCTTGAGCGTTCCCGAAACCTTTTTCATAGCCTTTATCTGTGCGTTTCCGCCGACACGGGAAACGGAGATGCCGGGGTTTACCGCAGGGCGTATGCCTGCGTGGAAGAGTTGGGATTCAAGGAATATCTGACCGTCCGTTATCGAGATAACGTTGGTCGGAATATATGCGGATACGTCTCCTGCCTGAGTTTCTATTATCGGAAGAGCCGTGAGCGATCCGCCACCGCACTCATCCGAAAGCCTTGCGGCTCTCTCAAGAAGTCTTGAATGGAGATAGAAAACGTCTCCCGGATACGCCTCACGTCCCGGAGGTCTCCTGATGAGCAGGGAAAGCGCACGGTATGCGACTGCGTGCTTTGAAAGATCGTCGTATACGATCAGCACGTCCTTGCCCTGTTCCATAAAATATTCACCCATAGTACAGCCTGCGTATGGAGCAATGTACTGAAGGGGAGCGGGATCGCTCGCATTTGCGGAAACGACTATGGTATAATCCATAGCTCCGGCTCTGTAAAGCGTATCAACGACGGACGTTACCGTGGACTGCTTTTGACCTATTGCAACGTATATGCAAATAACGCCCTTGTCTCGCTGATTTATTATCGTATCCGTGGCAATTACGGTTTTACCCGTCTGCCTGTCGCCGATGATCAGCTCACGCTGACCTCTGCCTATCGGTATCATGGAGTCGATCGCCTTGATACCTGTCTGAAGGGGAACGGATACGGATTTTCTCTCGATTATACCGTATGCACGTCTCTCAATCGGACTGTATAAGGTAATGTCTATCGGTCCTTTGCCGTCGATTGGCTCTCCGAGAGCGTTGACGACTCGTCCGATAAGCTGCTCGCCGACGGGCACGGAAACTACACGCCCCGTGCGCTTGACGATGCTGCCCTCGCCAATACCTACGTCGCTTCCGAGAAGGACGCAGCTTACATAGGTCTCCTCAAGGTTGAGAGCCATGCCGAACGAGCCGTTTGAAAATTCGAGCAGCTCGTTAGCCTTGCATTTGTCAAGACCGTGTACTCTCGAGATGCCGTCGCCCACGGATATAACGTAGCCGATCTCGTCCTGCTTGGTCTTTACCTCGTAGTTGCGGATCTGCTCCTTTATTATTTTTGATATATCGTCTATTTTGGACTGCATTTTTTCACCAACTTTTTTATATTATTAGATCCTTAAGGCTCTTCTCGAAGCCGTCAAGCCTCGTTTTGAGAGAGCCGTCTATCTGCTTGCCCATATACCTGAGCTTCATACCTCCGAGTATCGAAGGATCAACGATATTGTTTACTACGATCCGCTTGCCCGTTATTGCGGCAAGACGCTCCGCAAGACGCTCTGCTTGCGCTTCGGTCAAGGGTATGCTTGATATCGCCTCGACCCTTTCAATGCCGGCAAGCTCATCGCAGTCGGCAATATATGCGTCGCATATATTGAATATCATATACGACAGCCTGCGCTCCGAAAGTATCTTCAGAAGATTTACAAGATCCCTGTCAAGTCTGCCGAACGCCTCCTCGATAAGTGCCACACGCTCATCACGTGTGAGTGCGGGAGTGTCGAGAAGCTTCACGTAATCGGGAGTCTCTCGCAGTGCCGATACCATAGCTTCAAGGTCATCTGCAACGGCATCGGTTTTGCTGAGCTCGCAGGCAAGGGAGAAGAGAGCGTCGCCGTAGCTTTTGGCATTATTGTCAACGTATGTCATATCATTCACCGACACCGTCTATAAAGCGGTCTATAAGCTCAGCATGCTCGTCCTCCGATACCTCACGACCGATGACCGCACCTGCGATCTCGATTGCCATATCGGACACCTCGTTTTTGACCTCGTCGAGAGCACGCTTCTTTTCAAGAGCAATCTGCTCCTCCGCACGCTCGTAGATCCTTGACGCCTCGGCTTGCGCATCTCTGAGAATATCCTCCTCCTTGAGCTGAGCACGACGCACGGCGTTCTTTAAGATCTCCTCGCTCTCGTCGCTTGCCGCACGGAGCTTTTCCTCGTAAAGAGCCTTGTTGCGATCGGCATCTCTCTCGGCATTCTCGGCGTTTTCGTACATATCGTCGATCTCCTTCTGCCTGTCGTCGATTATTTTCTTCATAGGCACAAAGAGAAGCTTTTTGAGAAACAGATACAAAATAAGCAGGTTACACCATGCAAATAACATCGTCCATACGTTTACGCCGACGAACGATTCAAAAGCATCTATTACTACACTCATTGTGTTCTCCGTAAATTGCGATCAAAGCACTCCCATGAATATGAGAAGAAGGGAAACGACGAGTGAGTAGATACCCGTGGTCTCTGTGATAGCACAACCGAGTATCATATTGGTACGAAGCGTTCCTGCCATCTCGGGCTGACGAGCCATCGCCTCAAGTGCCTTACCGACTGCATTACCTTCTCCGACTGCAGGACCTATTGCTCCGAGTCCCATACAAATAGCCGCGCCGAGCGCTCTTGCTGCATTAACATCCATTTTTTCAAATCTCCTTTGTTTATTGTTTTTTTATTTTTGATCATTTATTTGCATCGGCTTCCTCGGGCGGCGGAGGGCAAGCCCCTGCCACGTATACCATCGTAAGCAGGCAGAAAACGAACGCCTGCACGAAGGATGAGAAGAAGTCGAAATACAACGAAAGAAATGCGGGAATACCCACCTGAAGAACGGGGGGAATAAGAGTTGCGATATATGCCGGAAGCCACGAGAATATAGCCTTTGAGGCTACCGCAAGTGCCGCATATATCAGAGCTGTGAGCACCGAGCCGCCGGCAACGTTTCCGAAATGACGGAACGCCATTGATATCGGCTGTGCTATCTCACTTACGATGTTCATCGGCGTCATGACCGCAATGGGCTCGGTAAAGCCCTTGAGCCAGCCGATAAAGCCGTTGTTCTTTATGTTGTGATACCACACGAGTCCCGTGGTTACGAGTGCGTATGCGAGCGTAACGGAGAGGTCAGCGGTGGTAGAGCGGAAGATCATCGTCGTTCCTATCAAGCTTCCGCAGATGCACGACAGGAAAAGAGTTCCGATGTAGGGAGCGAATTTGAGATTGTGCTTGCCCATCGTTTCCTCAACGAGATTGTAAAGCATGCCGATCAGCTTCTCGACTATGACCTGAACGCCGCCCGGACGCTTTTCGATCTTTCTCGATACGATGAACGCAACGATTATCAAAGCAAGCGTTACGACGAACAGGGAAACCGTGGTCTGCGTGATAAGATTTCCGAAGTTTCCGAAAATATCCACCATCGTCCCGGCAAACGCCTCGTACAGCTCGTCTATCCGCACAAATACCTTAGGACCTGTAACCGATATTTCCAAATTCACACACCTCTTTTCTTTTTAATAAGCTCCGAAAGATATATGAGGGGCTTATACATTGCAAGCGGAAGCAGGAGGGAAAGGGGATTGAAAAATCCCGTTACGAGTGCCGCAACGAGCACCGCCAGCATCACGACGTTTCGAATGATGTACGACTTCGTTATGGAATTCTGCACCTGCATCTTGTGCTCCTCGGAGAATTTCTGCGCTTCCTCCTCGCTCATTTCGCCGTCCCCACGCTCCTCAATATAGCCGTCGACTATCTTGCCGACGGATGCCGAGAGCGCAAGGTAATTGAATACGACCACCGCTATGCCGAGCAGAGCACCCGTGATCACGGTGTAGTCGAATTTACCCTTTGCAGCATATATGACGCATATCAGAGCGGAAAAAACTGCCTCGCCCACGGCTAAGCATAACAGATCCGTCCGATTATTTTTTCTTGCTTCGTTCATTTTTCTTCACCTCTTTTTGAGACCGTTCTATGCTCTCGAGCGACGCCATCGCCCGAAGAATAAATTTTATCATTGATATCATACCAGCTACCGCACCGACGATGATGAACGGTGCATATATCCAAGTGGGTGCGGAGAGCTTGCTCACAAGAAGCCAAGAGATCAAAATGGCAACTCCGATGCAGAAGAGCAGATCAAATATCGCTTGAAATACGATGCTTGCCACGTAAAATACATTGTAAAAGCCCTTCATATACGCACGCTCCGAAAAAATGTTGTTTTCACCTTGAAATTATACCACAAACCAGCACAAAAAATCAAGTGTTTATAAGAAAGTTATATCAATTGTCAAATAAAATTAACATTTTCGTCGATTTTTGAAGCCCCGTGGTCAAACGAGCGTCGGCGCTGTGATCAAAGCACGGCGCAAACGGGAATATATGCCCCCGAGATTTGAAAACGGGAGCGGATTCGTGCCCCTGCCGCATTCAAGGGTAAGTGCCGGAGCTTGAAATTCCCGTATAAACCAATCCGTAAATCCGCCGTATTCCGCCGTGCCGCTCGGCGTGGAGAGAGCGTAGCCCGTCATCTTCGCAACGGCACGGGCAATATCAAACGATATCTCGCTCCGCCCGCCGCAGCTCGTATAATAGACCTCCTCACCCTGCGTGTGAAGACTTATCGCAAGAGAGAGATTGGTACATCGCACAAAATTGCAGAGAGATCGAACCTCCGGCTCGGATTCCGGGTATTCGCCGCTGTATTTCGTCGGCGCACCGCCCCATATTCCAAGCTCTCGCTCAATGTGTTTGTATTCTTCAAAGCCTGCGTTGTAATTGTGATTAAGATCCACTCCCCGAGCGTTCGCCTGCCAATGAGAAAGGTCGTCGCCGCCGTTCATGGCGAGCACACGCTCACGTAAAACGCTTTTCGGATCAAGCCCGTGCAGAGCGTATTCCACACCGTCCGGGTTGAGCATAGGAACGATGTATATCCTACGCAGCTTAAAAAGTGCCTCGACGGATATTCCGAAGAGAGTGAGCCTCTCCCGGTAAGCCTTGGCAAGCTCGTTGGTAAACAGAGCGAGCAGAGAAGCGGTGATCCATTCCATACCGTGATGAGCACCTATGTAAAGAACGCTTTTCTTGCCCTCTCCGAACGAAACGTAGGGAATATCACGCCCGAGAATGCTCCTGCCGAGCGTGCCAACCGTTAAAAATTTGTATTTGTCCTCAAGCTCACGCACGAACGCATCAAGTGCCGAATGGTCAAAATATTCTCCGAAGCACACTCCGAGTACACAATTTTTCAAAAGCTCCACCTCACACTGCCGCCTGCGACGGTTACTTTATAAAAATAGTATGAAAAAAAGCGAAATTGTTTCACTTGCTATTGAAATTTCGAAAAAAATAGTGTATAATCATGAGGAAATGAAAAAGAGCAGATCTTAAAGATCTGCTCTGCAATGGAGCTAGTGAAAAGACTCGAACTTTCGACCTGCTGATTACGAATCAGCTGCACTACCGACTGTGCTACACTAGCAACGTCAAACGACTAATATATTTTATCACTTAATTTTCGATTTGTCAAGTGAAATTTCAAAAATAATTATAAAAAACGGAGAAAAAATGAATCTTTGCGATCAAAAAACGATAAAACACGTAATGGACGTGTTCGGACTCAAGTTCAGAAAGGAGTTCGGACAGAATTTCCTGATAAACAGAGCGGTGGTTGAGGACATAGCACAAAGCTGTGCGGACAGTACCACGTCCACGATTCTCGAAATAGGTCCGGGCATCGGACCGCTCACAACGGAGCTGGCACTCAGATACGATAAGGTGGTAGCCCTCGAGATCGACCGAGGACTCATTCCCGTGCTGAAGTATACCCTCGGAGAATTTACAAACGTTGAGGTCATAAACGAGGACGTTATGAAAACGGATATCGCAGCCCTGCTTGATCCGTATTTCGAACGGGGCGGCGTTTCGGTCTGCGCAAATCTTCCTTATTATATCACTACTCCCATACTTATGAAGCTTCTCGAGAGCGGTCTGCCGTTTGACTGTATAACGATAATGATACAGTCCGAGGTCGCCGACCGTCTGTGCGCCCGTGCAGGCACGTCCGCATACGGAGCGATAACGGCTGTGCTTGCGTATTACGGCAAGGCGGAGAGGATACTCGAGGTCGGTGCGGAGAATTTTATGCCAGCGCCGAAGGTCGATTCCTCGGTAGTCAGGATAAGATTGTATAAGGATAAGCCGTGTAAGCCTCGGGACGAAAAAATATTCTTCAGAACGGTCAAGGCGGCGTTCGAGCAGAGAAGAAAAACGCTCCCCAACGCCCTCTCTGCGTCCTTCGGAGAGCTTTCGAAGGAGGAAATCGTCTCCGCAGTCGTCGAGTGCGGTCATCGTCCCGACGTAAGAGGGGAGAAGCTTGACGTGGCACAATTCTGCGCCCTCTCCGATAAGCTTTGCGAGCTGATCGCATCGCACGGTGCGTAAAATCCGATAATAAATATATCAAGGCTCTTGCTTTTGTAAAGAGCCCTGATTTTTTTGGTAAACAAATTGTGAACTCTATTGACAAATCGAAATTGCGTGCTATAATAATTAACGTGTTAATTATTTGGGGAGGTAAAAATGGACGACAGAAGCTCAGACAAATATAAGCTTACGATGATGAAAATGCTGTATATCTCACGCTTGCACAGATGCATATTCGAGCGCAATATCTCAAAGCTCGGTATACATCACAGCCAGCATCACATGCTTATGTACATCGCCCGAGAGGGAGAGGTGGACTCGCAAAAGCAGATCGCCGAGAAGCTCGGCATTTCGCCTGCCGCTACCGCACGCACGCTGAAAACCCTTGAAGCCGAGGGGTACGTTGCGAGAACGAGCGACGGCGGAGACGGGAGATTTAACAAGATCATCATAACGGATAAGGGAAGGGATATGGCGGATCGCTCGCACATCATGTTCGGCGAGACCGACCTTGCCATATTTGCGGATCTTTCCGACGAGGATCTTGAAAAATTTAACGAATATCTTGACCTTATGAAGTCAAGACTTATCGAAAAAAGCAAAGAAAATAACTGATCTTACAAGGAGAACAAATGAAAAAATCTAAAACTATAAACTGGTGGAAATATATAAAGCCGTATCTTCCTTATTTCATAATAGGACCTCTTTGCATGATAGTGGAGGTCATAGGCGAGGTTCTTATGCCGAGATTGCTCGCATATATAATCGACCTCGGAATTGACGGAAATACGGAAAAAGTGCCCGATATAATTCTTAATTTGTATAACAGAATAGGGAATAATGCGTACTTTATCGTGGCGATAATGGTCGGAATGATAATGACCGCCGTGCTTATGATGATCGGTGGCGTGGGCGGAGCGTATTTCGGCGGCAAGGCGTCCACGAATTTTGCGGCTGATCTCCGTGCCGACGTCTACGGAAAGATACAGACCTTCTCGTTCTCGAATATCGACCACTTCAGCTCCGCATCCCTCGTAACGAGACTTACGAACGACGTTACTCAGCTTCAGAATTTCGTAAATATGATGCTGCGAATGTTCTTCCGCTCACCCGGTATGCTTATCGGAGCGTTGATAATGGCTATTAGCCTTAGCCCGTCCCTCTCGGTCGTGCTCTGCATATCCGTGCCCGTGCTGCTTTTTGCAATAGCGTTCATCGTCGTAAGAGGCTTCCCCCTCTTCGGCAAAATGCAGGAGAAGATAGACGGACTCAACTCTACGGTGCAGGAGAATTTGACAAACGTTCGTGTCGTAAAATCGTTCGTCAGAGACGATTTTGAGGAAAATAAATTCAAGACGGCAAACGCCGACCTCAAAAACACCTCAGGCACGGCGATGAAGAATATGATACTCCTCTCGCCCGTGATGACGTTCGTAATGAACGCAACCTCGATAGCGGTATATTGGTTCGGCGGTAAGCAGCTCATCGGCGGCAATATCACGACGGGAGATTTCTCATCGTTCGTAACCTATATAACTCAGATACTCTCCTCGCTTATGATGGTAACGATGCTCTTTATGATGTTTTCAAGATCCATGGCGTCCGCAAGAAGAATAGGCGAGATAATGAACGAGGAGGTCGATATTCGCGATTCCGAGAATGTCGGCGATCACCGTGTCGAGAGGGGCGACGTTGAATTTCGCAATGTTTCCTTCCGCTATTATAAGGATAGCGAGGAAAAGGTGCTCGACAATATCAACATTAAGATAAAAGCCGGAGATACCGTGGGAATCATCGGTTCTACGGGCTCGGGAAAAACCACCCTCGTGTCAATGATACCGAGACTTTACGACGTTGACGAGGGCGAGGTCCTCGTCGACGGGATCAACGTAAAGGATTATCCGATCTACAATCTGCGTGAGGGCGTCGGAATGGTGCTTCAGAAAAACGTGCTCTTCTCGGGAAGTATAATAGATAATCTTCGCTGGGGAGACGGCGAGGCAACTCTTGATGAGGTTCGTGCGGCGGCGGAAAGTGCACAGGCGGACGGCTTTATCACGAGCTTTACCGACGGCTACGATATGGATCTCGGACAGGGCGGCACGAACGTTTCGGGAGGTCAAAAGCAGAGACTTTGCATAGCCCGTGCTCTCCTTAAGAAGCCCAAGGTGCTCATTCTCGACGACTCAACGAGTGCGGTCGATATGGCAACCGAGGCAAGAATAAGAGAGACCTTTAGGGACGGTCTTAAGGACTCTACAAAGATAATAATCGCTCAGAGAATAAGCTCCGTTAAGGATGCCGACGAGATAATCGTGCTCGACGAGGGCAGAATAACGGGCATCGGAACGCACGAGCAGCTGCTCGAGACGAACGAGGCTTATCAGGAGATATATTATTCGCAAACGGACAGAAAGGGGGGAGAATAAGTAATGGCTGCAAGAAAACTTGAAGAGCTTCAAAAGCAATACGGCGGCAGATCCTCCGATACTAAAAAAGGACCTATGATGGGAGGCCCCGGCAGAGGTCCGGGCGGAAGAGGTCCACGCCCCAAGGGAAAACCCAAGGACACGAAAAAGACGGTCGCAAGACTGCTCTCATATATAGCAAAGTATAAGTTCAGACTCATCTTGGTGCTCGTATGTATGCTCTTTACGACGATCTCATCGCTCACGGGCTCGTATATCCTCCGTCCCGTTATCAACGCCCTTGTCGGTGAGAGCGATCTTACCTTCCTCGGCATAACGTTCAGTGAACCCTTGGAATATCTTGCACTCATACTCACGGTCATAGCCGTGATATATATTTTGGGTGTGGTTTCGAACTACATCCAGTCGAGACTGATGCTCTCCGTATCTATGAACGCTATCGAAAATCTCAGAAACGACCTGTTCAAAAAGATACAGAAGCTGCCCGTCCGTGTGTTTGACAATGACAGCAACGGTGAGATAATGAGCCGTTTTACGAACGATATAGACAATATAGATACGATGCTCAGTAACACGGTGGTCAATCTCATCTCGGGCACGATAACCCTTATCGGAACGCTTGCAATGATGATATATACGAATATCTGGCTGACGCTCATAACGCTTGCGTTTATTCCGCTCATTCTGTATCTTGCCGGATGGATCGCAAAAAGATCGTCGAAATATTACGTCGGTCAGCAGGCGGCACTCGGTGCGATAAACGGCTATATCGAGGAATCCGTCTCGGGACAGAAGGTCATTAAGGTGTTCAATCACGAGAGCGTTTGCGCCGAGGAGTTTGAAGCACTTAATGCGGATATGCGAGATAAGCAGTTTAAGGCGCAGTTCTACGGCGGAATCATGGGTCCCATACTCGGAAATACGAGCCAGATATGCTACGCATGCGTTGCCGGAATCGGCGGACTTCTTTGCGTGCTTTCCGGCTTCGACGTCGGAGGACTTTCCGTGTTCGTCGGATACTCGAGGCATTTTTCACAGCCCATAAACCAGATCTCCCAGCAGATGAGCACGATATTTGCGGCTCTCGCAGGTGCGGAGAGGGTATTCGGAATTATGGACAGAGAGCCCGAGGACGAGGGCGGCGAGATCGACGAGACCAAGACCACCATCCACGGCGACGTTACACTCAAGAATGTAACCTTCGGATACGAGCCCGATAAGACGATCCTTAAGAATATCTCCCTCTATGCGCATCCCGGTCAGAAAATAGCCTTCGTCGGCTCTACGGGCGCAGGAAAGACTACGGTTACCAATCTTCTCAACCGATTCTACGATATAGAATCCGGCTCTATTACGATAGACGGAGTGGATCTTAAGGAATACGATCTCTCTTTCTTAAGAAAAAACATCGCAATGGTGCTTCAGGATACCCACCTGTTTACCGGCACGGTAATGGAAAATATCCGCTACGGACGCCTTGATGCAACCGACGAGGAGGTCATAGCGGCGGCTAAGACCGCAAGCGCCCATAGCTTCATTATGAGACTTTCCGACGGCTATAATACCGTTATACAGGGCGACGGAGCAAATCTTTCCCAAGGTCAGCGTCAGCTTTTGAATATTGCACGTGCGGCACTTTCAAAAGCACCGATACTCGTGCTTGACGAGGCGACGAGCTCGGTAGATACGAGAACGGAACGCCATATAGAGCACGGAATGGACAGACTTATGAAGGATAGGACCACCTTCGTTATCGCTCACAGACTCTCGACCGTCAGAAATTCAAACGCCATTATGGTGCTTGAGCACGGCGAGATAGTAGAGAGGGGAACTCACGAGGAGCTTCTCGAGATGCAGGGAAGATACTATGAGCTCTATACGGGCAAAAAGGAGCTCGACTGACAATAAATCAACCTCCATACTCGGCGGATTTTTCAAATCCGCCGAGTTGTTTTATTATTTTATTAAAAAATATTGAATTTGATATTGAAAAAATTGTGTAAATATGATAAAATTATACCGTATCATAAAAAAGGAGGATACCACGATGAAGATGACCTTCAGACATTACGGCGACAGCGATCCCGTAACGCTTGAACAAATATCTCAGATTCCGGGTATGTATTCAATCGTATCTGCGGTGTATGACGTACCTGCAGGCGGAGTATGGAGCGAGGAGAGCATTTTGGCGATCAAGAAAAACGCCGAGGCTCACGGACTTAAATTCGAGGTCGTGGAGAGCGTTCCCGTGCCAGAGGATATAAAGCTCGGAAATGAGCGTGCACCCGAGCTTATCGAAAATTATTGTGAAAATCTCAGACGGCTTGCAAGGGCAGGCGTGAAGTGTGTTTGCTATAACTTTATGCCCGTTTTCGACTGGCTTCGCAGCGAGCTTGAGCACGTTGCTCCCGACGGTTCGAACAGTCTTGCCTACGACGAGCAAACGGTGCTTGCGATGAATCCTCTCGACGGCGGTCTTTCCTTGCCCGGCTGGGATGAGAGCTATACTCTCGACGGACTTCGTGAGCTACTTCACCAATACGAGAGCATCGACGAGGAGCAGCTTTGGAAAAATCTCGAGGCTTTTCTTACAAAAGTAATACCCGTTGCCCACGAGGTGGGTATCAATATGGCAATACACCCCGATGATCCGCCGTGGGGCATCTTCGGCTTGCCGAGAATAATCACCTGCGAAAAAAATCTCGAAAGATTTTTGAATATCGTCGACCTTCCCGAAAACGGTCTAACGTTCTGCACGGGTTCACTCGGCGCATCTCCCAATAACGACCTCGTTGCTATGGCGTCGAAATTCGCAAAGAGAATTCATTTTGCACATATACGTAACATTAAGCATACGGGCGAGCGTCAATTTCATGAGGTCGCACATCCCACGGATTGCGGTTCTCTCGATATCTACGGAACTATGAAGGCTCTGCACGATAACGGCTTTGACGGTTATATGCGTCCCGACCACGGACGAATGATATGGGGAGAGCATGGCAGATACGGCTACGGTCTGTACGACCGTGCCCTCGGCGCAACGTATCTTCTCGGACTTTGGGAAGCAATAGATAAGGATTCAAAAAACAGCTGATGGAGGGCACTATGAATAAGGTATGTGTAATTACGGGCGCAGGCGGAGTGCTTTGCTCCTCCTTCGCACAGGAAATGGCTAAACAGGGCTATAAGGTCGCATTGCTCGATTTGAATGAGGCGGCGGCACAGAAGGTAGCCGATGAAATCAACGCAAACGGCGGAGTGGCTCGTGCATACGGCGTAAATTGCCTTGAAAAATCAAGCATTGAGGCGTCTCACGAGAAAATACTCGCAGAGCTCGGCAAATGCACCGTTCTCATCAACGGAGCAGGCGGAAACAATCCCCGTGCGACTACGGATAAGGAATATTACGAGCTCGGCGACGAGGACAGGGAAGACGTAAAGACCTTCTTTAACCTCGATAAATCGGGATTTGAATTTGTTTTCAATCTCAATATAATGGGAACGCTTCTTCCCACGCAGGTCTTTGCAAGAGATATGATAGGTCAGAGCGGATGCTCGATTCTTAACGTTTCGTCGATGAACGCATACAGACCTCTTACCAAAATACCTGCATACAGTGCGGCTAAATCGGGCGTTTCGAACTTCACACAGTGGCTTGCGGTTCATTTTGCCGATGCCGGAATAAGAGTCAACGCAATGGCACCCGGCTTCTTCGTTACGAATCAGAACAGAGCATTGCTCTTTAACGAGGACGGCACGCCCACACCTCGAACGGATAAGATCCTTCGTGCGACTCCGATGCATCGCTTCGGTGAGGCGGACGAGCTTCTCGGTACGCTGAGATTTCTTACAGATCCGAGTCAATCCGGCTTCGTAACGGGCGTTATTATCCCCGTCGACGGCGGCTTCTCGGCTTATTCGGGAGTTTGATCTCAAATAAAAAATACGGTTGACGGATATCCGTCAACCGTATTTTTTATTCAGATATTCGATCCATTCCGGTGCGTTTTCTTCTTCGAAAAATTGCTGCAGCAGCTCGACGACCGCATTATGACGAGGAATTGCCTCGGCTCGCCCCGAATCCGTGAGCATAAGATTTTTAAGCTTCAATATTTTTTCGAATACGTGGCAGACCGCACTGTCGGAATCGTGAGTCTTGTATATCTCGGGCGCGATATCTTCGAGAGGAAAGCGATTTCTGTCAAAGAACGGCTTGCCGTCCTTGATGCTGTAACGGTACGCACGGAGAACGCCTCTTATGCCGAGTGCGTCGCACATGTCCGCATCCGAAACTATCATCCCCTCAAGAGTGGTGGGGCGTATTCCGCCGAGCCGTTTGTTGTATCCGATCGTTGCGATCTGAGAGAGAACGACCTTCGCTCGCTCATCATCTACTCCCGACTCTCGCATAATTGCTCTTGCGTTGGTAAGCTCTGCGGCATTTTGATTTCCGAAAAGCTTGTAATCGTCCACGTCGTGGAGCAGGGCAATCAGCTCCGTAAGCTCCGCATCCGCTCCCTCCGACTCGGCAAAACGCTTGGAAAGCGTAACAACTCTCTCAATATGATCCATGCCGTGCCCGGTTACATCGTTCGATAGCAGGGAGATAACACGCTCCCTGACTTTCATATTTTCGGTCATATCTCGCCACCGTGCCTCTCCCAAACGCCCTCAAGGAGCACCTGCTTTTTCTCCCTCAAAGAAGCCTTAAGGTCAATGATATTCTGATTTGACGAGCCTCGGAAAATGAGTGCATAGCTTTTCAGCTCCTCAACGAACCGCCCGTCAACGAGAACGTCGACGTAGCCCAAAAGCTCCGTAAGACCTTTGTCTCCCGAAATTATCTTCGGAAGCAGCTCCTTTTCGAAAACAAAACCCGTGTAGCACCAAACGGTCTTGTGGGGGAGTGCCTTGCGAAATTCCCGAAGCAGCTCGGTAACGCCCTCCCGATTTCCAAGTTCAAGAGGCTCACCGCCGAGCAGAGTAAGACCGCTTATGTGCTCGGCAGCACTTGCGGATATTATCCTGTCGATCTCCACCTTGCCGAATGGCGAGCCGTAGTTAAAATCCCACGCCTCCGGATTAAAGCAACCCTTGCAATGATGCCTGCATCCGCTGACAAAGAGCGTTGTCCGCACACCCGGACCGTTTGCAATATCGTTTTCTCGGATCAATGCGTAATTCATAATTGCAGTTGAGTCCGCATCACAGATGCAGAACTCTCTCCTTGATCTCCTGCGTTCTGCCCTGATTCCAATACTGAGTTCCGATATATCCGCACGTTCTGCGAGCGACGTTCATAGTCGTCTGATCGGTATTCCCGCAGTTGGGGCATCTCCAAATGAGCTTGCCGTCCTTGTCCTCGACGATCTCGATCCCACCGTCGTAACCGCACGCCTGGCAGTAATCGCTCTTTGTGTTTAACTCTGCGTACATTATGTTGTCGTATATAAATCTCATCACGGTGAGCACGGCGTCGATGTTGTTCTGCATATTCGGAACTTCAACGTATGATATCGCACCGCCCGGGGAGAGTGCTTGGAATTTCGCCTCAAGTGCGAGTTTTGAAAAGGCGTCTATCTCCTCGGTAACGTGAATATGATAGCTGTTGGTTATATAGGATTTGTCGGTTATGCCCTCGATAACGCCGAAACGCTTCTGCAGGCATTTTGCAAATTTGTACGTGGTGCTCTCAAGCGGAGTGCCGTAAAGGGAATAGTCGATATTTTCCTCCGCCTTCCATTTTGCCGTGTATTCGTTGAGCTTTTTCATTATTTCAAGTCCGAGAGCCTCACCCTCCGGCTCGGTGAGCTTTTTGCCGTTAAGCGAGAGGACACATTCCCAAAGCCCCGCATATCCGAGGGACAGAGTGGAATATCCGCCGTGAAGATATTTATCTATCGGCTCGCCCTTCGGCAAACGAAGCAGAGCACCGTGCTGCCAAAGTATCGGTGCGGCGTCGGAGAGAGTGCCCGAAAGACGCTCGTGGCGGCATTGAAGTGCCCTGTGGCAAAGCTCCATACGCTCATCGAATATCTCCCAAAATTTATCTATATCGCCCTCAGCGGAAAGTCCGACGTCGACGAGATTTACGGTTACGACGCCCTGATTGAAGCGACCGTAATATTTGGGCTGTCCGTTTTCGTCAACGTAGGGGGTAAGGAAGCTACGGCATCCCATGCAGGTGTAGCAATGTCCCTCTCCGTTTTTGTCCACTTTATTTCGGAGCATTATCTTCTCGGAAATGTAATCGGGAACCATTCTCCTTGCAGTGCATTTTGCCGCAAGCTTGGTAAGGTAGTAGTACGGGTTGTCGGGATCTATATTGTCGTCCTCGAGAACGTAAATGAGCTTTGGAAAGGCAGGGGTAACCCAAACGCCCTTTTCGTTCTTTACACCTTTGTAACGCTGTTTGAGCGTTTCCTCGATGATGATCGCAAGATCCTTCTTCTCACGCTCGCTCTTCGCCTCGTTAAGATACATAAATACCGTAACGAACGGAGCTTGTCCGTTCGTGGTCATAAGCGTAACGACCTGATACTGAATGGTCTGCACGCCGCTCTTGATCTCCTCACGTAGTCTTTCCTCGGTGATGCGTGAAATATCCTCCTCGCCGACGCTCGGACTGATGCTGCGAAGCTCCTGCTCGACACGTGCGCGGATCTTTTTGCGGCTCACGTCGACAAAGGGTGCAAGATGCGTCAAGCTGATGCTCTGACCGCCGTACTGGCAGGATGCGACCTGTGCGATTATCTGGGTTGCGATATTGCAGGCGGTGGAGAAGCTGTGAGGCTTTTCTATCATCGTTCCGGAAATGACCGTTCCGTTCTGAAGCATATCCTCGAGGTTTACGAGGTCGCAGTTGTGCATGTGCTGAGCGAAATAATCGGAATCGTGAAAATGAATAATGCCCTTTTCGTGAGCCTCGACTATATCGGAGGGAAGGAGAAGCCTCTTTGTAATATCCTTGCTGACCTCGCCCGCCATATAATCACGCTGAACGCTGTTCACCGTGGGATTTTTGTTCGAATTCTCCTGCTTTACCTCCTCGTTGTTGCATTCGATGAGGCTGAGTATCTGCTCGTCCGTGGTGTTCGATTTTCTGATAAGTGCTCTGTTGTAGCGATAAGTGATATACTGCCTTGCCACGTCAAAGGCACGCAGATTCATTATCTGATTTTCGACCATGTCCTGAATTTCTTCGACGTTGAGCGAGCGGTTCATGTGCAGAGCCGCCATCTCGACGTCCTCGGCGATTTTTCTTATCTGCTCATCGGTCATTCTCGCACTCGGAACAACACTTTCGTTAGCTTTCGTTACCGCAACGACTATCTTGCTCGAATCGAATACCGCCTCCGAGCCGTTTCTTTTGATTATCTTCATAACAGTACTCCCCGTGTTAAAATATTAAATAATAAAATTAAAATTCCTTAAAATTCGACATCTTAATTATAACTATATATTGTGGTTAAGTCAAGAGAAAAATCAAGATATTGTAATTTTCGTTACTTAGTACAATTTTATATATTTCTTTTTAAGCAATTTGAACATTTTAAGGAATTTTTAAGGTTCACTTAGTAAAATAGAAAAGCAATGATGAATAACTATATTTCAGTCTAATAACGAAAAGCAGGTGCAAAAAATGTTAGAGCTTATAAACATTAAAAAAACATACGGTAAGGATGAGTCAGCGGTAGAGGCGTTAAAGGGCGTCAATATAAAATTCAGGGAGAGCGAATTCGTTTCGATACTCGGTCAGTCCGGCTGCGGTAAAACGACTCTTCTGAATATTATAGGAGGTCTTGACCAATACACGAGCGGCGATCTCATCATCAACGGCGTTTCCACGAGGGATTATAAGGACGCCGACTGGGATACGTACAGAAATCACTCGATAGGCTTTATATTCCAGAGTTATAATTTGATCCCCCACCAGACCGTGCTCGCAAACGTCGAGCTTGCGCTGACGCTCAGCGGCATATCTCCCAACGAGAGAAGAAAACGTGCGGTTCAGGCACTCGATAAGGTCGGTCTGCGCACGCAGATGCATAAACGTCCCAATCAGCTCTCGGGCGGTCAGATGCAGAGAGTCGCAATAGCTCGTGCGCTTATAAATAACCCAGATATCCTGCTTGCCGACGAGCCCACGGGCGCACTCGACTCGGATACGAGCGTGCAGGTAATGGATCTTCTTAAGGAGATCGCAAAGGACAGACTCGTAATTATGGTAACGCATAATCCCGAGCTTGCGGAGGAATATTCCACGAGAATAATTAAGCTCCGTGACGGAAATCTCGTCGGCGATTCCGATCCTTACGACGGAAAGAACGCCGGCGGCGAATTTGTAGATGCCTACGTTACGCACAGCAGACCGAGAAAGAAGAAAAAATCCTCGATGTCCTTCCTCACGGCTCTCTCGCTTTCGTTCAATAACCTTATGACCAAAAAGGGCAGAACCTTCCTTACCTCCTTTGCAGGATCAATAGGAATCATAGGTATTGCTCTGATACTTGCGGTGTCGACGGGCGTTAATGCATATATCCAATCAATCGAGGAGAGCACTATGTCCTCCTACCCGATCCAGATACAGCAGAGCACGATGAATACTACCTCGATGATGGCGTCCCTTATGCAGAGTGCCAACTCGTCGAGCGTACCGAAGGATCCCAATAAGGTGTATTCGAGCGAGATAATGGTAACGATGATGTCGAGCATGACGACATCGATAAGCCAAAATAACCTTGTAAAATTCAAAAAATATATCGAATCCACCCCCGAATTTTATGAGTACTGCTCCGATATCAAATATTCCTATCCTCTTGAGATGAATATGTATCTTCTTCAGGAGGACGGTACGTACAAAAACAGCTCAAAGGGAATGACCGACCTTGTTTCGAGCATGGGAATGAGCGGAACGTCTATGGAAATGATCAAAAACATGAGTGCAATGATGGGCACGATGGGCAGCATAACGGGCTGGACGGAGCTGACGGGAAATGCGGAGACCATCTCCAAGGACTACACGCTCGTTGACGGTAGATACCCCGAAAATCAGAACGAGATCGTTCTCATCGTAAACGAGAATAATCAGATCTCCGACTACACGCTCTACGTGCTCGGCATACGAGATGCGGCGGAGCTTGAGGAATATCTCAACCACGCAATGGAGGCTTACCTCACGGGTAAGGAGAATACTTACGTCATCGAATCCACGAGCTACACCTTCCAGGAGATATACGATTTCGAATTCAAGGTGCTTCTCGACAGCGATCATTTCGTTCTCGAAGACGATATAATAAGAGAGCTCGACTCCTCGAACGAGGACGACAATGCAGTTCTTAACGAAAGACTCGAGAGTGCCCTCGGGCTTAAGATTGTCGGCATAATCAGACCGACGGACGACTCGCTCGCAATGGCGAATATCGGCACGATAGGATATATGTCCGATCTCCGTGAGACCGTTATAGCAAAGGGAAATAAGAGCGACGTCGTAAAGGCGCAGATGTCCAATAACGAGGTCGATATGTTCACGGGAATCAGATTTGACTCCGTGGGAATCACGATAGACGATATCCCGTTCGTGAAGGATATCCTCGAAAAGTACCCCTCGACCGAGGCAAGCACTATAATAAATCAGATACTCAACTACGTAAATAAGGACAGAGTTACCGATAACACCTACGAGGGCAACCTCGAAAAGCTCGGATATATTGATATGAGCAATCCCACGATGATCTCCATTTACCCGAAGGATTTCGAGGCAAAGGAAAAGGTTGCGGAGCTGATATCGCAATATAACGATATGCAGACGGATGAGGACGATCAGATCACGTATACCGATACGGTCGCACTCCTTATGAATTCCGTTACAACCATAGTGGACGCTATATCCTACGTCCTTATCGCATTCGTTGCGATCTCGCTCGTCGTATCCTCGATAATGATAGGAATCATAACCTATATCTCCGTTCTCGAGCGTACCAAGGAGATAGGAATACTCCGTGCTATCGGCGCATCGAAGAGAGATATCGGTCGTGTATTCAATGCGGAAACGCTCTTCGTCGGCTTCGTGGCAGGACTTATCGGAATAATATGCTCGCTCGGACTAATAGTAATCATCAATATTATACTGTATAACCTTACGGGAATTGCCACACTTAAGGCGGTGCTTGAGCCCGTGCCGGCAATAATACTTGTCGGAATCAGTATGATACTCACGTTCGTTGCCGGACTGTTCCCGTCAAAGACTGCGTCGAACAAAGATCCCGTGATCGCACTCAGAACCGAATAAACCTTGGAGGAGAGAATATGCGTAACTTTTTATCACGCCTGTCGGCAAAGCTCCGCAGCTTCTTCTACGGCAGAAACGGCTTTGACGACCTCGCAAAGCACACGCTGATAGCGTTTATAGTCGTTTTCTTGATATACGGCTTTTGTCCGCAGGGAATAGTCAAGCTGATCCTCTCGCTCATCTCGCTCGCACTCCTTGTGTATGCGTATTTCAGAATACTCTCGAAGAACGTTTACAAGAGAGTTGCGGAAAATAAAAAATATCTCGGTGCGATCAAGATGACCAAAACGAGATGGCAGCAGAGAAAAACTCATAAATTTTACCGCTGTCCGAAATGTAAAACGTGGCTCAGAGTGCCGCGTGGGAGAGGGAAGATAACGCTCACCTGCGTGAAGTGCGGAGAAAAATTCGACAAGAAAACATAATTTTTTGAAAGTGCGGACGGCGAAATCTCGCCGTCCGCCGCATCGTTTTGCAAATTTGGGTATATAAACGCCCGAAATCACGCAAAATATTTTATAAAAAATGCAAATTCGTCAATTTGCCCATAAAATCCCCGAGCCGTGCGAAAAAGCGAGATTTTACGGGGCTTTTCGGAGTTTTGTGTGGAATTTTGTGTCAAAATTTCTGCGATTTTCGCAATATAATTGCCTCAAAAACCGCCTCCGAAGCATAAAAAGCGAAAAAAGTATTGACATTTGCGAGTAAAAGTGATATAATACCCTCGTAAATCGACGAATTCAGATGCGTAATGAATTTGCCGGGATTGTTTTCCGTGATGCGTAAGCGGAAAATGAGGAGATATAATGCCGCCGGTGCGTAACGACGGTCTTATATAAATTTTTATTCAAAAGGAGAAAATTGAAAAATGAAACACACACAAAAGGGCTTTACGCTCGTCGAATTGCTCGTAGTTATTGCTATCCTTGCAATTCTCGCAACCGTATCCGTAGTTGGATATACCGCTTATATCGACAAGGCTAACAATTCTGTTGCTATGCAGGAGGCTCAGCCTTATGAGTCGATGATTAGAAACGAAGCTACCATTAACGGTTCTTGCGTTGTTGGAAAAGTTGGAACGGACGAAGTTAAGGTTACGTACGACAAGTCTAATAAGACATTTACCGTAACGGCTGGCTCTAGTTCTGGCGGAGTAATTACTCTTGATAATACTGTATTTGGAAGCGATGCTAAGGGCGTTACTGCAATCAAATTGGTTAAGGGTACTGATAATAAGTATACAATAGTTTATGAAAACAAGAGCGGAGAAACCGTTAAAGGTTCTTACACCTTCTTTTCCAACAAATAATAACTACATACCACAGTAAAACCACGGCGAGGTGATGACAGCGTCATCTCCTCGCCATTTTAATGCAAACTCCGAAATCTTAAGAAAGGAGACAAACCTATGTCAAAAAAACGCGGCTTTACTCTCACCGAAGTCTTGGTCGTTATAGCTATTACGACCTTGATTATGACCATGCTCGGAACGACGTTCGTTTTTATGGCGACCTCGTCGGGCGACCTCATACACAAGTCCGAGGAGCTCACGCAAACGCAGTCCATCGAAACGTATCTGCGGAGCTTGATAGAAACGAAGACAAACGATAAGAAAAGTCCCGATCCTGATTATATCAATGGGTTAATAACAACATCGGGAAATCCTGATACGGATATAATACATCTTAATGACGGAAACCTTTGGGTAAACGGCAAGGTCGAGTTTAAGGACACGGGCTTGAAATTCTTTGAAATAGATAAATATGATAAATTTATTAAATGCAAATTAGGATATAACAACGACTCGACATATGAATATGAATTTATACTTGGACTATATGTTGAATAACAATCGGAGGGTAATAATTAATGGCAAGAAGAATTGAATGTGTTTTTGAATATTGCGATTTTGGGGACGGATATTTACGCATATTTTTTCCGTCGAAAAAGAACATAGACTCAAAACAAATAATGATAGATCTCGAAGATTATCCTTCTGAGAACGGCGTAATATCAAACGTCCAATCCCTCGTTGATAGGATCACCTTCGAATTAAAGCAGCTCAATTTGCTGATAATGCCCTCGGTAACGCTCCTGCTCAGATGTCAGGGCGTGTACAGAACGAGCATTTCCATCCCGGCAAAGTTTGAGTTCTACGCAAACAGCCTTTACAAAAAGGAAATGAAGGACAAAACGGACGACGATAAATTCTATGCGGAATTTAATTCCTATAAGCGTGAGGTCGGATATACGTACAACACGTATTTTATGCCTAAGAATATAGTCGACGCATTTCAGGAGATCGCAAAGCTGATCGGCACTGAAATAGCGGAAGTAAAGCCCTTCGGTATGTATCTGTGCGACGCATTGAAGCACGACGAAAACTACGTTTTCTTCTACATAAGACGCAACGTGTGCACGATGATACTCTCGTCCGACGGACACCTTATCACAAGCTATGATTTTGAATTTGAATCCGCTAAGGATATTATGAATAAATTTTTGCTCGTTGCCTCGAAGCACGAATTTGAGTTTGACCGTCAGAAGATCACGCACTACGGAATAAGTGCGGACGATCCCATAGAGCTTTCGCTCGGACTCACCAAGCTCGGCGACGTGCATCTTCCTGACGACTCGAAAAATGCCGCAAACGAGCAGGCAATGGACGAAAGCGTCCGCCACGAGAACGATATGATCGAGGTCGACTGGGAAAACTACGACGACGATAAAACGAGCTTTTCCAAGAGATACGGCGACGCAAACGACCTTCTTCGCAAGAGGTACGACGCAATCGCACAGACGCTTCTTTCCTATACCGATATGAAGTGCAAGATATCCGAGCAGTGCGCAATATTCCGCATTGACTCGCAGGTCTATGCGAGAATGGATATCCGTAACTCCAGAGTTCAGCTCTATCTTAATACCGATCCCCATAAATACGTTAATTCCCGTTATCCCTGTGCGCTGACTAAGCGTCGAGGATTTGAAAACACACCCTGCCTTTACAGAATAGCGACAAAGTTCCGCTATGAAGGTGCGTTCGAGATAATTTCCGACCTTGCGGCAGAGCACGGACTCGTTCCCAAGGAGGGACACTAAATCTTACAGAAAGGGGCTTTTGCGTGAGCAAAGGCGACGGTCAAAATATGAAAAAGACCAAAAAAGGACTCACACTCGTTGAAGTCATTGTTGCGATAGCTGTGTTCGCCGTGATCACGCTTGCACTCTTTTCAACCTACCTCGGCATAAGAAAGCTCTCCTTCCGTCAGGAAGAGTACGTCCGACTCGAAATGGTCTGCTACGATATCAATTATTATTGGGATGCGTATGGAGATGAGTGGGTGAAAGAATATTTGAAAAGCAATATAACCGATAATGATTTTATTAATAATTGGGATTCGAAGTCAATACCTTTAGGTTCTGATTTTAAGCCAACAAACGGTTCGGCTGCATACAATGTTTCTTTTGAATATTCGGGAGATGGTGAAAACAAGCAACTGACTATAACAAGTGTACACTCCTTAGCCGGTAAGGTATATATCGAAAATCTGCACTGCGGAAAGAAGGGGGAATAGCCAATGAAGAAAACAGGTAAACAAAAGGGCTATGTTCTTGCGGTCGTTATGATACTTTGCGTAGTTATGACGATAA
>CAZONA010000001.1:36555-50849 GCA_964581025.1 uncultured Lachnospiraceae bacterium
CAAAAGGGCTATGTTCTTGCGGTCGTTATGATACTTTGCGTAGTTATGACGATAACCGCAGTATCGACCTTTACGATAGTTACAAGATATATGATACACTCGATGGAAAATGCGCAGGGGCTTAACGGAACAGAGGATAAGAATTATAAAGATAATAAGCCCGGATTTCCGTCTAAAAAGTCTGATACGAGCAGTATCGATGATTATTTGTTTGATTTGGAGGAAATATGCTGACAGAAATGAAGATCATACTTTCCGTATTCGCCTTCATATTCGGTGCGGTTTTTGCGAGCTTCGGCGGAGTCATTGCGTACCGTGTGCCGAAGGGACTCTCGATAATAAAGCCCGATTCATATTGCCCCGAATGCAAGCGTCCGATAAAGGGATATGACAATATTCCGATTCTTTCTTGGCTCATTCTCGGCGGAAAATGCCGCTATTGCAAGGCTAAGATCGGCGTGTTCTCGCTCCTGCTTGAAATATTCGGCGGCCTCGGCTTTATGTGTGCGTTTTTGCAATACGGCACATCCTTCGAAATGCTGCCGATATTCGTTGCGCTCATGCTTCTCGTGTTCCTGTTCATAGTGATGGCAGGGATCGACCACGAAACGCACGAGATATATAATTTGACGCTTGTTTTGTTTGCGGTGCTTGCGATCTTTGTCGCACTCTACCGTGTTTTCGTGTTTGACGCTCAAATTTCCGATAGCATATTCGGCGCATTGCTCGGCTTCGGATTTTTCGGAGCGGTCAAGCTTGCGGCAAAAATAATACTTAAAAAGGATGCGCTGGGCGCAGGGGACGTTTATCTCGTGGGCATCGGCGGATTTATGATAGGAGCTATGCCGCTCCTCATCGCAATACTTCTTTCGACCTTGCTCGGCTCGATAATAGAAATAATCAGGATCAGAGCGTCGAAGGCGCAGCGCGATGCCGAAATAGCCTTCGGTCCGTACCTTTTGCTCGGTATAGGGGCTATGGCTATCTACGGTGAGGCATTTATGAAATTATATTGGGAGGTATTGCTTTAATGCCATATTACAAGTGTAAGGTTATCAATTCCTCGGGACAGCGACAAACGGTCGTCAGACAGGCGACCGATGAGGCGAGCCTTAAGGCTGAGGCACGTCAAAATCAGATACACTTGCTCAGCTACTCCGTTATGCAGGAGGAGAAGGAGAACGAATTTTTCGCTGTCAGCAGTAAGATAAAATTCACCGAGGTAATCACGTTTTTCCGCCAATTTTCCGTAATGCTTAAGGCGGGCATTCCGATCAGCGATTCGCTCTATAACCTTCAGCATCAAAAGTTCAGCGTTCCGTTCAGAAACGTACTTAAGGAAGTCCACCACGACGTTCAGTCGGGCATCAATCTTTCGGATGCATTCGCAAAGCACCCGAAGGTGTTCCCGAAATTTTTCGTCAGCATGGTCGGCATCGGTGAGGTTTCAGGATCTCTTGACAGAGTGCTTACGAACATGGCGGACTACTACGAAAAGGACCGTAAGATAAAGAAAAAAGCCTCGAGTGCGATGGTTTATCCCATGCTTCTTGTTTGTATGGTTATCATCGTGGTCATCTTCCTTTGTCTTTTCATTCTTCCGCAGTTCGAATCCACCATCAATGAGCTTGGCGGCGAAGTCCCCGAGATCACGAAGATCGTAATGGGCATATCCTCGTGGCTGCAGGAATATTTCTTCATCCTGCTTCCCGCTACTGTGCTCGTGGTATTTTTGATCGTGATGTTCTTCAGAACATCGAAGGGAAAGTACATTAAGGATGTGCTTATGCTTAAGCTCCCGATAATTTCGACCGTTCAGAGAAACCTGATAACCTCACGTTTCTCGCAGGCGTTCGTTATATTGATCGATAGCGGTATGAATATGATCGACGTCCTTGAAAATTTGAAAAAAATGCTCGGAAACGAGGTATTCACAAGAAAGTTTGACTATACCATCGAGGAAGTCAAGCGCGGAAAGAGAATAGCCGCCTCGATCGAGGCGACGGGACTTTTCCCTCCGATGCTTACACAGATGATAGACGTAGGCGAAAAGAGCGGAAATATCCCCGAGGTGCTTAAGTCGACGGGTGACTACTTCGACGAGCAGGTCGAATCCAGCATAGCAAAGGCAGTTGCGGCTATCGAGCCCATGGCGATCGTCCTTCTCGGAGGCGTCGTAATGCTCGTTATACTTTCCGTACTCGTTCCTATGATGTCTATGATGAACGCCGTATAAGGAGAGCAATATATGATATTTAATAAATTGTTTACACAATATCTCGTGGAAAACGGAGTCCTCGCACAGAATGTGGCGGACGACTACTGCGAGCGTGCGGACGGTGCGGACAGACCTATCTATACGGAGCTTATCGCAGGCTCGGTATTCGATGAGGAAAATATGTATCAGATCCTTGCGGATTATCTCGGATATGAGTATCGCTTTTGCCAGCTCGCAGAGGTGGATCTTGAGTTCGTAAAGAAATATCCCCGTGATCTTATGCTTGAGTATCAGGGCGTGCCGTTTGAGCTTAAGGGCGATACGCTGACCGTGCTCGGCTCGAATCCCTTCAGAATTGAGGAATTCAGACAGCTACTTGTTCACGGCGGTAAAAAGCTGAATTTCGTTATCAGCCCTCCGACGCAGATGAAGAGGATACTCGACTATGCGAACAATAAAATAGAGCAGGACGAGGTGATGGATGAGTACATCAAGAACGACACCGCCTCCGATGAGACCGATGTCAACACACAGATCGACGCTCCCGTCATCAAGCTCTGCGACAGTATACTTTTCGACGCAATAAACAGAGGCGCAAGTGATATCCATATCGAGCCCTTTGCAAAAACTGTGTTTCTTCGCTTCCGTATAGACGGAAAGCTTCAGAAGATAGACGAGATCAGAACACAGCTTTATCCCGCAATGCTCGCAAGATATAAGATCATGTCCGAGTTGAACATTGCCGAAAGACGTGTTCCGCAGGACGGTAAGATAAGCCGAGAAATCGACGGAAACACATACGACTTCCGTGTGTCCACCATTCCGACGATACACGGCGAGAAGGTGGTTATCCGTATTTACAGCCGCTCCTTTACCTCGAGTGATATCTCGTCCCTCGGCTTTTCCGATAAGCAGAAGGATCTCATTATGAGTATGATAACCCGTCCCCACGGAATCATCCTGCTTACAGGACCTACGGGAAGCGGTAAATCCACAACGCTGTATACCTTCTTAAGATATCTTGCGAAGGAGGATACGAACATTATGACCGTCGAGGATCCCGTCGAGAACGAGATCGTCGGAATAAATCAGGTTCAGGTCAATACGAAGGCAAATCTTACCTTTGCCGCAGCACTGCGCAGCTTCCTGCGTCAGGACCCCAATATCATAATGGTCGGAGAGATACGTGATGAGGAAACTGCTCAGATAGCAACGAGAGCCGCTATTACGGGACACTTGGTTCTTTCCTCAATACACACCAACGATGCGGCAGGAGTTATAACAAGACTTGTAAATATGGGTATTCCCAAATATCTTGTTGCGGATGCACTTCTCGGAGCGATCTCACAGCGACTTGTTCGTAAGCTCTGCCCGAAATGTAAGGTGGCAAAGATGACCGATCAGCAGGAGATGGCTATACTCGGTATTGATGAGCCGAGAGAAATATATCAAGCGTGCGGATGCTTGTATTGCAACAATACGGGATATCTCGGACGTATCGGTGTATTCGAGATAATGGTTCTTACGGATGAGATCAAGGATATCATTATGTCCGACGATTTCACATCCGAAAAGGTCGGCGCAATAGTTGAGCGTGATATGACTACTATACTCACCCACACAAGAGAGCGTGTTCTTGACGGCATAACGAGCCTTGAGGAATACGATCAGCTTGTCGATATAGTAAACAGATAAAATAGAAGCAGGGACAGCATACGCTGTCCCTGCCTTGCGTTATAATGGCTTTTCAATGAGTGCATTTATGAATTCAACACACTTGTATCTGTGTGAGTCGTCGCCCAACCATTTTATCATCAGACAAACATCGGGGTATTGGAACATATCCACTATTCGCTTGTAATACGGCAGAGCGTATTTTTCGTCATCGTTTAAGGTGTAGTGCTTAAAAATTGCGGAAAGCACCTCTGCCTGCTTGGAATCTTGCTTTTCTATAAGCTCCGCAACGGACAATTTTTCAAATTCTTCGGTGGTCGGAAACCAATTCGTTTCGTTCAAAAAGACGTTGATATTGACATCCGTGCCTGCCATGTTAAAATCTATAAGCCCGACGAAATACCCGTTATCGTGCAACTCGTTGCTGTCGTTGAGATCTCCCTGATATACGCATCTGGGAAGCCTGTCAAAGACAGTCATTATTTTTTCTCGCAGTGCTATGTTAAAATCATCGACCTTGTCTGCCAAATCCCCATAGCCGTTCTTGCGAAGTGCGGCGGTGAGTGCGTTGGTATTTTCCTGCTTTTCGTCAATATCGACGTCGAGCGGAGCGAGGTCGATAATGCTCCACATAGACCTTGTCGGCGATAGGTCGATCCCAGTGTATTTCGCCGCCAATATGCCAAGATGCTCCACGATCTCCTTGCGGTCCTGCTCGGTGTTGGAGTCAAATATGGGATAGACGGCGTATTCCTCGACAAAGCAGGTATATTCCTTACCGTCCCTTTGCAACGTATAGGACAGAGAGCCGCCAAGAGTGGGTATGAGGTCGGGACAGTATATGCCGATCGAGCGGTAGCGGTAAATGAGTCTGTGGATCTCCCACAGCCTTTCCTCCCACATAGCCGCAACGGAATTGACCTTCAAAACGTATTTTTCATCAAGAATATAATTCAAACGCTTGTCGTCATCGCCGTGCGACGTGTCGTAAAAGGCAGTTGTGCTTTGAACGCAAAGCCCGAAATGCGACATTATATTCTGTATTTCCTTTATTTCAAGCATGATATGCTCCTTGTGATCGTTATTTCAAAGACAAGTATATCACATTGTCCCTTGATTTTCAAGGGCTTTCTCGAATTTTACGGAGTGGGGGGTATGCCGAAGCTTCCCGTTAAGGGATCCTTGAAAATTGCAAGGTTGGGAGTGATAAAGGTAAAGAGTACAAAGAATATTCCCATTATGCATATAATTAAAAGCGAAAGTCCCGGGGATATGCATCTTACCCCGTCGGAGCGGAAAAGATGCGTTTCATAGATATATGCGACGGCGGCGGAGACGAAGAATATAGCGATATTCACCCAATCGGGAGATTTTCCTATTACACCGTTGTACGTATAAAATATGACGGGTATAAGGATAAGCCCCGTGAGCATTGAGCGGAGCTTTATGCACCAAAAATCCTTACGGTCGAGGAAAAATCGCCTTTGAACAAGCGCAAATACGAGCATCGGAAAAAACATAAGCTTCATGTGCTCCCACGTGGATTCGTTGACGCCCGAAAAGAGTGCTGTCAGGGGGGACGGATACCAATCGTACAAAAAGTGCAGCAGCGTTCCGCAAAAAGACACCACGGCAAAGCCCCACAGTCCCCAAAGACCTATTGATTTTTTCATTTTCATCACCTCGATAATTTCAGTCAAAATAATATTATTCTTAAATAATCGTTTTTATTGACAAATTCGCAAAAAGATGGTATAATAATACTGTAATCCTAAAGATTGGAGATAAAATTATGAACAAAATAATCACGATTGGCAGAGAATTCGGAAGCGGAGGTAGAGAGCTCGGAAGAAGACTTGCCGAGGAACTCCATATCGAATATTACGATAAGGAGATAATCACCGCAATAGCGGAAAAGACCTCGATGTCTCAGGAGTATGTTCAGGAGGTGCTTGAGGGAAAGCCCCACCCGCTGTATCCCATCACCGTCGGACAGAGTATGTTCATAACCGATAACTTTTATTTTCATCAGGAGCAGTCGATCTATCTTGCCCAAAGCGAGATCATTCGCTCGCTTGCTCAAAAATCGAGCTGCGTTATCGTCGGTCGCTGTGCGGACTTTATTCTTAAGGAGCTAAAGCCATACAGAATATTCGTTTATGCCGATATGGACAGCCGTATCAAGCGTTGCATAGAGCGTAACAAGGACGCAAAGAAGCAGCTTAGCGAGAAGGATATAAAAAAGCAGATCGTTTCGATAGATAAGAACCGTGCAAAGTATTACGATTTCTATACCGGAAATAAGTGGGGAGATAAATCGAATTACGACCTTTGCATAAATACTACCGATGTGAATATCAAGGATATGGCATCCGTAATAGCTAAGATATTTTAATATTTTACCGATAAATCATCACCGCACACTTGCCGTGCGGTGATGATTTTTTCTTTTGTAACCTTGCACCTTTGGATTTAATATAATGCTATTGTAAAAGCAAGGAGGTGAAATATGAATATATTGTTTTTAGGCGGAGACGCAAGGCAGGAATATGCCTGTGAATATTTGATCGGTCGAAGAATAAATTCCGAGGTCTACACGAATTTTGTATTGGATAACGATATGCGCAAGAGGATCTCGGGAGCAGATGCAATAGTACTTCCTTTGCCTTGCTGTATTGACGATCGGTATATAAATATGACACGGGGATCGGAGAGGATAAGCGTTGCGGATGTTGCCGCAAATTCGTCTGATAAATGCCTGATCCTCGGCGGGAAAATACCGAAAAGCGTGGCGGCGGAGCTTGATTTACTCGGCAAAAGATACGTTGATTATTACGGTGTTGAAGAATTTCAAATAAAAAACGCCCTGCTGTCAGCCGAGGGTGCGGTATATTATGCAAAGCAAAGCTTCAATTCATCACTGCACGGTGCGAAGATCGGTATATTCGGCTTCGGACGAATAGGGAAGATGCTTGCGTATATTCTTCGTTCCGTGGGAGCGCATATTTCCGTGTTTGCGAGAAAGGAAACGGATATATCCCTGATCGATATTCTCGGTATGCATGGCGTCGATATAAAAAGCGAAGAATTTTTGCACAGTGTCGGCGAGCAAGACATTATTTTCAATACCGTACCGTATAATATCATAACGGAAAAGCTTATCGGGACTCTGCGCTCGGATACCGTTCTGGTGGATCTTGCGTCCGCACCGTTCGGGATAAGCGATGAGCTTTTGGAGAGGTATCCCTTGAATTATCATCGTGAGCTCGGAATTCCCGGAAGATATGCTCCGAGGGCCGCAGGGGAGATCTTGGCGCAGGTCGTATTAAATATTATAGCTTGGGAGGGTTAGCAGCTGTGCTTGGTTTTGCGATTACAGGATCGTTCTGTACAGTTTCGAAGGCTCTTGCGGTAATGGAGGAGCTCGTCGGGTGCGGATATGAGATTTTACCGATAATGAGTGATAATGCCTACGGCACGGATACGAGGTTCGGCAAGGCTGAGGATATACGGAGAAGAATATTCGAGATATCCGGCAGGGAAGCGGTGCATACGATCGTGGATGCAGAGCCTCTCGGACCTCGCATAAAGCTTGACGCCATGATAATATGCCCGTGTACGGGAAATACGCTTGCAAAGCTTGCAAACGCCGTTACCGATACCCCCGTTTGTATGGCGGCAAAGGCGCACCTTCGAAACGACAGTCCGCTCGTAATTGCTTTGGCAAGCAACGACGCCCTGAGTGCGAATCTGCAAAATGTCGCCGCTTTGCTATCACGCAAAAATATTTATTTTGTTCCGATGCATCAGGACGATCCCGAAAATAAGCCCCACTCTCTCGTGGCGGATTTCGGATCGGTTAAGGCTACGCTTGAATCTGCACTCGAGGGTAGGCAGATCCCGAAACTGTTCGTATAAAAAAGCTCCGCATCTGCGGAGCTTTTTATTATACGTATTTGGCGATAAATTCCTTGTATCTGTTAAGCTTTTCTTCCATCTCGCCTCTGTCTGCGCCGGAGAGAAGATAATAGAATTTTATCTTCGGCTCTGTTCCCGACGGACGGGCAATGATGACGTCCCCGTTCTCAAGCTTGAACGAGAGAACGTTCGAGGAGGGAAGCTCGGTGGATACGGAGCTGCCGCTTTCAAGATCGGTTATGGTCTGCTTGAGGTAATCTCCGAGAGATACGGTCCTGTAGCCTGCAATGTGGCTCGGCACGTCGGATCTGAGACTGTTCATCAAAGCTGCCATTCTTTCCTTGCCGTCAACACCGTCCATATAGACCTCTTGATTGGACTCAAGATAATAGCCGTATCTTTCGTAAAGTCCGTTAAGTGCATCAAAGAGAGTCATACCCTTTGAGTGATAGAAGGCAGTCATTTCGCAAATGAGCATCGTAGCCACAACGGCGTCCTTGTCCCTTGCGTAAGTTCCCTTAAGGTAACCGTAGCTCTCCTCAAATCCGAAAATATACGTGGCGTCCGATCCTGCAAGCTCATAGTTTTTGATGACCTCGCCGATGAATTTGAAGCCTGTGAGAACGTTGTGAAGCTTAACGCCGTGAGACTCGCATATCTTTGCGGCAAGCTCGGTGGATACGATCGTTTTTACCGCATAGGGAGATGTCGGCATAGAACCCGTTTGCTCGTATGCGGTGATGATATAATCAAGAAGAAGCGCACCCATCTGGTTGCCGGTTATGGTAACAAATTCGCCGTCGCCGTTCTTTGTAACCACACCGACACGGTCAGCATCGGGATCGGTCGCTATAACGAGCGTACTGCCGACTTCCTTGGCTATTTCGATTCCGAGCTCAAATACCTCCGGGTATTCGGGATTGGGCTTTGCAACGGTCGGGAAATTTCCGTCTATGACCATCTGCTCGGGTACTACGTAGAGATGCTCTACGCCGCAACGCTCGAGAATATCGGGTATGAGCCTGTAGCCCGTGCCGTGAAGAGGGGAATAAACTATGCAAAGATCATCTGCGACCGACTTTATGGCATCGGGATTGACAAGCTGTCCCATAACCTGTGCAAGATATTTTTCGTCCATCTCCTGATCGAGCAGGACTATGCTTCCTTTTTCAAGCTCCGCATCGAAATCGGATAGCTTGACGTCGTCAAAAATGTCCGTTTTCTCGATCTCTGCGGAAACAGTCTTGGCGTGCTCCGGGGGAAGCTGAGCACCGTCCTCCCAATACGCCTTGTATCCGTTGTATTCCTTCGGATTGTGAGAGGCTGTTATATTTATGCCGGCTACGCAATGAAGCTCCCTGAGCGCAAATGAGAGCTCGGGAGTGGGACGCAGCTCGTCAAAGATATACGTCTTTATTCCGTTTGCGGCAAGGACCGAGGCGGATATCTTCGCAAAATATTCGGAATTGTTACGTGAGTCGTAGGCGATCACAACGCCGTCGGCCGTGCGTCCCTCCTTGATTATGAGGTTTGCAAGTCCCTGCGTTGCCTGTGCGACGGTGTACTTGTTTATCGCATTCGTACCGAGACGCATCTTGCCCCTGAGTCCCGCCGTTCCGAATTCAAGCGAGGTATAGAAGCGTTCTTTAATATCGTCCTCCGAAAGACCCGAGAGCTCCGCCTTTTCCTCACCTGAGAGCTTGCTCGAATTCAACCATTTTTCGTATTGCAGTCTGTAAAGCTCCATCATTTTTCCTCCAAGCCTTTTAATTATTTGTTTTTGTATTCTTTGAGTGCCTGTGCAAGCTGATCGGGGCAGGAGGTAGGTCTCGGACCGCATTTAATGCCGTCAAGTCTCCTTATTGCCTCGTCAATGCTCATACCCTCGATCAATGCGGCGACGCCCTGCGTGTTGCCCGAGCATCCGCCGGTGAATTTTACGCTTTCGATAGTGCCGAGCTCGTTGACGTCGATATCTATCTGTCTTGAGCAAGTGCCCTTTGTTGCGTATGTGATATGTGCCATTTTATTTATTCTCCTTTTTATTATTTTCTTGTTTGTTCTTAGTAAATACTTTTTTGAGTCCGTCGAAAAGCTCCGACATCGAAATGGCTTTTTTCTTCGGCTTCGGGGTTTCCTCGTTAAGAAAATCGAGATTTCCGACGTAATAATGCTTCAGCGAGGTTTCAAGTCCCTTTCTGCGAAGAGCGTTAACGGTATAATTGTTGACAAGATGAATTATCACGGCAAATACCGGTACGCCGATGACCATTCCGAAAATTCCGAAAAGTCCGCCCATCGTTACTATAGCCACGATCGTCGCAAGCGAGCTTATATTGATCCTGTCGCCGAGTATGTGGGGGCAAATAACGTTGCCGTCGATCTGCTGTATCACTACGATGAGTATTACGAAAAGTATGAGCTTTTCGGGAGCGGTCAGAAGAACGAGTATCGCCGCCGGAATGCCGCCGATAAACGGACCGAATATCGGGATCACGTTAGTTACCGCAACGATCGTCGCCAAAAGGTGGGGGATCGGAATGTTGAATATGAGAAATACGACATAGGAAACGACGCCGACGACTATAGCGTCAAGAAGCTGTCCCTCTATAAAGCCGCCGAAGGAGCGGTCGAGAAGCTTTCCGAAGCGCACGATCGAGCGTACCCGTCTCGGCGCAAGGAAGCTGTTGAGAAAGCGTCTTGCATAAGCCTTGCATCTCTCCTTGGACATAAGCATATATATCGCCACGAAAATGCCGAGCAGTGTGTCCTTAACTACATTAAATATGGAAGTTCCGAACGAGAATGCATACCCGAAAATCGTCTGAAGATTCTCCGAGGTAAACAGGTCGCCCGTCAATGAAATGCTCGGTGTTGTATCCGCCTCTCCGCTATCGGGAAGCACCTCCGTAAGATCGCCCGAAACGATATCGTCGATCCACGGAAGCTTTTCACGCACCCATTCGGTCAGAGCATCGGGATCAAGACGCTTGGTGGTGTCGAATATCGAAAATTCGTCCATCATTTGATTGATACGAACGGCAAGCGAGCGAATGGACGAGTCGTAGTTGACTATATACGTCTCCCAGAATGACTCGATCGTGGAAATAAGACTCGGTATGAGCATTGTTATGATAAAGGCAATAAACGCTATTATCAGTGCCAATGTGATAAGTATCGAGATGAGGCGTCGGACGGTGAATTTTTTGATCCAACGAAGAATTCGCTTTTCAAAAAACATAACGATCGGATTTGAAAGATACGCTATTACAAAGCCGATTATTATCGGCGAGAGGATCGTCATCAGATCTCCGAAAAATTTCGCTACCGATCCGTCCAGCAAGCCGCAAAGAAGGCAAACGGACAGTATGACCACGCAAGCGATAATGATCGCCTTTACGATAGTATTTTTGTATGTCGACAGCCAGCTCTGCATACTCTGTGATCCTTTCACGAAATTAAAATCATATATATTAATTATAAATAAAAAATTTAATTTAGTCAAGAGATAATATGATTATTCTCTTGAAAATTTAACAAATATATGATAAAATTTAATAGAAAACAATGAAAGGGTTGCAATATGAGGATCATAGAGGAGCACGCATACGCAAAAATAAATCTGTATCTCGATATAGAGCGCAAAACGGAGGACGGATATCACGATCTTCTCACCGTTATGCAGCTCGTGAGTCTGTGCGATGAGATCAAAATAGAACCGAACGGCTTGCACGAAATAGTGCTCGAGTGTGAGGGCATGCCGACGGGGGCTGATGACCGAAAAAACCTTGCCTTCGTTGCCGCCAAAGCCTTCTATAACGCAATTGAAGCGGACTGCGCTGAGGGCGTGAATATTTATCTGAAAAAAAATATCCCCGTTGCCGCAGGACTCGGCGGTGGGAGTGCGGATGCGGCGGCGGTCCTGCGAGGCTTGAACCGACTTTACGGCGAGCCGCTGAATAGGGAAGAGCTGTGTCGGATTGGTATGAGCATCGGCTCGGACGTGCCGTTCTGCATCGTCGGCGGTACGCAGATATGCCGTGGCAGAGGTGAGATCGCAGAGGAGATTAGAGGGCTCGACGGATGTAATATTCTCGTGGCGGTCGCAGGAAATAAAGCGTCTACGGCACAGCAGTATAAAAGGCTCGACCTCAAATATAACGATTTTAAGGACTATATCTCCGGCACGGGATATGTGGAAACGCTTGATGCGCTACGAAACGGAAAGAGTGCCGACTCACTTGTAAATACATATAATATTTTCGATACACTGTACGAAAGCGACGAATTGATGAAAAAAGTCAAGCAAATAATGCTCGACTGCGGCGCACGTTCCGTCCTGCTCTCCGGTAGCGGTCCGTCCGTCTACGGCGTGTTCGACGGATCTCCCGATGAAGCAGAAGCACTACTTTTGTCCTATGGAATGCATGTTTATCCGTGTGAACCTATAACTGCTCTATATTAAAATTCAAATAAAAAAAGGACATACTATATACTATAGGATGTCCTTTTTCTATGCCATTGTACAGCTTTTTGTTGAAAATGTCAATAGATTTTAGCGAAAAAAGCATCTAAAAAGCGAAAGATTTGTGAACTTTGCTTTGCAAAACCGAAAAAAATGACATCCTATAGTATATAGTATGGCGTTTTTTAATCAATTATTAAGGAGTATTTTATATGATTTCCCCATTATTAAAATTTGTTATCTTATTTGCATTGATATGCTGGGCAGTGTGCATTTGTATTATCGTTGTCAAAAAAATAATCAAAAAGCATGCTAAAAACAAGCCTGCAAATGAACCTCAAAGGCAGTCTCGCAGACCGCGACTTTTTACATTCCTTGTGGCTCTTGCTTCAATACTTATTCAGGTTGCTGCGATTGTTGCGATAATCGGCGGAGAAGATATTTTATTTGGAATATTTGTGTTCCTTATAGGAGTTTTTCCACAGTATATTATATATTTTAAGCGTTGCGGAGAAAAAATAAGAGTAGCTTGGGTAATCGGTTACATACTTTATGTGTTTGCTTTTGTCGGGGCTTCCGAAGCCATATTCGGCGGAGAATTCGAGCTGATAGGGGTTCTGGTGGCTTATGTTATTCTTTGTATCTCCGGTGCGCTGATGACGGGAAGGGTTTCCAAACACCGTTCAAATGGCTCTCCTATCAATCAATTGATCGGAGGCTTTATCGGTATTGTAATCTCACCGTTTGTTGTTCTTGTGAAAACTATTGCTTTTTGGATAACTCATCTTTTGATCGGAACGTTTGTTGCAATGGGAAGATCCATTGTAGGAAAGCCGCTTAGCGACGGATATGTAGCCTATGAAGAAGACGATGACTCGGATGAGATCGAAGAAGAAAGATATTTGGATGAGATCGAAAGACAAGGTAAAGAAACTATAAATTGGGCTGAGCGGTATTTTACTTGTAAACGCCTTGAAGTTTCTACATATACCGAGGGCTCTGTCCGTGTGGATAAGAGTGTTACATCAATGTATGTGGAATTTGATTGTAACTTCAAAATGACTATATATGTCTCCAAAATACCGTCGGGCTTCAGCGTCGATGACGTCGTCAAAAAAGAAAAAGATGCAATAGAGGAATATGTTAAAGAATATAGGGACAGTATGGCGGAAGAAATCACCGAGCGTCTCGGCGATGAGTGGAGAGGCAAAGTAAATGCTAATTATCAAATAGTATATGAGTAAAATTTAATAGCCCTGAGGCATTCTCTCGGGGCTGAATTTTTTTATTCCATCATATTTTTTTACTAATTGCAATATTTTTTCTCATTTTTGTTGACATTAACGGATCTTTGCGGTAAAATATAAGGTAAGGATTTTTCACGAAAAGGAGAAAAGAAATGAAAATTGACATATATTCGGGCTTTTTGGGAGCGGGCAAGACGACTCTCATCAAAAAAATGATTTCGGAGGCATACCGTGGCGAGAAGCTTATGCTCATCGAGAACGAATTCGGTCAGATAGGCATCGACGGCGGTTTTTTGAAGGATTCGGGAATCAATATCACCGAAATGAACTCCGGCTGCATCTGCTGCAGCCTTGTCGGCGACTTCTCGAAGGCACTCAGAGAGGCGATAGACACCTATCACCCCGACAGAATAATCATTGAGCCCTCGGGCGTCGGCAAGCTTTCCGACGTCGTTCGTGCGACGGCAAGCGTTCTTGAGGACGGCGTAGAGCTCGGCGGACTTACGACCGTCGCCGACGTAAACAAGTGTAAAATGTATATGAAAAACTTCGGCGAATTCTTTAACGACCAGATCGCCGAGGCGCATTGCATAGTCCTGAGCCATACGGGCTCGGCAAGCGAAAAGAAGATCGCCGAATGCGTCGAGCTTCTGCGTACCGTGAACCCCACCGCTACCGTCGTTACGACCGATTGGGACAGGCTCTCGGGCGAACAGCTCCTCTCGGCTATGCAGAACACCCATACTCTCGAGCACGAGCTTGAAGAGCTTAA
>CAZONA010000001.1:50949-57330 GCA_964581025.1 uncultured Lachnospiraceae bacterium
GACGATTGCGACTGTCATGACCATGACCACGAGCACCATCATCACCACCACGCCGACGAGATATTCGGCTCTTGGGGCGTTGAGACCGCACGCAAATACGGTGAGGACGAGCTTCGCACGATGCTTTCCGAGCTTGAAAACGAGGAGAAATACGGCATAGTCCTCAGAGCAAAGGGAATAGTCGACTCCGACGGCGAGTGGATCTACTTCGATTACGTCCCCGGCGTGATAGATATTCGCCGCGGTTCAGCTGACGTTTGCGGAAAGCTCTGCGTTATCGGCTCGCACATAAACGAAGAGAATATAAAGGAATTGTTCAAGGTACAGTAATATGAAAAAGCAAATACCCGTATACCTTTTTGTCGGCTTCCTCGAGGGCGGCAAAACGCACATGATACAGGAATCCATGGAGGATCAACGCTTCAACTCCGGCGAAAAAACGATGATCATCTGCTGTGAGGAGGGAATCGAGGAATACGATATCTCTCGCTTCTGGGGCAAGAACGTTTACGTCGAAAATATCGAAAACGAAGAGCTTCTGACTCCCGAAAGACTTGCGGAGATAACCGATATGCATAAGCTCGACCGCATAATCGTCGAATATAACGGAATGTGGATGCTGCAAACCCTCTTCGAAGCAATGCCGGAGAGCTGGGACGTTTATCAGTGCGTTATGTCCGCCGACTGTGCAACATTTGAAATGTATAACGCAAATATGCGCTCCCTTATGTTCGATAAGCTCTCCGCCTGTGAAATGTTGGTTATAAATCGCACGACCGAGAACGCAAACAGGGAAGAAATACATAAGATAGTCCGTGGCGTGAATCCCCGTGCGGAGATAGTGTACGATTTCCCGGACGGACGGATCGAATACGACGATATTGAGGACGAGCTGCCCTTTGACGTCGACGCATCTGTGATCGAGATCGAGGATCGTGATTTCGCCATCTGGTATAGGGATATGACCGAGGATATGTCGAAATATAACGGCAAGACCGTCAAATTCAAGGGCATCGTTGCAGTCGATAAGGAGAAGATTGGAACGAACGCTGTCATCATCGGACGCCACGTAATGACCTGTTGTGCCGACGATATCGCATTTGCCGGACTCGTCTGTCAATTTGACAAGAATGTTTCACTACAAACGGGCGATTGGATCTTGCTCACCGCAAAGATAAAGATCGAACGCCACCCGATGTATTCGGCACAGGGACCAGTCCTTCACGCCCTCTCCACAGCCTTTGCGGTCAAACCCGATCCCGAACTCGCAACATTTTATTAATTTTCCGATTTTGGCATTTTTCTGTTGACAAAACTGCAAATATGTGCTATACTTAAGTAAAGCGTTTACCAAATAAGGAACTGTTGAAAATATGCATGACCTGCTTACAAAAATAAAAGCATATATACGAAATAAAGCAAAGCCGATAAGAGATACTCTCATTTTTATTGGCTTTACTTTTGCGCTTGTTTTTGCTTTCGTACTGATAATAAATATAAGCATTATAGCGAATACCGAGGATAAAATTTATACTGCGGATGAAATATCCGAAAAAGATAAAAAATACGATTGCATCCTCGTCCTCGGCGCAGGCGTCCGTGCGGACGGCACACCGAGTCCGATGCTTGAGGATAGGCTCATCACCGCCCTCGAGGTCTTGAATGGCGGAGCGTCCGAGCTCCTGTTTATCAGCGGCGACAGCGAATCGGAATATTACAGGGAAACCCGGGTAATGAAAAATTATCTTTTGGACAGCGGCGTCTCGCAAAGCAGCTTGCTCGAGGACGGCTTCGGGCTTTCGACCTACGAGAGCATCTGGCGTGCAAAATACGTATACGGCTTTGACCGAGTGATCATAATAAGTCAGGGCTACCACCTCTGTCGAGCATTGCACATTGCAAACGCTCTCGGAATGGACGCCTGCGGCGTCGATTCCGCACTTCGCCCGTACCGTAAGCAGCCGCTCTACGACGCCCGCGAGGGACTTGCACGTGTCAAGGATATGATACTTTCCGAGCTCGTGCCGAGTGCCGAATATACGGAGAGATGGGAAGAGAACTATGAATAAATTCAAGCTCGTTGCACCGTATAGCCCCACGGGCGATCAGCCCGAGGCGATCGAGGCACTCACAAGGGGAGTTTTGCGTGGCGACAGAATGCAAACTCTGCTCGGAGTTACGGGCTCGGGAAAGACCTTTACAATGGCAAACGTCATCGCAAACGTCAACCGCCCGACTCTCGTTCTCGCACATAATAAAACGCTCGCCGCACAGCTTTGCTCCGAGTTCCGTGAATTTTTCCCCGAAAATGCGGTGGAATATTTCGTGTCATACTACGATTATTATCAGCCCGAGGCGTATATACCGGGTAAGGACGTCTATATAGAAAAGGACGCTATGATAAACGACGAGATAGATATGCTCAGACATAGTGCGACCTCCGCACTTTTCGAGCGTAGGGACGTCATAATCGTCGCATCCGTCTCCTGTATCTATTCGCTCGGAGATCCCGAGGAATATAAGAATCTCGTTCTGGCTCTGCGTCCCGGAATGACGATGAGCCGAGACGACCTCATAAGACGGCTCGTTGCGATAAGCTATAACCGAAACGATATCAATTTCGTAAGAGATAACTTCCGTGTCAGAGGGGATACCGTGGAAATATTCCCGGCATCGAGCGGCGATAAAGCGATAAGAGTCGAGTTTTTCGGCGACGAGATAGATAGGATCTCCGAGATCCATACCGTTACCGGAGAAACGATACGCTATATTTCCTATACCCCCATATATCCGGCAACTCACTATGCGGTCTCCTCCGATAAAAAGGAAGCGGCGATCGCCGAGATAATGGCGGAGATGAACGAGCGAGTCGCATATTTTCAGTCGGAAAATAAGTACCTCGAGGCACAGCGTATCTCGGAGCGTGTGAAATACGATATGGAAATGCTCCGTGAGGTCGGCTTCTGCTCCGGCGTGGAAAATTATTCAAGAGTTCTCTCGGGCAGACCGAAGGGAAGCACGCCCTATACTTTGCTTGACTATCTTCCGAGCGATTATCTGCTCCTCGTCGACGAATCCCACGTCTCGCTCCCGCAGGTCAGGGGAATGAGCGGCGGCGATACGGCGAGAAAGAAGAACCTCATAGATTACGGCTTCCGCCTGCCGTCCGCATACGATAACAGACCGCTTAATTTCGAGGAATTCGAATCTAAAATAAATCAGGCGATCTTCGTCAGCGCAACGCCCGGGGACTACGAAAAGGAAAATTCAACTCAAACCGTCGAGCAGATCATTCGCCCCACGGGGCTTGTCGATCCCGAAATAATCGTCCGTCCGATCGAAGGTCAGGTCGACGATCTTATGGGCGAAATCAAGACACGTAGCGCAAGGGGCGAGCGAGTCCTCGTTACAACGCTCACAAGGCAAATGGCAGAGGATCTAACGGAATACTTCGAGGAGAACGGTATCAAGGTCAGATATATACACTTCAACGTCGATACAATGGAGAGAATGGAGATAATCCGAGATCTCCGACTCGGGAAATTCGACGTCCTCGTCGGGATAAACCTGCTTCGCGAGGGACTCGATATCCCCGAGGTGTCGCTCGTCGCAATACTGGACGCCGATAAGGAGGGCTTTCTCCGTGCCGAGACCTCGCTCATACAAACGGTCGGAAGAGCGGCACGTAATGCCGACGGTAAGGTCATCATGTACGCAAATACGATCACAGGCTCAATGGAGCGTGCAATAGCGGAAACCAACCGCCGCAGACGTATACAAACGCAGTATAACGAGGAGCACGGAATTACACCGAAAACGATAGTCAAGAGTGTCAGAGATCTTATCGATATCGGCTCGCACAGCGACGAGAGCACGGGCAAGAAGCGTAAGAGCTCCGATAAAAAGATGAGTAAACGTGAAAGAGACGATATGATAGAGCGACTTACGAAGGAAATGCGTGAAGCGGCACACCACCTTGAGTTTGAAAAGGCGGCGTTTCTTCGTGATAGGATCGCAGAATTACGTAATAAGTAAAGGAAATACAATGGTAAAGAATATAGTTGTCAAGGGAGCGAGAGTAAATAATCTCAAAAATATCGACGTCAGCATCCCCCGTGATAAGCTCGTAATACTCACGGGACTTTCGGGCTCCGGTAAGACCTCACTTGCGTTCGATACGATATATGCCGAGGGACACAGACAGTTCGTCGAATCGCTCTCCTCGTATGCGAGAATGTTTCTCGGTCAGATGGATAAGCCGGATATAGATTCCATAGAGGGACTCTCCCCGGCGATCTCCATCGACCAGAAAACCACCTCGAAAAATCCACGCTCGACCGTGGGCACGGTAACGGAGATATACGATTATCTGCGTCTGCTATACGCAAGAATAGGTATACCCCATTGCCCCGTCTGCGGTAAGGAGATAAGCAGACAGAGCATAGATCAAATAATAGATAAGATAATGACGATGGAAGAGGGCACACGCTTTATGGTGCTCGCCCCCGTTGTCCGTGCACAAAAGGGAAGGCATGAAAAGGTCTTTTCCGACGCAAAAAGGAGCGGCTACGTCCGTGTCCGAGTCGACGGAAATATGTACGACCTCGGCGAGGATATCGTGCTCGATAAAAATAAAAAGCATAGCATCGAGATCGTCGTCGACCGTCTCGTTATGAAAGAGGAAATACGCTCAAGACTTTCCGATTCGGTCGAAAACGCACTATCCGCCGCCGACGGACATTTGCTGATAGTAACCGTGCCTCGCAACGGCGAAGAGCCGCGGGAGCTCTCATTTTCCGAGTCCTACGCCTGCGAGGAGCACGGCTTCTCCGTCGGCGAGCTCGAGCCTCGGATGTTCTCATTCAATAACCCCACGGGTGCGTGCCCCCGCTGCTTCGGCATAGGCTCGCTCCGTAAGCTTTCGGTCGATAAGATAATCCCCGACAGATCCCTCTCTCTCCACGAGGGTGCAATTGCCGTAAACGGCTTTAAGAGCCTTGAGGAAGAGAGCTGGAACGGTCCGCTCTTTATGGCAGTCGGCGAGAAATTCGGCTTCGACCTCGATACGCCGCTCGAAAAATTTTCAGATGAGGCGATGAATATACTTCTGTACGGAAGCGGCAGCGAAACCTACGATATCGTTCGCTATTTCGGCGGCGAATCCCATTCGCAAAGAGCAAAATTCGACGGAATACTCAAAATAATCGAGCAACGTATGAATATGCAGAGCAATAACGATTATTACGATGAGTTCGTCGAGGATGCACCGTGTCCCGAGTGCCTCGGCAGACGGCTTGCCCCCACAGCCCTTGCCGTAACCGTCGGCGGAATATCCATCGACGAATTTTGCAATAAGCAGATAAAGGACGCCCTTGCGTTCACAGATGCTCTGAAGCTTACTCCCACCGAGCAGACCATCGCCCGTGAGATACTTAAGGAGATACGCTCAAGACTCAACTTCCTTGCAAGCGTAGGACTTGAATATCTCACCCTCTCACGCCGATCCGGCTCACTCTCGGGCGGAGAGGCACAGAGAATACGGCTTGCAACGCAGATAGGCTCGTCCCTCGTCGGCGTGATATATATTCTCGACGAGCCGAGCATAGGTCTGCATCAGCGTGATAATTCAAAGCTCATAGCCACGCTTAAAAATCTGCGTGATATCGGAAATACGGTCATAGTCGTCGAGCACGACGAGGAAACCATGCTCGAATCCGATTATATCATTGATATAGGTCCCGGTGCAGGCATTCACGGCGGCGAGGTCGTCGTCGCAGGCACACCCGAGGAGGTAATGAATTGCCCGACGTCCATCACGGGCGCATATCTCGCAAGGAGAAGGGAAATACCAACTCCGAAAACGAGAAGAAGCGGTAACGGCAGCTTCCTTGAAATACGTGGTGCAAGAGAGCATAACCTTAAGAATATCAACGTAAAGATCCCCCTCGGTACGTTCACCGTCGTCAGCGGCGTCTCCGGCTCGGGCAAATCCTCGCTTGTCAACGGAATACTCTATCCGAAGCTCGCATCCAAGCTCAACCGTGCATTTTATCAAGTTCCGGGCGACCACGACGATATACTCGGCTACGAAGCACTCGATAAGGTCATTTGCATAGACCAAAGTCCCATCGGACGTACCCCACGTTCCAACCCTGCAACCTATACGGGACTTTTCACCGATATAAGAAACCTTTTCGCACAGACTGCGGACGCTAAGGCACGAGGATATAGCGCAGGGCGCTTTTCGTTCAACGTCAAGGGCGGCAGATGTGAGGCGTGCGAGGGCGACGGTGTAAAATGCATCGAAATGCACTTCCTGCCCGACGTCTACGTAACCTGCGACGTCTGCAAGGGAAAGAGATATAATAGGGATACACTTGA
>CAZONA010000001.1:57430-61012 GCA_964581025.1 uncultured Lachnospiraceae bacterium
GACGAGCCTACCACGGGACTTCACACCGAGGACGTTTCAAAGCTCCTTACGATACTTCAGCGGCTTGTCGACGGTGGAAATACCGTGCTCGTCATAGAGCATAACCTTGACGTCATCAAGTGTGCCGACCATATAATTGATCTCGGTCCGGAGGGCGGCGACGCCGGCGGAACGGTCATCGCCGAGGGAACGCCCGAGCAGGTGGCGAATAACGAAGCCAGCTTCACGGGGCAGTATCTTAAGCGTGTATTCGGACTTTGATCTTGGAGGAAAATATGAGAAATACGATAAAAATCGAACACGGAAAATGTAAAATCGTCGCCCATAGAGGTGCGAGCGCACTTGAGCGTGAAAATACCCTCGCCGCATTCGTTGCGGCAGGAAATCGCACCTATTACGGCATGGAAACGGATATCCACCCGACGCTCGACGGCGAGCTCGTGATAATCCACGACGAGCATACCACACGTGTCGCACACAGCACGGTAAACGTCGAGCAGTGCAGGTATTCCGACCTCAAAGCACTGAAACTTAAGGATCTTGACGGCAACGAGCGGAGCGACCTCTGCATTCCGAAGCTTGAGGAGTATCTCCGCATAGCGCACAGCTATGAAAAGCATTGCTTTATTGAACTGAAGGGTAGATTTTCAAGGGAAAATATCGTCCGTGCGATCAATGCCGTGAGAGCGGAATATTCGCTCGATGCGGTAACCTTTATATCCTTTGAGCTTGATAACCTTCTAATAATGCGTGAGCTGCTCCCCGAGCAGTCTCTGCAGTACCTCACGACCGAGCTCAACGACGAAATGCTCGAAAGCCTCGCAAGCCGTAATATCGGCATCGATGTTCTCCATACCGTGCTCACACGAGAATGGGTGAAGAAAATTCACGGAAAAGGACTCGAGATAAATTGCTGGACGGTCGACGATCCCGAGGAGGCCAAACGCCTTGTCGAAATGGACGTCGATTATATCACATCAAACAGGCTCGAATAAAAAATAACGGGAAGCATACGCTTCCCGTTATTTTTTGTAGTCTTAATCCTTCTTTTTGACCTGCGAGAGCGGATTTTGCTCCATCGCAATACGCATATTTTCGTTTGAAACATGCGTGTATATCTGAGTCGTGTTGAGCTGCTCGTGCCCGAGTATATCCTTTAACACACGCACGTCAACGTTTCCGCTCTGATACATGAGCGTCGCCGCCGTGTGTCGCAGCTTATGCACCGAAAAATGCTTCGCCTCAAGCCCGGCACGGTCGAGATACTTGTATACCATCCATTGCACCGTTTTGACGCTTATGCGCTTGTTGAGCCTGCTCAAAAACAAAGCCTTCGTCTGCACGTTTTCATATTTCGGCGAATTTCGCAGAGCCAAATATTCAGAAAGCACCTTGCGACACGCCTCGTTTAGATAGATGATACGCTCCTTGTTGCCCTTACCGAGCACACGCAGGGAACGCAGATCACGGTCAATGTCGCCGAGATTGATCCCGACAAGCTCCGAAAGACGCATACCGCAATTCAGAAAAAGCGTAACGATGCAGTAATCCCGCTCTCTCGTGTTCGACTCCGCATCGTCCTGAATTGCCTGAAGCAAAAGCAGGGATTCGTCGAGATTGAGAAACTTCGGCAAGGTCTTTTTCGGCTTCGGAGATTCAATGTTTATGGCGGGATTTTCCTCAAAATAATTCTTCTTTATGGTCAAATATTTGTAAAGCCCCTTGATTGCGGAAAGCTTGCGAGCCTTCGCACTCCACATATTTTTCCGTGCGTCGCCCGTGTAAAAGAGAAATTCGTAGATCTGCTCGGTCCTCACGTGCGAAAGATACTCCGCATCCACCGAGCGTATGTCGATCTTCACAAAGTCTTCCGACTCGGGATCTATACCTTGCTCAATCGCAAGAAGATAGCGGAAAAACGTCCGCAGATCGAGCATGTATTCGTTTACGGTCTTTTCGGAGCAGCCTTGGATCGTGCGCTTGTAGATTGCAAATTGCTGTACCTGCTCCGAAAATTCACTAAGCGAGGGAAATGACGACATACCCATCCTCCTGATTATACAAAATCTTTTCTATATTGTATCACATTTTTTCGAAAAAGGAAAGGGGATATACGAAATTTGTGATGTAAAAAAAGAAAAAAGCAGATGTAGATCTGCTTTTATTTCCGTAATTCTATCTCGATTCCCACAACACCGTACCTTGACTGCTTTTCGGGGGAATAATACTCCTCCATGTCGAGATATGACGCCCCGGGTATCTCCTCGGCTGTGTATCCGCACTTATCAAGGGGAAGCGTGCGATATAATTCCTCAAAATTATTAAATGTGTAAAGAGCCTTGACCGTACATACCAGATCCTCGCATTCACAGTCGGCATTCCGAAAAATTATCGTGTCCCCGACCTTGATAAGTCTGCGCTTTTCGTCAAGAAGCCGAAGCTCGATCGTCTTTGCCCCACAGCGTATCATCGAAAACGGACCTTGCCAAAGATTCATGTAATGTACCATAGACGGTTACTCCTTAAAAATGTGTGATATGCTATATGCTGCAGGCATATAGCATCGAACGAAGTGAGATATCATATCGAAGATATATAATCCGTTTTTGCAAAAACGGATATTATTGTAAAATCCCTCATTTGCGTAAGCAAATGAGGGATTTTACATGGCGTGCCATAAGGGATTCGAACCCCCGACCTTTTGGTTCGTAGCCAAATACTCTATCCAGCTGAGCTAATGGCACAGGGTGCTTTTCAGCACTCATATATAATACCACAAAGGGAAGCGTTTGTCAAGTGATTTTTGAAAAATCCTAAAAAACTTTTTCAAACGTCAATATCCTTAATGTACTCACTGCCGTGCTCGGCAATAAATTGCTTGCGAGCCGCAAGATCGTCGCCGAGCAGAGTCTCGAAAATGACGTCGGTGAGGTACGGATCGGCAGGATCGACGGAAATAAGGCGTCGAGTCTCGGGATTCATAGTCGTCTCCCACATCATATCGGGCTCGTTCTCGCCGAGTCCCTTAGAACGCTGGATCGTGTATTTCGTGTTTCCGAGCTTTTTGAGGATCTCCGCCTTTTCAAATTCGTCAAAGGCAAAATACGTCTTGTCCTTTGTCGTTATCTCAAACAGGGGCGTTTCGGCAATAAATACCTTGTGCTCCTTGAGAAGCGTCGGAAGAAGCCTGTAGAAAAGCGTCAGAAGCAGAGTCCTGATCTGGAAGCCGTCCTCGTCCGCATCGGTGCAGAGAATGATCTTCGACCACTTGAGATCGTCGATGTCAAATGGATCGATGTTACCCTTGACCTTGCCCTTGATCTCGACGCCGCAACCGATAACACGAAGCAGATCCGTGATGATCTCACTCTTAAAAATCTTCTCGTAGGAGCTCTTAAGACAGTTGAGCGTCTTTCCTCTTACGGGAATGATCGCCTGAAATTCGGCGTTTCTGCCGAGCTTGCAGGACGTGAGAGCCGAATCTCCCTCAACAATGTAAAGCTCTCGAATGCTCGGATCTTTACTGCGACAGTTGACGAATTTTTCAACCTTGTTTGCAAAATCCATCTTGCTCTTGAGGCT
>CAZONA010000002.1:0-56014 GCA_964581025.1 uncultured Lachnospiraceae bacterium
CCGCTTTTTTCAATAGCCTAACCCAATTTTCCGCAATATTTTTCGAACTGCTTTCACAGTGATTATTTAGCATTATTTTATTAGCAAATTTTATAGGGCAGCGAAATTTATTTCCACCGCCCTTATTGATATAGTTCTATTGTTCGATTGAGTGAGATTGCCGATTTTCGAATTCTTTTGAGTACTATTTATGCATAGCCACTTGACGTGCTGATAGTGCTTGATATGTATGAATTCCACGGGTTCAATAAATAATATATGTAAACAATATAATAAAAAGTCATATAGTTTTCTACTATATGACCGCCAAATCAGCATAAATAAAGTAATCTATTACACTAGTACTGTTTCAGTATATCATAAAAATTAAAATTATGCAATACCCTTTGTCAAAAAAAGTTGAAAAAAGTATGAAAATCATTTTGTTCTGTCGCTTTTTTTGCATTGATTGCGCGATTATTTATAAAAAATATATTTTTTCAGTCAAAAAAACAGTCATTTAGGAGGTAAAACAAAATGTCTAGAAAAGGCGAAAACATTACAAAAAGAAAGGATGGAAGATGGGAAGCTCGATATATTAAAGGGCGTGATCTTAATGAAAAAGCCATATACGCCTATTTATACGCTCACTCATATTCCGAAGCAAGAGAAAAGAAAAGGCTTGCGATGCAAGAATCAATTCAAAATATTAGTCGAAAAGATTGCAATGTGTATACGGTTGCATGTGAGTTTTTGAATTCAAAGCGATGCAATGTTAAGGAATCAACCTTTGTGCACTATTCGCAGATAATTGAAAAATATATCAGACCGTTTATTGGCGAAGCAAAAGTGAGCGCTATATCCAGCATTGTTTTGGAGAGTTTCACTAACCAGCTATTAAATAATGGGAAGATTGGATCTAAAGGTGGATTGTCAAATAAGACAGTTAGAGAAATACTTGCCCTGCTAAAGCAAATAATGACATACGCATATAAAAAGGGGTACATAGGTAAAGTACCTGCTTTTATCTCTGTTCCTGCGGTTCCTAAAAAAGCAGTAAAAATTCTAACTCATAAAGAGCAGGTCGCTTTAGAAAAGTACACGAAAAATTCAGATGATAAAGCATTTGGAATATATCTCTGCCTTTATACAGGGCTGCGGTTAGGAGAATTATGTGCACTTAAATGGAGTGATATAAATATTAAAGATCAAACCATCCTAATATCTCGCACTATACAGCGAATAGAAGATCGAGACCAAATGTTTGGCAAAAAAACTAAAGTTATTATAGATTCTCCAAAGACCGAATCTTCGCACCGATATGTTCCCATACCCAATGATATTGCTCAGAAGTTAGCAGAACGAAAAGAAAAGATATGCGATGAAAATCATTTCTTTTTATCCGGTACAAGTAAATATATTGAGCCTCGAACTTACTACAAATATTATAAAAAATGCGAGAAGGATTGTGGCATAGGAGACTATACTTTTCATGCGTTACGCCATACTTTTGCAACAAGATGTATAGAATGTGGATTTGATGCAAAATCATTATCCGAAATACTCGGACATTCGAATGTGAAAATAACAATGGAACGATATACTCACCCTTCGATGGATCTGAAAAGGAAATATATAGAGTGCCTGTATAACTCTTTTTGAAGTCAAAAAATGTGTCAAAACATATAAAAAGCCTTTAAATATAAATGCTCCAATCGATAAATCATATAGTAGAAAACTATATGATCAGTTCCCATAATTATATCAAATTAAAGTGGCGGTTTTTCAATTTTTAGACTAAATTAACAATTGAAAAAATTATACTAAGTACGCAAAAATATACATATAAAAAGGAGCTTTTATTATGGCTGATTATGTAAGAAGATTACCAGTATACCTTATGTTGGACATTTCCGGTTCAATGAATGGAGAACCTATTGAGGCAGTAAAGCAAGGAGTGAGGACTTTGCTTTCCGAGCTTAGAAGCGATCCTCACGCAATGGAAACCGCATACCTTTCTGTCATTACTTTTAATAGTTCTGCACGTCAGGTATCTCCTTTGACAGAGTTGATGCTTTTTGAAGAACCCGAGCTCATTGCGTCCGGAGCGACTTCTATGGGTGAGGCAATAAATGTTTTGCTGGATTGCATTGAAAGAGAAGTTCATAAAAACACGCCCGATCAAAAGGGAGATTATAAACCACTTGTATTTCTGCTGACAGACGGACAACCCACTGACACATCTACGTTTAACAGCGCTGTTTCACGTCTTTCCGATAGTATGAAGAGAAATATTATTGCTTGCGCAGCGGGCGCCAATGCCAATACCGAATGTTTAAAGATGATTACTTCCAATGTCCTTATGATGAACTCTCTTACGCCCGGGGGGCTGGCAGAGTTTTTCCGATGGGTTAGTACATCTGTTAGTGCATCTGTGAAAATTGATGTGGCACCTGGCGACGGAGTAAGGCTTCCCGATCCTCCTCAGGGATTTGTGATTGTGCCTTAATAAGCTTTGCTATATTCTTCTCAATTGATCCGGAAGTGTTGTATGAAAAGCATATTAGAAAACTTTTCTGGATGCTTTGAAAATGTGATAAATGTTGACGGCTACAATATTAATCTCGTTAAAGGAATGCAGCTTGTCTAAAAAGGAGGGAAAGCTTTGATTGATGAGAAAAGCAGTGATATGATAATAAGTCCATTGTCCGAAAACAGTATTAATGATGTTACGGTTGACAATGAATTGACCGAAAAAGAGGTTGCAGAACAGGTATTGCCTGTTGTGATTGAAGCGAAAATGAGTAATGATGAAGCAAAAGAACTTGAATCAGATAGTGAATTACCGATTTCGATTCAGCCCATTGAAAACTGTAGCTTTACAAATGAAGTGGTGCCAGCAGATGTACATAATGAACTAAGCACAATCAATGATGAGGCATTTGCACAAGATTCATCTCCAAAAGTGTCTACTTCTGTTGTTCTGTCGGAGAAAAACGAAAATATTTCGCATGGTGATGCTAAGTCTACGAATTCTGTAGGTGAGAATAAACAGCCTGCTAAAGCTGTCAGTGCTGCGAGTTCTTTGCTGTGGAAATATCTTCCGATACCTAATGATGAGCCCGAACCGCACGAAGAATACCGATGTATGCAAGCTTCCTTTGCTGCAGGCACTGTTGCCGGAGCTAGCGTAAGAGGCAAGATGCATAAACACGGAGGAACAAATCGTGATGACTGGTTTGAGGTTACGGATTTTCGCGATTGGATTATTGTGGCGGTTTCAGACGGTGCAGGATCCAAAAAGTTCTCTCGTATAGGTGCAAAGATCTCTTGCGAAGCCGCAACGAATTATATCAAAGAAGAGCTGGCGAAGCAAGAAGATAGTTATTCAAAGTTTTTGGTCAGCCTAGCCAAACCGTTAGATGATTTGGAGTTTGTTCAAGCATGCAGCTACTTATCATCTGTAATGAAAAAATCTGCACTGCATGCGATTTCAAAAATTGAAGAGATTTTTGAAATGCGCAAAAACGATCCCGAGTATGAAAAATGCGTCGGTAGAGAATTGAAACTTGATGATTTTGCGGGTACCTTCTTGATTTCAATGATCATTCCGGTAAATATTAATGCTAAAAAAGAAACATTAATTCTTTCATGCCAGATCGGAGACGGTATGATTGCCGCAATTGATAGTGAGGCGCCCTTTGATGCCGCTTCGAAATTACTTGGAGATCCTGATGGCGGAACATTTTCTGGAGAAACATGCTTTTTACTCTCTCCAGGAATGAAAGATGTTAAACATTTAAGCTCGAGAACACGAGTTGCCAGAGGTAAATATAATATGGTTTTGCTTATGTCCGACGGCGTGGCGGATGATTATTTCCCGAACGATACAGAAATTAAGAGACTGTATTTGGACTTGCTTGCTAACGGTATTATTGAATGCCCCAATGCGGATATGACCATCAACAAAAAGACGGTGGCTGCAATAAAACAATTACCGGATGCTATATCACACCCTTGGGTTAATGATCCTAATGTAAGGGTTTCTATAAATTATGTCAATAAAATTATGGACACTATGAACTGTTCATTGGCAGGAATTTGGGATAAAAAAAGCGTGTTGGGTTATGCTGCTTTAGATACACAGGGCTTCGAAAATGCCGGTAACCAAGCCGAAAAATTAAAAATTTGGCTTGATAATTATGTGGTGCGTGGCTCGTTTGACGATAGAACTCTTGTAATAGTTAGTTTAACGTAAGGAGAATTACTATGAGTGAAAAAAACATTGCTACAGCCACTCTTGAAGATGGTAGAAAATTAGAATATGTTGTTACGGAAAATCCTCCGTCCGGCACTATGAAATATACCTACTTTGCCCCGGATAGATCATATGTTATACAGTTTTTTAACGATCCGGGAAAAGTGGATATTGCCACACGCGAACGCTTGGGGGCAATTATCGGAAGGTATAACCCTACACTTTCGGAAGAACTGGGCGGAGCTCACGGTAACTCTAAGCATTCGGCAGAATATTTTCAGAATAGATTTTGCTGGCCTACAGCTTTGGTTCAAAGCCCCGAATTTGGAATCGTTTGCCCGGCATATCCTAAGAATTATTTCTTTACCGAGAATTCGACAACAATCAAAAATTACAAGGAGCAAATCAAAGGTCAAGACAAGAAAAGTATTTACTTTACTTCGGGAAAATTGAGAAAGTACTTAGCACCCTCTGAACTCGGAGATTTTCGCATGATGTTGAGTGTATCGATAAATCTTGCTAGATCAATCAGAAGAATGCATCAGGCAGGTCTGGCACATTCAGATTTGTCAGATAACAACGTATTAATTGATCCGCAAACGGGATCGTGCGTTGTTATAGATATAGATTCGCTTGTGGTTCCGGGTAAATGCCCTCCCGAAGTATTAGGGACTACCGGTTATATAGCACCGGAGGTTTTGGAAACATCTAACTTGCCTATCAATGATCCCAAGCGCAAGTTGCCTAGTATCGAAACGGATCAGCATTCACTCGCGGTGTTGATATATCAATATTTGTTGTGCAGACATCCTCTTAAAGGACCTAAAATTTATTCAACCGAGTCGGCAGAAAAGGATGAATTCTTGGCACTCGGAGCCAAAGCTACATTTATTGAGAACCCGACGGATCGTAGTAACAGACCGAATGATTTAACTTATACAATCAAAGATCTTGGTCCGGAGCTGGAAAATCTTTTTCTTAGAGCATTTGTGGACGGATTGCACAATCCCAAGAAAAGACCAACCGCAATGGAGTGGGAAAGAGGTCTTGTTAAAACATGGGATATGCTGTATCCGTGCTCCAATCCGAGTTGTTCACATAAGTGGTTTGCTTTGTACGATCCTGCCCATCCGGCTTGCCCGTTTTGCAAAACAAAGATCAAAGAACGCGAATTGGTAAGAATCAAATTGAAAACTGAAGTCCGAGGACAAGCAGGTCAATGGCGAGATTCCGGAAATATCAATGTATACCATGGTATGCCACTGTGTAATTGGCACATATTCTCAAATATTAATTCTGACGAAAATGCAGAGGATAGAAGTCCTAAGATATCGGTTCATAATTTGAATGGTGGATGGGTGCTTTACAATCGGAGTCTTGATAGTATGTTATCCCCATCGGGAAATAGTGTCCCAACAGGTCAGTGTATACAATTGAAAAACGGAACTGCTTTTAAAGTGTCCAGCAAACCCGAGGGATATGTAATTGAAGCTTCAATTTTAAAACTATAAGAGCTTAATGCTTTCGATATATTTATAACAATTATAAAATGGAGGTTTAGATCATAAAATGAACAAGTTTGGATTAAACGATGCTCAAGTCCAAGAATCGCGTAAACAGCATGGAACAAATGCCTTGACCGAACACAAAACAGAAGGCTTTTGGAGCAAATTGTGGGGGAATTTCGGAGATCCTATGATTAAGATTCTCTGCGTCGCTCTTTTGATTAATGTGGTTTTCGCAATTCTCGGACAAGTTGAGTGGTATGAATCTGTTGGAATTGCAGCAGCGGTTCTTCTTGCCACTTTGGTTTCTACTTTTTCTGAGTATAAAAACGAGAATGCTTTTCAAAAGCTTCAAGATGAGGCGTCGCAGATAAAATGCAAAGTATATCGTAACGGCGACATCGTGGAAATTCCCATCAATGATATAGTAGTTGGGGATTGTGTCCTTCTTCAATCCGGTGATAAAATTCCGGCTGACGGCGTTCTGGTTGATGGATCAATTCAAGTTGATCAGTCCGTTCTCAACGGAGAGGCGAAGGAAGCTCCAAAGGGAATTATGCCGGTTGATTATGTGGATCAAGATACAGCTACTAACTTTTTGAATCCTTATAAAGTGTTCAGGGGCTCTGTGGTTTGTGCCGGTAATGCTGTTATGAAGGTTACTACAGTCGGTGATAAATCGGTATACGGTCAAATAGCAAGTGAACTGCAAATTGAAGATGACCGAGAAACTCCGTTGAAGTTAAAGCTGAGTAAGCTTGCCGGCCAAATCAGTAAATTCGGATATATTGGCGGTATTGCAATTGCAGTAGCGTTCTTGTTCCAAAGAATTTTTATTCACAATGCTTTTGATTTTGTACAAATAGGTGAGTATTTTGCAAACTGGATGAATCCGGTAAATGATCTTGTAGAAGCTGTTATGCTTGCTGTTATTATCATAGTGATGGCTGTCCCGGAAGGATTGCCATTGATGATTGCAATTGTTTCGGCACAGAATATGGGCAAGATGCTGAAGGATAATGTCCTCGTCAGAAAGGTTTCCGGAATTGAAACCGCAGGTAGCTTGAATATTTTGTTCAGTGATAAAACAGGAACAATAACCAAGGGTCAGTTTGAGGCTGTTGTATTTGTTGACGGCGAGGGAAAAGAGTATAAATCGTTTGACGATGTTGTCGGTGAACTTGGCAAGATGCTTTCACTCAGCGTTAGACATAATACGAGCGCATTGATCTCGGGAGAGGGATCCAATAAGCATATTGTTGGCGGTAATGCTACTGAAAGAGCTATATTGAGCTTTGTTGCCGGTAAGCAGGATTTTGCTAAGGTTTCTGTTACAGATAGCATTCCGTTTAATAGCCAAAACAAATATTCTGCAGCGCATGTAGATGGTGATTATAATATCTCGCTTGTTAAGGGTGCCCCCGAGAAAATTTTATCGAGATGTAAATGGTATTATGATGCGGATGGGCGAAAACAGCCTTTAAGTGATAACGCCTTAGTAGTAAACGAGAAAATTGACACATTAGCCAACCGTGCGATTAGAGTTTTGGCTCTTGCAACTTGCGATGAGAATATAAAGGACGATGCGCTTCCTTCCGGCGAGTGGACTCTTGTTGGAATTATAGGTATTAGGGACGAGGTCCGTCCAGAGTCGATTGCGGCGATTGCTAAAGTTCAGCAGGCCGGCGTTCAAGTCGTTATGATTACCGGTGATCGCAAAGATACCGCTATTGCTATAGCTAAAGAAGCAGGGCTTCTTAAAGTTGATTCGGATATTGTCCTTACATCAGATGAACTTGCGATGATGTCGGATGATGAACTTAAGACCAAGCTTTCGAATATTAGAGTTGTTGCACGTGCACTTCCAAGCGATAAGAGCAGATTTGTAAAAGTTGCACAGGAGCTTAATTTGGTTGTTGGTATGACCGGTGATGGAGTCAATGACTCTCCCGCATTAAAGAGGGCAGATGTTGGATTTGCAATGGGAGGCGGAACTGAAGTTGCAAAAGAAGCAAGTGAGATAGTTATTCTTGATGATAATTTTAATTCTATTCAAAAGGCGATTCTTTATGGACGTACAATCTTTAATAGCATTAGAAAGTTCATTATTTTCCAGCTGACGATAAATGTTGCCGCAGTGTTGATTTCGTTTATTTCACCATTGCTAGGCATGGAAAATCCGCTTTCTATTACTCAAATTCTTTGGGTTAACTTGGTTATGGATACCCTTGCTGCTCTTGCTTTTGGAGGAGAGCCTGCACTTGATAAATACATGCACGAGAAGCCCAAGAGACGTGATGAGGCCATTGTTAGCAAATACATGTGGTCTTCGATTATTGTAGGCGCATTGTGGACATTTGGCTTGAGCTTGATATTCATTCTTAGTCCATTTGTGAAAAACTTCTTCAGACCGGATGTTGATAACAAATATTTGTTAACCGGATATTTCGCATTCTTTATATTCTCGGCGGTATTTAACGCATTTAATGTGCGTGCTGAAGGGTTTAATCTGTTTGATAATATGAAAGGAAATAAAGGATTTTTGAAGGTTATCGGATTAATATCTGTGGTTCAAGTAATATTGACCTACATAGGCGGCGTTATTTTCCGTTGCTTTGGTTTGAATCTGGTTGAGTGGATAATCGTGATTGCCATGTCTATTAGTATCATTCCTATTGATTTGTTGAGAAAATTAATTTTCAAAAAGATATCCGATAAAAGGGCTGTCTAAACGTATAGGTGTAAAATAGCCATAGAATTGGAAAAGGTCAAAAATTATTATCATCTTACTAAGAGCGAATCTTGGAAAGATGATCGTGAATTTATATTGCAATTCATTAAATGGGAGGAAATGAATATGTCAGTTAATTTGCAAAAAGGACAAAAGGTCAATCTTAGAAAATCAAACGGTCAAGGATCTCTCAAACGAGTAATGGTTGGACTCGGATGGGATGAGGTTGAGCAAAAGAGAGGTTTCTTTGGATTAGGTCCCAAGCCCGAGGACATAGATTGCGATGCCAGTGCAATTATGTGCCGTAGAGGAAAGCTTGTGGATAAGTCTGATTTGATTTTCTATAACAATCTTACTCATTCAACGGGGACGGTAATTCACCAAGGCGATAATTTGACTGGAGCAGGCGATGGTGATGACGAACAGATTTATGTGGATCTTGCCAGCATACCTCAAGTTTATGATCGCATTGTGTTTGTCGTTACAATTTATCAGGCTCGCGAACGTAGACAGCATTTTGGATTGATTCGCAATGCTTTTATCCGCATTTGTGATATGGATAATGGTGCGGAAATCTGTAGATTTAACCTTTCGGATAACTACTACGGAAAAACAGCTATGATAGTTGCTGAGGTTTATCGTGTTGGTTCTGAATGGACATTCAATGCCATAGGCGAACCTACTACTGATGGCAGTATTGTGGATATGGCATCGCGTTTCATGTGAATTAAAAACAAAAAAATAAAAAGGAGTATTAATTATGGGAGTGAATCTTTCAAAAGGTCAGAGAGTTAGTCTCGACAAGGGAATGAAAATGGGTCTTGTAGGTCTTGGTTGGGATACCAATATGTATGATGGTGGATACGATTTTGACCTCGATGCTTCGGCGTTTTTGCTTGGAGCAAACGGAAAAGTAAGAAATGACGAGGACTTCATTTTTTACGGCAATCTCAAGAGCAAAGATGGTTCGGTTGCTCATCAGGGAGATAATCTTACCGGCGAAGGCGATGGCGATGATGAGCAGATCATTATAGATTTTTCCAAGGTTCCTGCGGGCGTTGATAAAATTGCTATTACCGTTACCATTTATGATGCTATTGCAAGAAGACAGAACTTCGGCATGGTTTCAAATGCATATGTAAGAGTTGCTAAAATTGCAAATGTCGGAGACGTCGGAGAAGAAGTACTTAAATTTGATCTTGGTGAAGAATTCTCTATTGAAACTGCTATTGTTGTATGCGAAATATACAGAAACAACGGTGACTGGAAATTTAATGCTGTCGGAGCAGGATATCAAGGCGGTCTTGAAGCTCTTTGCCGTCGTTATGGTGTAAACGTGTAATGTGCATTTTAAGTCTATTGATCGAGAGCCTTGAACTTGAACGATACTATAGATGACTGGTGTTAGATTGCATCAGAGAAAAGCTGATGCGGATTTCTCTGGTGCAATCTTTTAATTTTTTATTAAATCAATGAATTTTCGAATATCTAATGTTTGTTATCATGTATCTTTTTTGAATTGTAGAAAGAATCTAATATGCAATGAGTCTTTCTGATTAATAAAAATAGGTAAAAGTGATTGGTGGGACTCGGCTATGAATACGTACTATTATGATAAGCTGAATACTTTGGAACAACGCACTTATCGAGAAATGTATACTTGTTTAATGCGGTGCTTGCCGTCGATAAACTTCTCTAAACTTGAGTATTACGGATGCGATTTTAATAAAGTATTTAGATATTTAAATTTTGATCACCCGGAGTTGTATTTTGTTGATTTTGTTAATTTTTGCGTTTTTCAAAATCCTTTGAAAATCAATATTCGATTTTCGTATTTGTTTTTAAAAGATGAAGTTAATAAAATATCAGCCATAATATCTCAAAAGTCAAAGTCTATACTTTCAGGCATTGATTCTCGGGCAGCATCCGTTTTTGACAAAGAAACGTATATATATAATTATTTGACGCAAAACATCGTATATGATGCTGAGTCATTGAAATGTGCGCCCGGTTCTCCGGAATCTCTATATGCTCATTCTATTACAGGAGTCTTTTTGAACGGAAAGGCGGTCTGCGACGGCATTTCAAAAGCTTTCTTGTTTTTGTGCGAAAAAGTAGGTGTCTCAAGTATTTTGGTAACAGGAGAGCTGAATTCGCCAAAAAACAGAGGTCAGCATGCATGGAACATGGTTAACATTGGCGGATCTTATTACCATGTTGATGTTACGGGAGACCTGAAGAGCTCTTGCGATTTCCCTATTCCGGTTTATAGATATTTTAATATATCTGACGCAAGAATGAGGAGGGATCATTCTTGGGAAAATATTGACATACCCATATGTAATAGTGAGACATATAATTATTATTTTTATAACGGATTACTTTGTCGGAATGCTCAAGATATAGAGCAAGTCGCAAAGAGATCTTTAACTAATGCTAATGCCCGCTTTTCAATAAGATACGATGGATATCGAAGTGAGGTTGAGCATGCTATTGCATCCGTGCTTTCGTCTTTTGGGGGAATGTACAGACAATATGAAATTACAGAACTGATAGGCGACGGGATTTATTTGATCTTGTTTAAATAATATTGAAAACAATTAATAAAAATATATCGGAGGGGAAAAGATGTTTGGCTTTGGAAGACGATATTATGTTGTTGAGGAAAGAAACAACGATGGATGTTTGAGTGGATGCTTATTATGGTTAATTATCATTGCTATATTAGTTGCGATGTTTCTTTTGTTTGCTTGGTATGCCCTGATTGCCCTGGTTATATTATTGTTGGTAGTTGGTGCAGTAATTGGAATATTCTACAGCGTTAAAAATAATGTTAAGGCATATAGCGACAGTTATATTTCTAATCGATATTATAGTAGACCGAACACATCCAAATTTTTAAATTTTGTATTTAAAACGATGCTAATCTGTAAGAAACATATGATATATACATGGAAATCAAATGCGGCATCTATTAAAGATTTGTTTGCAAAATCGGAAAAGCATAGATTTTTGAGCTTTCAAAAATGGATGTACTTGTTTGCTTGTTTGTCTGTTGCCGTATGGGGCGTTATTATTTCGCTTTTTATTGTCAACATATATATGCAGGTGCTTATGGCTGCGTTGATGATTGCGTTTTATGCTTGTGTTATAGCGTTCATTATTCCCATTATTATAGCTATTCCCTTGGCGATTTGGAATTTCGTTAAAAACTATATATACATATTGAAATATGTCTTGTCATCGTATCAGCAAATACCTGGATCATCCGTTTATATTTACAATAAGGGTTATCGACATGTTGTATCGGTATTTAAAAATACATTCAGGAAGAATTTATTTGACGCTAAGGATAAATTAAGAGTTGGATCAACATTTGCGATTTTTTCATTGAGACGTTGGATTTCTTATTGTACAGCTATTTGGTTAATGGTACTGGGTACAGTTCTGCAAATCCCCTTGCTTCTCATACACGCTTTGACATTGACTATAATGATCGCACTGTATACTGTTGCAATTGGCTTCTTCTTTGCGCTAGATGCAATATTTGATTTGCTTGTGAATAAGAGTGTTTCGTGTCCTAATATAGCTTGTAACAATAGATTCAAAAGAAATGTTTATGTTTGCGATTGTGGAAAACAGTTTAATACATTACATCCAAGCACACAAGGCATTTTCAAGAGGAAATGCGATTGCGGCAGAATGATACCTAACTCTATATTTTCCGGCAAACACAAAATGAAGGATTTGTGCCCCAAGTGCGGAGTTCAAATTACAAGATAATAATTGCTTATCGGGAGAAATTGGTGTGAATTATTTAATTACTGTAAGTATCAATGATATACAAAAAACCTTCACCAATCAATTTTTGCAGTATGATGGAGAATATTATTATGTTCCAAGGGAGTATTTTGGCTTAGATTGCGACCTAAAGCTTCCGCTTTATTCGGATAAAGATAGATGGTTTATACACACTGTGGGTGAATTGTCGGTTGATAATAAAATTGATCCCACAGTGAATCCGGAATCGTTTTTGGCCAGGAATATCTACGGATCAAAGAATACAGCCATTAAAGTTTTTACCGATACTGGCAAACCGATAGATGATAGAGAAGTATCAAACAATGATTTGTTTGTAATTCACGATAATGTATGGAATTTTCATTATTCAATCATGTTCAAGGAGACTTCCGATATAAAACTAAAGTCAGAACTTTTTGAAATAAAAAAGAGTAAGATTCTTGTCGGAAAATCTGAAACATGTGATATAACTTATAATTTTCGAGATTTGGTTCTCGAAGAACATTTTGTTATTGAGTTCGAAAATAATAAAGCTTATGTTCGATCGGTAAATAGATCAGATAAAAATATTTCTTATGTTGCTTCTACTTTTTTTGTAAATGGTAGAGTTACTAACAAGGCCAATCTCGAATATGGCGATATAGTCTCTTTAAGAGACTTAACGATCGTTTTTCTTGGTAAGTATTTAGGAATATACGCTTCTAATGTAAGGATCCATGAAAAAGCATTGTCGCCCATGGGTAGTGTGTTACCGTACAAATCAACTTTTGAAAATCAAGCTTCTTGGCTAAAAGAGGATTATATTACAAGGTCTCCGAGAAAAGTCAATAAAATTAATGATGAACGAATAGAAATAGAACTTCCTCCACAGCCGACGGTTAGCAAAAGGATGCCAGCAATATTAACTATAGGCCCGTCTTTAACGATGAGCATGGCGATGCTTGTTTCACTCGGAGTTTCTATCGGAAATGTTATTCAGGGTGGCAGTAAAGCTACACTTATTACAAGCGGTGCATTGTCGCTCAGTATGCTTCTCGGTGCTCTTCTTTGGCCATTGCTCACCAGAAAGTATCAAAAAAAGCAAGATCGAATAGCAGAGGCCCATAGGCAAACTAAATACTGTGAATATCTTGCCAATGTGGAAAGGGAACTTGAATTAAAAACGACAAATAATCTGTCTGTTTTGAATAACGAATTGTTTTTATCACCCAAAGATATTATTTTATCATTTGACAATTCGCAAAAGTTACAGCAGCATCTATATGAGAAGCAACTTACAGACTTGGATTTTTTGCAAGTGCGAGTTGGATCTGGAATTATAAAGAATCATCTGAATTTATCTATAACACCTAAAAAATTTTCATTGTATGAGGATTTTTTGCGCAATAAGGCGTATGAACTGTATGATAAATTTTCGACTGTTTCAAATGCGCCGGTTACATTATCGTTGTTTAACAAAAGAATAGTGGGAATAGCAAATAAAGGGGGGAGTGCAGATAATATTTTTAAGACATTGTTGATGTCTTTGACATATTACCATGCATATAACGAAATTAAAACCGCTTTTGTTTTTAATGACTCTTCAAAAGATAAATTCAAGTGGGTAAAAAGCCTTCCCCATGCTGTTTCGGATTATGAAGATAAAACATATATAGCGACCAACAGAAGCGAAGCGCATCAGCTATTTGCTCATTTTAACGAGATAGCTGATTTAAGAGAAAATAATGTCGAAAAACAGCTTCCGCATTTTGTTATATTTGTTTTCGATACACATTTGTTAGATAACGAAATGTTCGTTAACAGAATAATTAATGCCGAAAGCAATTTGGGTTTTACTTTTGTGTATATTTCATCTGAAAAAGCGTTACCCAAAGAATGCGATGCGGTTGTTGATAGAGATTCGGCAGGATATTATATATACCGTGCGAAGCAGCAGTCAAAATCTTATTTTATACCAGATAGTGTTGATAATCAAATCTGGAATAAATATTGCGAAAAGTTAAAGGGATATAAACTGAAGGTTGCATCCGATGTTTCAAATATCCCGGACAAGTTGTCTTTTTTGGATATGTATCAAGTTGGCAATGTTAAGCAACTTAATATCGCTAAGCGTTGGAAAATAAATGCTCCATATAAGTCCTTGTCGGCTCTTGTGGGAGTGAAGTCGGGTGGGGAATTTTGTAGTATTGATATGCATGAATCGTATCATGGACCGCATGGATTGGTTGCAGGTATGACCGGATCCGGAAAAAGCGAATTTTTGCAGACATTGATACTATCTCTGGCGATCAATTATTCTCCGAAAGATATATCATTTTTGATAATTGATTTTAAGGGCGGTGGAATGGCAAACTCTTTTGCAGATCTTCCTCATCTTGCAGGAACTATGACCAATTTGTCGGGTAATGAATTAAATAGGGCTATGATAACAATTCGAGCCGAGACTGCTCGCAGACAGCAAGAATTCAAAAAATTTGCTGTTAATCATATTGATAAATATCAAAAACTATCCGCCGAACGGCAAGACATAGAGCCTATTCCGCATCTGATAATTGTTGTGGACGAATTTGCGGAGCTTAAGGCGCAACAGCCGGAATTCATGAAACAATTAATCGAGCTTGCAAGAATAGGAAGAAGCTTGGGAATTCATCTAATCCTTGCTACTCAGAAGCCGGCAGGAGTGGTGGATGATCAGATTTGGGGTAACTCACGATTTAGAGTGTGTCTCAAAGTATTGGAAAAGCAGGATAGTAATGAAATGATTCGACATCCAGATGCCGCCTTAATCAAAGAACCGGGACGCTGCTATCTTCATGTTGGATATGATGAAATTTTTGAATATTTCCAATCTGGATATAGTGGTACTCCATATATTCCCCGTGAACAACACCATGATGAAAGTGAAGATATTTTGACTCAAATCGATTCGTGCGGAAATGTGATAGCTTATGCATCTCTAAAATGTAATACCGATGGCAAAAAAACTACTCAATTGAATGAGATTATAAATGAAATCAAATGTGTTTCGGAAAAAGAAAAATATTCGCAGCGTAGATTGTGGTTGAATCCATTACCGAAAAAGTTGTCTCTCGATAAATTAATGAAAAAGTGCCATGCTTGCTTTGATGGTGCAAGATGGGAAGAAAATCCAGGATATTCTGCGGTAGTTGGTATGGTAGATGATCCAGCATCCCAATGTCAAATGTCTTTTGATATCGATTTTTTGAAGGGTAATTACGGTATATATGGGGCGGATGGATACGGGAAATCGAGTGTTTTGCAAGCTTTGATATATAGCATGTGTTGCAAATATTCTCCCGCAAAGATTAGATTTGAGATATTGGACTTTAGCACCAGAATATTGAGTTCATTTGCAAATATGCCCCACGTAAACAATTTAGCTTATTCCGATGATGAATCCGAAGTTAAGGGTATCATTAATTCTCTTGTTGCTGAAATCGACTATCGAAACAAATTATTTGGAGAAGGTGGGGTTTCTTCCTTTGAGGCATATAATCGTAATTCTTCGGTTGCGTTGCCAATGATAGTTTTGGTAATAGATAACTATGCGGTTGTTGGCGAACGGTATAAGGATTTGGTAGATAAAATAGTTAAAATTATCAGGTCTGGATGTACATATGGTGTTTGCACTATAGTTACCGCAACTGCGAAAAACCTCGTGTATAGTAGAATTGCAGATTGTTTGACCAATAGCTTGGGAATGAAACTGTCGGACAAACTTGCTTATCGTGATCTAATGAGAACATCAAATATTCCCGAAATAGAGGATTGCCCGGGGCGTGGAGTGGTTTTGCGCGATAAAAAGGCGTTAGAATTTCAATGCGCATTGGTAGACGGTGAAATCGACGATGCAAAGAGAACTGTCATTATAAAAGATAAAGCCGAAGAGATGGCATCTGTTGCTCAATCAAATAATGTCGTATCATCAAAAAAATCAGATATTCCTCAGAGTATAAATAAGCCATCGAACGGTATGACTATAAATTCTACGATTTCGATGGATCAAACTGATGAGATGATGGGAATCTGTGTTGCAAGACCGATTACAAACGATCTCCTTATCGGACGTTTTAATAACAAACAATATTTTCTTCCTTTGAAATCATTGAAAACGTTATTTGTTTTGGGTGATAAATGCGAGCAGAATCGTCGTGTTTTGCAAAATTATTTGTATCAATTCGATAAAATGGGAAAACAGTTGTTTGTGTTTAACACGCATAATGATTTGATGCTGCCTGACGGAGTCAAAGATTACTCATTTGAAGACGGATCTGCTTCGAATGGAATAGCAGAATTGTTTAATTACATCGAAAGAGAAAATGCCGATAATGTCGTGATTGTAATTTCTGACCTGCTGACATTTATTAAGAAAATTGATGATTTAAACGGAAAGAAATTAGAGGCATTGACAGGTTATTCTCAAGATAAACGCGCTTGCTTTGTCGTTGAAGGAAGTGTTAACGGGATCAGACAACTGACCGGATGTGCCATCGGGAGTAATTTGCGTAGGGATAAGAAAGCTCGAGGAATTTATGTCAATAAATTTTTTGAGGATGAAATTATATTTAACAACATACGGCAAACAAGTGCAATAAAGAGCTTATCTTTGACGAACAAACAAGGATTTATTGTGGGAGAGTCGTGTTTGCTGTGCGATTTGGATGGATTGTGATGAAAGCATTAACTCTTAGCATTACTGTTGCGGCGATAAACCTGCAATTTGACTATAAAGTGCCTGTTCAAATGAAAATTTCTGATTTGATCGAATTGTGTTTGGAGATTATCAGTAAAAATTATGATCTTTCGTTTGCAACGCAGGCACCCGAGCTTAAATTGATAAGCGTAAATCAACAATGCGTTTTGGCATCTCAAGAAACGGTGCTTAAAAACGGTCTGTCAAACAATGACAGACTAATATTATTATGAAAAGAGGTAATTCTAAATGACACATGTTATTACTGAAGAATTGTTAAGATCGGCAGGCTCGTTAGAAGAAAAGGTTAATCAATATCAACGAGAGTACGAAAAGATGTATGCCGAAATAGAAAGCTTAAAAGTTGATTATCAGGGTCAATCAAGTGAAGCTTTCAACAACCAAATTAACGCATTTAAGCCTGCACTGGAAGAAATGGTTTCCGTAGTGAACGATTATATTGCATACTTAAAAAACACTGCAAATAATTATACTACTGCCGAGGATGCATTAACGGACAGTGCTAATGCTCTGAAAAACATTTAATGAAGGAGAAGTGAAGTATGGAAATTAAAGCCAATGATCAAGTAATGAGAGAGAAGGCAACTATACTAAAAGAAATCGGAGCCAATATTGCAAATCTTGCTAATGAAATGAAGGCAGAGATCGCTCGATTGGAGACAACATGGGAAGGGGAGGCAGCCGAATTGTTAGTTGCCAGATTTAATGAATTAAATAATTCTTTTGAATCTAGACAACGGACAATTGATAATTACGCAAATTTTCTTAGTAATGCTTCAGATGTTTATAAGACTCAAGAGGATAATAACAAAAGGAGCGTAGAGTAACCTAAAACAAATAGCAACGGGAAATAGATAAATTTCTCGTTGCTATAGAACGATTACAGGGGGGGGATGGTTTGTGATCATTAATTATGAAATTGATAAAAATCAAAGCATCTTAAACAAATTGATTAAATTGGTTGAAAAGCTTGATTATCTTGATCAAAGGTATCTGCTGGAAATAGATGCTATTCAGTCTGTATATCAAAGCCCCTCGGGGAAACTTTTCTTACAAGAATTACTAAACGAATATTCGAGCTTTTTAAACAGTTATAACACATTTTGCAAAACGTTGGAAGCTTTTGCAAAAATTCATGAATTGCATCTTGAAGCATCGATGTACATTGATGATGAAATCGCCAAAACACGGGGGTAATGTCATGAACGAAAATCTTAACAATCAAAAAAATAATTGCTTGCATTTGTTGATGCCGTGTTTAACCGCAGCTGAGGAAAGCCTTAATATTTCGCTTTCATCCTCCGAAAGAAGTAAAATTATTGATTTGTTAAATGATATTAAAACCGATCTGAATTCTTTTATGACAACAATGGATGAAATTGATGCATTGCTTAAGAAATTGGGGTACAGTTAATATGACAGACTTATATGCAAATACAGATCGTCTTTTTGAAATATATTGTTGCTTATTAAAATTCAATCAATATGAATCTGACATCTTCGATTATCAGCAGAATATCAAATCAGCATTTCTTGGTTGCATAGATAATCAAGAGCTTTCTGCCTTGCTCACACAAGCATCTGACTGCTTGGACCGCAGTCGCGAAAACTCACAAACAATTTTGAGGTGCATAGATTCCATTAATTCGGTTTGTGAATGGTGTGCCGAGGAAACAAATGCGATCGTATCATCAATTGATCTGATTTGTCCTCAATCGGGTGCTATACTGACTTCAGAAAATTGTGTTGCGAATGAATCTTTGACAGACACCCCAACTGACATTGATGGTTTTAAAAGTACAGTACATAGCATAAAAGAAATTATTGAAAATGACCCCACATGCAAGCTTGCAAAGATCGGAATCAAAGAGTGTTTAGCGGTGATATCGGATTTGCGCATTACAAAATACTATAAGGATGGAAAGGTTTTTCTAAAAGGATATAAGCGATCCGATCATTTAACATGGCGATATAATAAAAGCACTTATGTTGCCAAACAAGCGACGAATTTTAGCCTTCTTGAAAAGCTCAACTTGATAGGGGATGCCGTTGAAAATATTTCTTTTGCCGGAGAAGCTATTTACAACACATGGCACAACGAAGAGAATAGCACTGAGGATAAGATTATTGACACTGCGACCTATGGAATTTGCTCGGCTGCAAGTATGGCATTGGACGTAGCAGCTACAATTGCCGGTAATGCTGTCGTCGCTGCCGTACCTATTCCTGTTTTGAATGTTGTGCTCGGAAAGGCGACAGAATATGTTATTGGTACTGCGGCGGAAGTAATGAGATCCGAAATTGTAGTAAATCAAGTCGAAGATTCCATGAAAAATGTCGTCGGAGCAGCTACTGCAGGCGTAGCTGCTATATCCCAAACCGCAGAAAGGCTGAAGAACTCGGAAACATTGGGGGATGCTATTGCTAATACTCTCGAGCTTGTGGGCTCTGCCGTTAAAGCCGGATGCCAAGTGGTTTCAACAGTTATTGATGAAACTATCAAAACTGTAGGAACTGTGATTGCAGAAACCGCAAGTACAATTTGGAGTAAAATTTCCGGCTTATTTAAGGGGAGGTAGCTATGCACTTTGCTTTTGTGGAAACAGAGTTATCGTACTTAATAAAGCGATTCAACTACCACTCAATAGTAGGATTGAACATGTGCCTATACAACGAGGAGGAGGTTAAGCAATCATTGTTGAGAAAGGACTATTTGGTTAAAATATCAAATAGAGATGAATTATCAAATTCGGTTCGCATTTTGCTGTCCGCATGGAGTCGAATGAGATACTCATTTATCAGAAACGATTGCAACGGGGAAGAGAATTCTCTGTTTATTTTAGTCAGTGATGAGGCAATGTTATTTGTTTCGACTTTTGAACATAATGTTTCTGTGGAAATGTTCGATGCAGATGAGCAAAAATTGAATTCGCTGTTATACCATTACCTACAGTTGAGCGATAAAACTTACGATCCTCAAACTTTAAATATTACGCTTACTGTGGGTGATTTTGTAGAGTTGTTCTTTCTGAACGCTCAAAGCAATACGAAATATGCTCAACAAAAATTAGGTCTTCCTTGTGATGAGATATGCGATTTGTATTCGGCCATGGAACGCAAACCGCATGTTATATTGATAGTTCAAGATATGCAAATGAATATCGGCTCGTTGAATGTGATATATAGCTTTGGAGAAAAATTAGTGATGATTAAGCATGTAACACCCGAAGCGAAAGAAAATGAAAGGGTGGTTATTGTTAAAGGCGATTTGCGAGCAATCGTAGATAGTATTTATATTTTGTAAGGAGAATAATAATGAAAGACTATTTGCCCATTGGTACTATTGTGCTTTTGAAAAACGGAAAGAAAAAAATTATGATTTATGGTAGACGTCAGTCAAGAATAAATGAAAATCATGAGTACGATTATATTGCGTGTCTTTATCCGGAAGGGAATATTAACGAAAATTATATGTATCTCTTCAATCACGAGGATATTGATACGGTTGTATTTAGAGGCTATAGCGATGCCGAAGAAGAAGCTTTTGTGAAAAAAATCAGTAGTATTTAGATAGGAGTTATGTAAGAGCTGGCGGTGAAATTGATAGATTTAGCGAAGAAATCCAATAATTAACCCCATTATTATTGTTAAAATATATCCGCAAAAGGTTAAAAAACCGTCTCTATTTTTCATTTGAACTCCTATAAAGTATTTTATAGTGTTATTATATGATATTTCAAATGAAAAATTACAGGAATATATAATGTCTAAGTATTTATTCAAAATCGCCAAACGCTCTTTCTACAAATTCGAAATATATTAAATTAAAAGGAGAATAAATATGACTTTTTGGATAATATTATGCTTATTACTTATTGCTTTGTCGATTCCTTTGGGGATAAAGAGTTCTTTGGCTTACAAGAAAAAGCGCATCGAAAAGGAAGCAGCTCGCCTTGGATATGACTTGCATTTTGATGATTAAATCAATATATGTTTTATTATTGCGAAAAACGAGGTAATGTAAATGGCAGTTTCATATAGTAAACTATGGAATATGCTCAAGTCAAGAAATATGACAAAAAAAGAGTTGATGAGGAGAGCAGGAATATCTTCTGCTACTGTTTCAACAATTACTCATAATAGAGAAGTATCTATGGCAACGTTGATCTCTATTTGCAAAGCCTTGAATTGTGATATCGGTGATATTGTGAGCTTGTCGACAAATGAAGAGCAAGCACATCAATCAAGCTCCGAATATATAAAACAATTGAATAGACCGGAAATTATAAAAGAGGCTATCGAGATGTATTTGAATAATCACCAAATGAGCAAAAACACTTTTTGTAAAATCACGGGTATATCTATAAATACATTGGCTAGACTTCTGGAAGAAAAAAAGGCGAACCTGTCAACGTATAAAAAAATCATGTCGGTGATGAGCACAGAAATAATGCAATGCATTGAAAATTACTGGAGTGAACTGTCATAATGATACAAAGGAAGACAGTATTTCAAATGTTAATAATAGAGCGTTATTGACCTAACATCATATTAATAACTTCTAAATGAATAATGATTGTTTAATTTTTTAATGAAATGGAGTTCAGCGTAATGCCCGATCTTGTATTTAAACTTTCTGAAGACAAAAAAGAATATGCGGTATCTTTTTGCGACAGAAATGCTACCGAAGTTAAAATTCCGTCTAGATATAAGGGCAAACCGGTAACAAAAATAGGCAGTCGGGCATTCTGGGATTGCACCTATTTAACGGATATAACAATACCCAACAGCATAACTGCGATAGGGGATTTTGCGTTCTCCGGCTTGAATGGAGGTTGCTGCTCGCTGACGAGCATAAATATACCGGATAGCGTAACGAGTATAGGTCAGGCTGCGTTTTGGGGTTGCGCTTCGCTGACGAGTGCAACGATAGCCTATGGTATAACGAACATAGGCGATTATGCGTTCTGTCTTTGCACCTCGCTTGAAACTGTATATTGGAATGCAACGGTATGCACCAAAGCGGGTTCGAAAAAGCATCCGATATTTCAAAATTGTACATCTTTGAAAACAGTAATTATCGGAGATAATGTAACGACGATGCCTGATTATGTATTCTGTAATTGCAAATCATTGACGAGTGTAACGATGTCCGATAGTGTAGTACATATCCAATCCGGTTCGTTTGCAGGATCTGTTTCCATGATGGGAATAAATGTCGATCAAGGGAATCCAAATTTTGAATCTGTTGATGGAAATTTATATACCAAGGGCGGCGAAATGCTTATACAATATGCGTTAGGAAAACAAGATACATCTTTTGCCGTTCCGGATAGCGTAAAATATATAGGTGATATGGCGTTTCGAGATTGCAAATCGTTACTTAATATAATTATCTATCCGGGAGCAGAAAAAATAGGTGCGTTTGCATTTTCACATTGCAATTCATTAAGAAGTTTAACTATTCCGGACACTGTAACAACCATAGGCTCTTTTGCCTTTTTCAGATGTGGTTCATTGACAGGTATAAGAATTGGTAAAGCCGTAATCGACATAGGAGATAATGTATTTAAGGATTGCGATTCCTTAAAGGAAATATACTATAATGGTACAAAGGCACAGTGGAAAGCTATAAAAAAAGGTTCGAATTGGGGACCTGGATCATATAAGATATCTTGTTTGGATGGCATAATTGATCAATAATTTTGTATTGTACCTAAAAATAATAATTAAAATTGATGACTTTATGCACTGAAGACACACTTAATTGAAAAAGCACATTGCGTAAGCAATGTGCTTTTTTCTTGGCAGGGGCAGGAGGATTCGAACCCGCGACCCACGGTTTTGGAGACCGGTACTCTACCAGCTGAGCTATACCCCTGTATTTCGCCGCCAACCGACGACTTTAGTATTATATCACAATGTTTTCTAAAAATCAAGAGGTTTTTCAATTATTTTTTGAAAAGTTTTGAATTTTCGCCACAATCTATCGAGCAGAGCCGCCTTTGCCTCGGCGAGTGCGGGAACGCTTGATTTTATTATACATTTTTTCGAGCCGTCTGCGCTTTACGAAATAATACCCACCCATTATCCCGGCAAACGACAGCAGGGTAATGAGAAACGCCCTCGAGGACAGATATTCCTTCATCAGATCCATCAGATGAAGAAACGCATTTCGCCGAGCGTCTTCCGCAACGGTCAGATATCCCGTCGCAAGGATTCGCCCGTCGTATGAAACGACCAGCTCGCCCACACGCTCGCCTGCCGAAAGCGGAGCTTTAAGCTCCCCGTACAGATAAGTGCTGTACGTAAGGTCAATATCCGCATCGATCTCACTCGACAGATAGATCCGAATATCCTCCTCAAGATAAACGTCAATTTCGTTAAGCTCAACCGAATATTTGATCGGAACGGTGTCGATGACCGTGTCCGCAGTCATAACGGTGCGCATGGAATAATCGTTCACCGCATGTGCAAGCAAACGCTTCGAGATCACCTCGGCGCAATTCGTGCCTGCATCAACGTCGGAAACGGCATTCGCCCCCATCACCACGCAAATATAGGAAAGCCCACCCGTCCGGTAGTAGATAACGGTGTAATCGCCGCTACCCGAGCCGACATTAAAGCAGGACATACCCTTGTAAGATGCAAGAATTGAGGAACGGTTCGCAACCGTCGCCTTGGAGCAGGTCGCAACGCTCGAGAGCGTATAGGATTTCGTGCTCCCGATCTCGACGAAGCGTGCATTTTCGGACATATATTCCGCAAGTATCGCAGTGTCCGCCGCCGTCGTGGTCATTCCCGAGGACTCAAGCCCCGTGGGATTGATGTATTCCGTGGAGCTCATACCCAGCTGCTCGGCTTTTTCGTTCATAAGCGTAACAAATTCCTCAACGCTGTCGCAAACGGAAAGCGCAAGCACGAGGGAAGCGTCGTTGTAGCCGCCGCAAACGACCGCATAAAGCAGGTCCGCCACGGTGAGCCTGTCGCCGACCTTCAAGCCCATCGTTCTGCCCGAGGAGGCGGATAGCATCGCAGAGCTTACCGTAACGACGGTGTCCTCGCCGATCCCCGACTCAAGAGCAATGCAGGCAGTCATTATTTTTGCCGTGGAGGAGGGAGATATCGCACTCTCGGCGTTCTTCTCGGCAAGCACCGTAGCATTTTCGATATTGTAAAGATAATACGCCCCCGCCTGCGTGTCGCTCTCGTCAAGCTCGTAGGCAAATGCGGAAAGCGGGGTCGCCGAAACGACCGCAAGCACCGCAAAAATCAGCGCAAATATTCTTTTTTTCACGGTACTCACCTCCGTTTGCTTTTATCGTTTTTCAAAAAGATTCATAGCCCTGTCAATGTCGCACCTTATCTGTGCGGCAAGCTCATCAAGATCCGAAAATTTTTTCTCGTCCCGAATACGCTCGAGAAATTCCACCCTGACCGACTTCCCGTAGCAATCGCCGGAATAGTCGATCAAAAAGGTCTCCGCACTTTTTTCGCCGTCCCGATCGGTAGTCGGACGAACGCCGACGTCGGTAACGCCGAGATATTCCTTCCCGTCGAGCGTGCAGAGCGTGGAATAAACCCCGTCGGACAAAAGCAAACGCTTCGCCGTCGGGCGTTGATTGATAGTGGGTATGCCGAGCGTGCGCCCAAGCTCCTTGCCGTGAAGGACCGGCTCGCAGATCGAGTAGCGTCCGCCGAGCAGCTCGTTCGCACGGGCGATATCTCCGCAAAGGAGCAGATCCCTTATCCGTGATGACGAAACGGTCTCGCCGCCAAAGGAGAGAAGGGGAACGACCGTCGCAGCATCGTCCATCAGCTCGCAAAGCCGTGCGGCGTCCCCTGCGGCGTTCTTGCCGAAGCGAAAATTCTCGCCGCACACCGCACCGACGCAGCGGCACTCTCCCCGTAAAATATCCCTCACGAATGCCTCGGGCGACAGCTCACGCATCTCCGAAAATTCGGCGACTGCGGCGTATTCAAGCCCGAGAGATGCAAAAATTTCGAGCTTTTCCTCGAGCGTGCAAAGCACGTCGGAGGTCTTGTAGGACGGCGATTCAAAGAGCCAAACGCCGCCGACGGTGTCCTCGCTCGGAAAAGCACTGCGTCGGAAGTCAAGCTCCGCAAGCGTCCTTGCAACAAGTTGACGGTGCCCGAGATGAACACCGTCAAAATTGCCGACGCAGAGAAGCGACGGGGAGGGGATGGCAGGAACGGACGTGCCTGCCTTAAGGTCAAAAAATCTCATTTTCAGATCCCGAGATAATTCTTCAGAAGCGTGGCAAGAAGCTCGTCCCGATCAAGCTTTCTGATAAGGGCGCGAGCGTTGTTGTGATTGGTGATATAGGTGGGATCCTCGGAGATGATGTAACCGACGATCTGATTGATGGGGTTGTAGCCCCTCTCGCTCAAGGCGTTGTAGATCTCCTGCAGAATTCTTCTCGTTTGCTCCTCACGCTCGTTGGGAACGCGGAACATCTGTGTTTCACAATCTTTTCTTGGCATTTTTGAAGCTCCTTTGCCGCAAGGCATTATATTTCGTATATATTATATAATATTTCCGCCGATTTTTCAATAGCCTGTGTGCATTTTTTTGAAAAAATTCGCAAAGCCTGCGAAAAATGCATAAACGGAGAAAATATTCATTTTTTTGAATAAAATCTCGCAACTTTATTGACTTTTCGGCATTTTTGTAATATAATAATATGAATAATTTTTATTGCTTGAAAAGGATTTCTGATTATGACAAGAAAAGAGCAAAGAGAAGCGGCATTCGCTCTCCTGTTTGAAAGAGAATTTCGCCGTGAGGAGCAGCCCGAGGAGATATTCGCCCTCTCGGCTGAAAATCGAGACATTGACGCAGTCAAGGAAAAATATATCAAGGACACGTATTTCGGAGTCGTCGAGAATGAGGAAAGAATAGACGCACTCATAGCGGACGCCTCAAACGGCTGGAAGATCTCCCGTATCTCCAACGCCGTGCGCTGCGCTATGCGTATCTGCGTTTACGAAATGCTCTGCTGCGAGGATATTCCGAAGGTGGTGTCCATAAACGAGGCACTCGAGCTTGTCAAGTCCTTCGACGATCCCAAATCCCGTGCCTTCACGAACGGCGTCCTCAATAAGATAAAGGACGTTCTGGAAGCGGAAAATGTCTGAAAAAACGGCGTATCTCGGAATAGATACGAGTAATTATACTACGTCCCTTGCGTTCTGTACCGAGGACGGCGAGGTCGGAGCGAATATCAGACGTCTGCTCGATGTCGGACTCGGCGAGAGAGGACTTCGTCAGAGCGACGCCGTGTTCGCACATATAAAAAATTTCCCCACGCTCTCCCCCGAGCTTGAAAATGCCATTCGGGGATATAAAATAGGCGCAGTCGGCGTTTCCGTCTCCCCAAGAGATACGGAGGGCTCGTATATGCCGTGCTTTATGTCAGGCAAGGCGGCGGCATACGCCATCGCCGCAACGCACCACGTGCCCGTGTACGAGCTTTCTCATCAGGCAGGGCATATAATGGCGGCTCTGCATTCGTGCAACGCAGGGAATGAACTGATAGAGCACGATTTCGTCGCCTTTCACGTCTCCGGAGGCACTACCGAGGCTGTCTACGTTAAGCCGGCAGGCGTCGGATTTGATATCACCGTATCGGCAGATACTGCGGATATCAGCGCAGGTCAGGCGATCGACCGTGCAGGCGTTATGATGGGAATGAAATTTCCGTGCGGCAAGGAAATCGAAAGATTCGCACTCACGTATCGGGGTAAGCTCGATACGCCCCGTATCTCCGCAAGGGAGGGAAGGTGTAACCTCTCCGGGCTTGAAAATATAGCGAAAAAGCTCTATTCGGAAACGAACGACGCCGCATACGTCTCAGCATACGTCTTGAATTTCGTCGCCGAAACTCTCGCCCGTATGAGCGAGGATATACGAAAAAAATACCCCGATATACCGATCCTCTACGCAGGTGGGGTAATGAGTAATTCGATAATAAGAAAAAGGCTCGCAAGCCTTGATAATACGTTCTTCGCATCCCCCGAGCTGTCCTCGGATAACGCCGTGGGAGTGGCACTGCTCGCACGCAGAGCGCATGCAAGGACGGATACGGAGGAATAATGAACGGTTCCGAAATGATACTCAGCGTTACGCAGATAAACGAATATATACGCACGCTCCTCGGGCGTGATGACGTCCTCTCGGCGATCTGCGTTCGAGGCGAGGTCTCAAACCTCACGTATCATCGCTCGGGACATATATATTTCACCCTTAAGGACTCGGGCGGCGTCCTCCGTGCGGTAATGTTCCGCACGAGCGCACAAAGACTCAGATTTGCACTTAAGGAGGGAATGAGCGTCATAGCCTACGGACATATAACGCTCTACGCACCCTCGGGACAGTATCAAATATGCTGTGAGGATATACAGCCCGACGGCGTCGGCGCACTCTATGCGGAGTTCGAGCAAATAAAGGAACGCCTCGCCGCAAGAGGACTCTTCGATGCGTCGAGAAAAAAGCCCATACCCAAATATCCCGAGAAAATAGGAATAATCACCTCGCCCACCGGTGCGGCGATACACGATATGATAAACGTGCTCGGCAGAAGATTTCACCCGGCAACACTCATACTTTACCCGGCACTCGTGCAGGGAGAGGGAGCGTACAGAACGCTCATATCGGGACTTCGCTATTTTAACGAAACGCATAGTGCGGACGTTATCATCATCGGTCGAGGCGGCGGCTCGATGGAGGACCTGTGGGCATTCAATAGCCCGGAGCTCGCCGAGGCAATAGCCGACTCGGAAATACCCGTCATCTCGGCAGTCGGACACGAAAGCGACTTCACTATCTGCGACTTCGTGGCGGATTTGCGTGCACCCACACCGTCCGCCGCCGCAGAGCTTGCAGTGCCCGACGGCATAAGCCTGAAAAACGACCTCGCAGCCTCGCTCTCCCGTATGCAAAGCGTGATGCTCTCACGCATCATACTTGCAAAGGAGCAGGTAAAACGGCTCGAGAGTACCCGTGTCCTCGCATCCCGTGAGGCACTGCTCGACGAGTACAGAATTAAGATAAGCACCGCCTCCGATAGACTTGATGCGCTCGTCGGAGAAAAAATAAAAGATAGTGAGCATACCCTCGGTATTCTCACGGCACGGCTCGAATCAATAAGCCCGCTCTCCACGCTTTCTCGCGGCTACGCAATGGTCAAGGACGAGGAAGGAGAGGTCGTGAGCAGTGCCGATACACTTGAAATAGGAGAAAGGATCGAGATCACCCTCGGCGACGGAGAAGTGTCCGCCGTCGTAGAGGAGATTCGTAAGGAGGATCGCAATGCCAAAATCCGAAAATAAAAAAATGACCTTCGAGTCCGCCGCACAGCGACTTGAAGAAATAGTAGCCCTGCTTGAAAAGGGCAATTCCTCGCTCGACGAGTCCCTCGGACTCTACGAGGAGGGAGTGAGGCTCGTAAAATACTGTAACGACGCCCTCGACGGTGCGGAGAAGAGAATAAGAGCGGTCGTCGATAACGGCGACGGAACGCATACGGAAAAGGATATTTCGGAAAATGCCTGAATTTGAAAATATAAAAACGCTCCTCCTCGAAAATGCCAAAACGCTCGAGGAAGCACTTGACGCATGCTTCGCCCCCGATCCGTCGGCAAACGTAAAGCTCGTCGAGGTTCAGAAATACGGAATCCTCGGCGGAGGAAAGCGCATCCGTGCCTTCCTCACCCTCGAGAGTGCCAGACTTCTCGGAGCGGCAAGATCCGCCGCCCTGCCGTATGCCTGCGCACTTGAAATGATACACGCCTCGTCCCTTGTCCACGACGATATGGAATGTATGGATAACGACGAGCTGCGCCGAGGCAGAGCGGCAGTGCATACCGAGTACGGAGAGGCAATGGCTCTCATCTCGGGGGATGCCATCTGTGTCAAAGCGTTCGGCACGGCGGCAACCAATCCCCATATCGATCCGGCAACCAACGCACACGCCGTGGCAATACTTGCCGAGAGTGCAGGCGAGTGCGGAATGCTCGCAGGACAGACGGTGGATATCTTCGCCGCCTCGACACAGCTCACGCCCGAGGAAATAATCGAGCTCCATTCCCTCAAGACCGGAAAGCTCGTCTGCGCCGCAGTCAAGCTCGGCTGCCTCGCCGCAGGAGTTCCCGAGAGCGACGAAAAATGCCTGTCCCTTGTAAAATACGCAAAAAATATAGGTCTCGCCTTTCAGATAACCGATGATATACTTGATTTTGAAAACGGCGAGCACGAGCTCAATTCCGTCCTCTCCTTTATGAGCGTGGAGGAAGCAAGAGAATATGCGAATAAACTCACCTCGGAAGCGATAGAAGCGGTAAAGAATATAGACGACGGCACGCTCTCCGAGCTTGCAAAGTACCTCCTCGTAAGAAAAAGCTGATATGAGAGCAGATCTTTACCTTTTCCGCTACGGATACGCAAGAAGCCGCCAAAATGCCAAAGCCCTCATCGAATCGGGTAAGGTCAGCGTCGACGGCAAAATTATGAATAAACCCTCCGCCGATATAGACGAAAATGCGGAGCATAGCGTCGTCATATCCGACGCACCCAAATTCGTCAGCCGAGGCGGCGAAAAGCTCGAGCACGCACTCGATACCTTCGGAGTGTCGCCCGAGGGTAAAATATGCCTCGATATCGGAGCGTCCACGGGCGGATTTACGGATTGCCTGCTCCGCAGAGGTGCGTCGCTCGTCTTTGCCGTCGATTCGGGGCATTCACAGCTCGCCCCCGAGCTTGTCGACGATAAAAGAGTCGTATCGATGGAAAAATATAATGCAAGATATATGAAGCCTGCGGATTTTTCCGCCACCCCCGAGCTTGCGGTGATGGACGTTTCCTTCATCTCGCAAACGCTCATACACGAAAGCGTTTTCTCGGTCCTTGCGGACGGTGGAGAACTCGTAACCCTCGTCAAGCCGCAGTTCGAATGCGGCAGAGCCGCACTTAATTCCCACGGCATAGTTAAGGATAAGGCGGATCACCTCGCCGCACTTGAAAAAGTCGTGCAGAGTGCCTGCACTGTCGGCTTTGCCTGCGCCGGAATAACACGCTCCCCGATAGAGGGCGGAAGCGGAAACGTTGAATTTCTCGCCCGTCTCGTAAAGGGCGGAGAGCATAACGCCGAGAATGTGCGAGCGTGGATGCTCGAGGCGACCGGCTTGAAAAAATAAATTAAGAATAAAAACACAACAAGGTTTACCGTGCCCCGTGCCCGACGCAAACGGATATACCGCGCACACGGAGTGCCGAAGGAGGCTGTATGAAAAAAATCGCCATAGTAACTAATTTCAATATCTCCGAAAAGGCAAGCAGTGCCATGCGAGTGGCAAATTACCTGCTCGATTTCGGCTGTAAGGTGCTCGTTTCGCAGTACAGTAAGGAAAAGGTGCTCTCGATGAAGAGCTACCGTGGGAATATATACTTTATGCCCGTGGAAAGGCTCTACGACGAGGCGGAGCTCGTCATCGCCCTCGGCGGCGACGGTACGATACTCGACTGCGCAAAGCGAATGGCGAAACGGGGTAAGCCCATACTCGGAATAAACCTCGGACACCTCGGCTATATGGCGGAGCTTGAAGCGGATGAGCTTGCACCGCTCTCGAGAGTCATCGAGGGGGACTATACCGTGGACGAAAGAAATATGATAAGCGTCGACGTTCTCAAAACGGACGGCACGGTCAAATATTCGTCCTACGCACTCAACGACGCAGTCATATCGACGGGCTCGGTATCGAGAATAATCAACCTCGAGCTGTACGCCATGGGAAGCCTCGTAACCTCATACAGAGCGGACGGCTTGATAATCTCGACGCCCACGGGCTCTACCGCATACGCAATGAGCGCAGGCGGCTCGATAGCCGATCCGAGAGTCAGATGCACGCTCGTTACCCCGATATGCCCCCATTCGTTTATCGCACGACAGCTCATTTTCTCCGACGAGACCGAAATACAGGTCAAGAACGTCTCGGTCAGAGAAAGATCGCTGATGCTGACGGTGGACGGTAAGGGAAGCTGCGAGCTTTTCAAGGACGAATCCGTGCGCATATCACGCTCACCCCTCACCGTAAAGCTCGTGCGCCTGAACGACCGCTCGTTCTACGAAATTTTGAGTAAAAAAATGAAGCATAATTACTGATAGGAGGAGATGCCAAGTGAAAAAGGACAGACAATCCAAAATAAGAGAAATAATAGAGAATAATCGGATAGATACACAGGACGAGCTTATAAAAAGACTCGGCGAGAGCGGCATTTCCGCCACTCAGGCAACGGTCTCGCGTGATATAAAGGACCTTAAGCTCACGAAGATCTCCGACGGTGCGAGCGGATATTACTACGTCCTGCCCACGTCCACCGCCTCGAGCGATATCAATAAGCTCAATGCGTCCCTGACCAATCTCATAATCTCCGTTACGAGCGCAATGAATATAATAGTCATCAAGACTCATCCCGGAATGGCGCAGGCAGTCGCCACGGGAATAGATAATATACGCTGTGCCGATATACTCGGCTGTGTCGCCGGAGACGATACGATCTTCGTCGCCACAACGAACGAGGAGATCGCCGCATCCCTCGGCACGAGAATAAAAGCGCTTATGCTTGAGGAAATGAAATGATAACGTCCCTGTACATCAAGAACGTCGCAGTGATCAAGGAGCTGAATATCGAATTTACCGACGGCTTTTCGGTCCTGACGGGCGAAACGGGAGCGGGAAAATCGGTCATTATGGACTGTATAGGAATCCTTATCGGCTCTCGTAAGCTCGGCGGAAAGCTTCGAAACGGCGAGAGGGAAGCCACCGTCCGAGGCTGCTTTGAAAATATTCCCACCGCCGCCGCAGAGCATATCGCACAGCTCGGCTTTGATGCGGAGGAGGGCGTAACGCTCCAGCGAACCTTTACCGCCGACGGCAGAAGCACAGTCCGTGTAAACGGTCAGACCGTTACGCAGGGACTCGCACGTGAAATAGGCGCACTTCTCATCACGATACACGGTCAGAACGATAATCAGCGCATAATGCAGCGTGCGGAGCAGCTCGAAATACTCGACCTGTACGCTTCAAATTCCGAGATCAGACGGGAATACGAGGCACTTTTTGAGGAATATAAGCAAGCCGACGCATACCTCGACGGACTCCGAAAAAGAGCCCGTGAGAGCGCAAGGCTTTACGACGTTTACCGCTTTCAGCTCGGCGAGATAAAGGAAATAGATCCGAAGCCGGGCGAAGAAGAAAAGCTGCTCGAGGAGGAAAAGAGACTCCAAAGCCTCGAGCGTATACAGAAAAATTCAAAATTCGCCTACCACGTCCTGCGAGGCTCGGAAAAGAGTGCCGCAGAGCTGATATCGAGAGCGGAAACGGCAATATCCCGACTCTCCGACGTCATTCCCGAGGCGGATGAGATCTCCCAAAAGCTCATATCTCTGCGATACGAGGTCGAGGACGTCGCAGAGCGTGCACGCACGTGGGAGGATGATAACGGCGAAAGTGCCGCAAAACGCCTCGACAGAATAGGCTCACGCCTTGACGCAATAGCAAGGCTTAAGAAAAAATACGGCAGCACCACCGAGGAAATACTCGCCTTCGCCGAGGAGCTCTCAAGGCTCATCGACGAAACGGAAAATCTCGACGATCTGACGCTTGCGGCGGAAAAGAGAAGAGAGCAAGCGCACGCCGCCCTGATGTCAAAGTCGGCAGAGCTCAGCGAAGCGAGAAAGCACGCCGCATCCGAGCTGCAAACGAGGATCGCAGGCGAGCTTGAATTTCTCGAAATGCCAAAGGTGCGCTTTGTCATCAGCACAAAGCCCCTCCCCGAGCCGTCGGCAAACGGTGCGGACGAGGTGGAATTTCTCATCTCGGCAAACGCAGGTCAAGAGCCGATGCCGATGACGAAAATAGCCTCCGGCGGCGAGCTTTCGAGAATAATGCTCGCCATCAAGAGCATATTGCTCGATAAGGACGGAGCAGATGCGGTCATCTTCGACGAAATAGATACCGGCATCTCGGGCAAGACCTCCCGTAAGGTCGGAATAAAGCTGAAGCAGATATCCCATAACGTGCAGGTCATCTGCGTAACGCATTCCGCACAGATAGCGTCCCTCGCACACAACCATTATCTCATATCAAAGCACGATAAGGGCGGTGAGGTGTGCACCGAAGCACACCTGCTTCCCGATGAGGCAAGAGTCTCCGAGGTCGCCAGAATCCTCGGCGGACTCAACGTTACCGAGGCACAGCTCCGTGCGGCAAGAGATATGATAGACGAGGGCAGGGAGCTCTGATATTTAACAGTCGATAATTTACTTATATATATTTCAGAAAGGTACAGTTATGCAAAATTTCAAAAGGATCTTATCCGAACAAATAAGCCAATCAATTACCAAAAGCTTTCCCGGAGCGGAGCTTGAGCCGGAAACAGTCTTTCAGATGCTCGAGTATCCCCCCGATACCTCAATGGGAGACGTCGCATTGCCTTGCTTTAAGCTCTCACGTACCCTGCGCCGCTCACCCGTGCAGATAGCGGAGACCATCGCACAGGGCATATCCCACGGAGCGATATCCAAGGTTACCCCCGTCAACGGATATCTCAACTTTTCGATAAGCGACAAATATCTCGAGAGCGTCCTATGCGACGAGGTGCTCGCACGTGGCGAAAAATACGGCTCGTCGAACGTCGGAGAGGGAAAAACGGTCGTCCTCGACTACTCATCCCCCAATGTCGCAAAGCCCTTCCATATCGGACACCTCGGCACGACCGTAATCGGACATTCACTTAAAAAGCTCCACGAATTTTCGGGCTATAACTGCGTCGGAATCAACTACCTCGGCGACTGGGGCACGCAGTTCGGAAAAATGATAGTCGCATATAAAAAATGGGGCGATAAGGACGCCATAATCTCGGGCGGAATAGATAAGCTCGTCGAGCTCTACGTCAAATTCCATCAGGCAGCCGAGAAAGATCCTGCACTCGACGACGAGGCAAGAGCGGAATTTCATAAGCTTGAGCTCGGCGACGAGGAGGATATCGCACTTTGGAAATGGTTCATCGAAATAAGCCTTGCCGAGTATCAGAGAACGTATGCACAGCTCGGAATCGAATTCGATAGCTATAAGGGCGAGAGCTTCTATACCGATAAAATGCCCGCACAGGTGCAAAAGCTTCGTGATATGGGACTTCTTAAGATCGACGACGGCGCATCCATAGTCGACCTCGAGCAGTACGGAATGCCCCCCTGCCTCATACTCAAGCGAGACGGCTCAACCCTCTATCCCACACGTGATATCGCCGCAGCGGTGTACAGAAAGCAGGAGTATGACTTCGATAAGGCGATCTACGTAACGAGCGCAGGTCAGAGCCTCCACTTCGCACAGTGGTTCAAGGTCGTTGAGCTCATGGGCTACGATTGGTACGATAAGCTCGTCCACGTCCCCTACGGAACGGTCAGCATCAACGGCGCAAAGCTCGCAACGAGAACGGGTAACGTAATTCTCCTTAAGGACCTTTTCGCTCAGGCAATAGAAAAGGTCTCCGAGATAATGGAGGAGAAGAACCCCGACCTTGAAAATAAAGCAGAGGTCGCAGAGGCAGTCGGAGTCGGTGCGATCGTGTTCTACTACCTCTCCAGCAACAGAATAAGAGATATCAACTTTGTCCTCGAGGACGCACTCTCCTTCGACGGAAATACAGGACCTTACGTGCAGTATACCTACGCAAGAACCTGCTCGCTCCTTGAAAAAGCGCACGACGCAGCCCCCACGGGAAATATGACCTTCACGTCAAACGACGAAAGAGAGCTCGTTAAGACTCTCGCGCGCTTCCCAGAAAAGGTCGCAGAGGCACTTGAAGCATACGAGCCGTCGGTCGTTACGAGATATATCCTTGACGTCGCAACCGCATTCAACAGATTTTATCACAATTGCCAGATCCTCTCCGTTAACGACGCAAACGTCCTCGGCACGAGAATAGCACTCACAAGGGCAACGAATTACGTGCTCGGAAACGCCTTCGGACTCATCTGCCTTAAGAAAACGGAAAAAATTTGATAATTTCGGGTTGACAAGACGGCACGGAAGTGATACAATAAACGAGTTATAGGAAAGAGGTATTAAATATGTCAGGACACAGTAAATGGAATAATATCAAGCATAAGAAGGAAAAGACCGACGCCCAAAAGGCTAAGGTTTTCACGAAAATAGGTAAGGAAATAACCGTAGCCGTAAAGAGCGGCGGCGGAGATCCCACCGTAAACTCAAAGCTCCGAGACCTTATCGCCAAGGCAAAGGCAAATAACGTGCCTAACGATAATATCGAGCGTACAATTAAAAAGGCTCTCGGCGATACCAATTCGACCTACGAGGAGATCGTCTACGAGGGCTACGGACCTGCGGGAATCGCAGTCATAGTTGAGGCGTCCACCGATAACAGAAACAGAACCGCAGGCGATGTCCGCTCCTACTTCTCGAAGTTTAAGGGTAACCTCGGTCAGACCGGCTGCGTAAGCTATCTTTTCACGGATCAGGGAGTTATCATCATACTTAAGGAGAACGTCTCGGACGAGGACGCACTTATGGAAACCGCACTCGAGGCAGGTGCTACCGACTTTTCGAGCGACGGCGATGTTTTCGAGATCTATACCGAGCCCGACGACGTCTACGCAGTCAACGACGCACTCGTCGCCGCAGGCTACGAGGTCGAGTCCTGCGAAAAGGATAAGATCGCCTCGAATTACGTTACCCTCGATAACGAGGACGATATCAAGTATATGAGCCTCCTTCTCGAAAATCTCGAGGATCACGACGACGTAATGAACGTCTATCACAACTGGGAAAACTGCGACGATTAACAGTATCTGTAAAAATCAAGATCGCTTCATGCGGAAAAACAGCCGCGTGAAGCGATTTTTTTGAAAAAACCTTGTTTTTTTACAAAAAAACATTTGTAATTTCTTGATATATATGATATACTGTATGGAGAATGCGTAATTGTACCCTTTTGGGGAAACTCATATACAGATCAAATGCAAAGGAGAGGTAGTATGGAGCAAATAAAATATCTTCTCGGTCAGGTACTGCAATTTCTGGAGGTGTACGTGCTTTACAGAATAGAGCGTATCGGCGTGCGCGACGTCGTGGATATGATCCTGCTTGCGCTGATATTTTTCTTCCTTTTTAATTTCATAATAAATAAGCGTGCCGCAAGGCTCGTAATAGGTCTTGCCTTTCTCCTTGTGCTGATGGTGGTAAGTATGCTTGCGGATCTGCGTGGCGTAAGCCTCGTGTTTACCGAATTTCGTCAGGCGGGGATCGTGGCAATACTCATCCTGTTCCAGCCGGAGCTGCGCTCGGTGCTCGAGCAGATAGGCAACGCCCCCCTCACCAATATCAAGCATATCTCTACCGATACGAAGAGCATAGCCTATACCTCGAACGCAATACAGATACTTACCGAGACCGCCTGCGATCTTTCCATGGAAAAGACGGGCGCACTCATAGTCATCGAGGGCTCGACAAAGCTCGGAGAGCATATAAAAACGGGAACGGTGCTCAACGCCATGCTCTCGTCCCAGCTCCTTAAGAACATTTTCTTCAATAAAGCCCCCCTCCACGACGGAGCGGTGATACTTCGTAATTACAGAATATATTCCGCAGGCTGCTTCTTGCCGCTTTCTCTTAACGAGGATATCGACGAGAATATGGGAACGAGACACCGTGCGGCACTCGGAATAAGCGAGGTCAGCGACGCAGTCGTTATCGTCGTTTCCGAGGAAACGGGAAAGATCTCGATAGCGCATAACGGAGAGCTCACGCAGAATTACAGCTATAAATCTCTGCATAAAAAGCTCACCGAGCTGCTTCTCCCGACCGATACGGCTAAGACTCAAAAGTCCGATAAAAGAGCAAGGAGGGAAAAATAATGAGTACATCGCATCAGCATGACGATATGATGGACGTCGGCTTCTCACACGGTGAGGAGACTGCGACCAAGAAAAAATTCAAAAAGATAAATATTCTCGTTTTCTTCGCCTGCATCGTGCTCGCCTTCGCCTTTTGGTGCTATGCACTTCAGGTCAACGATCCCATAATCAAAAAGACCGTCCCCGTCGAGCTTCAGCTCGTCGGCGGAGCAGAGGGAGAAACACTTTCCGCATCACCGCAGACAATAGAGATCTGGGGCGTCCGCTCAACTCTCGATAAGGTCGATAGGATTACAGTAAAGGTCAACAGAAGCTCGGTATCCGCACCCGATAAGGACATAGAGCTGCCCATAACCCTCCCACAAAACGTCGAGAGTAAAACGGAGCGGATCACCGTTCGCCTTACGGTAGCGGAATAAATGAGCAGATTTTTGATAAACGATATCAAGCTCGGGCTCGACGGTAACGAAGCCCAAGCCATCTCCCGTGCGAGAAAGATCATCGCAGGTGAGGGAATAGATCCCCGAGAGCTTGATATGTCGGTGTACAGACGCTCGATAGACGCAAGGGATAAGAATAATATCCTCCTCGTTTACAGCGTCCTTGCCGTTTCCGAAAACGAGATCCCCATCCGCACGGGCTCAAGACTTAAGCCCATGCCCGAGCAAACGCTCGTAACGGAACGGGGAAGCGAAAGGCTCTCGGCAAGACCGGTCATCGTCGGAATGGGACCGGCAGGGCTTTTTTGCGCCCTTTTGCTTGCCGAAAACGGATATCGCCCCATCATTATGGACAGAGGCGACGACGTAAATAAGAGAAAAGCCGCAGTCGATAGATTTGCAAGCGAGGGAATACTCGATACCGAATCGAATATCCAATTCGGAGCAGGCGGAGCGGGAACGTTTTCCGACGGAAAATTGACCACGAGAATAAACGATCCGAGATGCTCCTACGTTCTCGACCGATTCGTCGAGTTCGGCGCACCGAGAGAGATACTCACACGTGCCAAGCCCCATATAGGCACGGATATACTCACCGACGTGGTGAATAATATACTTGAAAGAATAGAAAAATGCGGTGGCACGGTAATGTACCGTTGCCGCCTTGACGGTTATATAAGGCACGAGAGCTCGGTGGAGCTTTTGACCACCTGCGGAGCGGTGGAAGCCGGTGCTGCGGTGCTCGCCCTCGGACATAGTGCAAGGGATACCTACAGAATGCTTATGTCTCATAATATGGTAATAGAGCCGAAGCCCTATTCCGTCGGCGTCCGAGTGGAGCATCTCCAAGAGGATATAGACAGAGCAATGTACGGTAGGTACGCAAATCACCCCTCGCTCGGACATGCCGAATATAACCTCTCGGATACGAGGGGCGAGCGAGGAGTCTATACGTTTTGTATGTGCCCCGGCGGAGAGGTCGTGCCTGCCACGTCGCAACAGTACGGCGTCTGCGTCAACGGTATGAGTAAATACGCAAGGGACGGCAGAAACGCAAACTGTGCGGTCAACGTCTCCGTAAATCCGACGGATTACGGATCAACCCCAATAGGAGCGATCGAATTTCAGGAGGAGCTCGAGCGCCGTGCGTACCGCCTCGGCGGCGGAGATTATTACGCACCCGTGCAGACCATGGGCGATTTTCTTGAAGGACAAGTCAAGCACGAGCCGAAAAGAATAATGCCCACCTACGGAAACGGTAAAAGAGTCCGTGTCGCACCGCTCGACGAGGCCTTGCCGAAGGAAATAAGTAAACGGCTTCGGGAGGGCTTTGGAATATTCAACGGCAGAATAGAGGGCTTCGCCGCCCCCGACGCCGTCCTTACGGGCGTCGAAACACGCACCTCCGCCCCCGTCAGAATAATGAGGGGCGATGACCTTACCGCCCTCGGCTCACCGCTCATCTACCCGTGCGGAGAGGGCGCAGGATATGCCGGCGGAATTATGAGCTCCGCCGTCGACGGCATCAAGGTCGCACTTGCAATTATCAAAAAATACGCAAATTAAAAAATACTCGGAAAGGAGAGATGCAAAATGGATAATAAAAAAACGCTCTGGAGCGTTAAATACGAAGAAAACGACATATCTCGCACGGCAGTCGCACAAATGGCAAAAGATCTCGGAATATCCGAAATTTGCGCATCCCTCCTTTATAACAGAGGACATAGGAGCACAAGCGAAGCAAAAAGCTTCCTCGATTGCTCGGATATCCTCATGCACTCGCCCCTGCTGCTTCGGGACGTCGAGCGTGCCGTGGAGAGAATAGCGGATGCCATCGAGAATAAAGAGCGGATCGCCATATACGGCGACTACGACGTCGACGGCGTAACGTCCGTTACCATGCTCTACCTCTACCTTAAATCCCTCGGCGCAGACGTCGGATATTATATCCCGAACAGAACCGAGGAGGGCTACGGTTTGTCTAACGCCGCAATAGCCCACCTCGCCTCGAGAGGCGTCAAGCTCATTATAACGGTCGATACGGGAATTACCGCAGTCGAGGAGGTGCGCTATGCCGCCTCCCTCGGCATAGATACCGTCGTAACCGACCACCACGAATGCCAAAAGCAGATCCCCGACGCAATAGCGGTCGTGAATCCCCACAGATCCGATTGCCCCTATCCCTTTAAGCAGCTTGCCGGCGTCGGAGTAATATTCAAGGTCATCACCGCCTATGAAATAATCAAGGTCTACGGCAGGGAGCTGGAAAGGGAAGCGGTCGCCTCAATCTACCGCAAATTCGCCGACCTCGCCGCCATCGGAACGATAGCGGACGTTATGCCCATCGTCGACGAAAACAGAATGATCGTCAAATACGGACTTGCCATGCTCGAGCATACCGAAAGGTGCGGACTTGTCGCACTTATGGAAGCGGCAAGCCTCGGCGGAAATCCCAACGTCCGCCTCGCAACCGGTGAAAAGCCCAAGACCGCAAAGCCGAGAAAGATAAATTCATCCTATATAGGCTTCACCATAGCCCCCCGTATCAACGCCGCAGGCAGAATAGCGAGCGCATCGCAGGCGGTCGAGCTGCTCCTTGCGGACGATCCCGATTCCGCCGAGATTCTTGCACAGCAGCTCTGCGAGACGAATTACCAAAGACAGCTTGAGGAAAATAAAATAGCACAGTCCGCCTACGAAAAGATCGAAAACGAGCTTGACCTCGAAAATCAAAAGGTCATAGTCGTGGCGTCTGACGAATGGCTTCAGGGTGTTATAGGCATCGTGTCCTCCAAGGTTACGGAAAAATACGGTCTGCCCTCGATTCTCGTGTCCTTTAAGGACTCCTTCGACATAGATCCCGACGGACTCGACGTCGGTAAAGGCTCGGGACGGAGCGTGCGAGGCTTTAACCTCGTCGACGCCCTTTCGCATTCGAGCGAATACCTCGTCAAATTCGGCGGACACGAGCTCGCCGCAGGGCTTTCCGTAAGACGTAAGGACCTCGAGCAGTTCAGAGAAAAAATAAACGAATACGCAAATACCGTCATCACCGACGATATGCTCTGCCGACATATCGAGGCGGATAGGGAGGTTTTGCTTTCCGATCTCGATATGAAGCTTGCACGTGAGATAAATATGCTCGAGCCCTTCGGAAATATGAACACCGCCCCGAGCTTTATTATCAAAGAGCTTAGGGTGCTTAGGATCTATTCCATAGGCGGCGGAAGTCATACGAAGCTCGTTCTCGAGCAGGGCGGACGCTCCATCGACGCAGTTATGTTCCATAAGCCGTCGATACAGCTCGGAATACACGAGGGCGACCTCGTCGACGTCCTCTTCAGCCTCGAGATAAATAAATTCAATAATAACGAAACGCTCCAGCTCATCCTGCAGGATATAAGACGCTCCGAACGCTTCCTTGCCTACTTTAAGAACGAAAGGGAGCTGTATGCGTCCGTCCGTGAGGGTGGGACGTTTGCCGCACGGGACGACCTCGTCCCCACAAGGAACGATTTCGCCGTCGTGTATTCAATGCTCAGACGTGAGTATTCCACGGGAAACGACGTTATGACCGAGGAGGAGCTTGCGGCTGCGCTTTCAAAAATACAGGGCTGCAGAATAAGACTTGCAAAGCTTAAATTTATGCTCGATATACTGAATGAGCTTGAGCTCTGCCGAGTTTTCGAGCTGATGCCGGGCATGTACCGCTATGAGATCTGTAAGAGAACGGAAAAGGCGGATATCGAAAGCTCGGAAATACTTCAACAGCTCAAAAGACAATGTACATAATGCATAATTACGGAGATATATTATATGTCCAACGCTAATACGGATATTACCAAGCTTCTGACAATGCTCAGGGCTACGGGAAAGAAATACGATATCGAAAAGATAGAGAGAGCCTACGAATACGCAAGAACGCTCCACGAGGGGCAGTTCCGTGCAAGCGGAGAGGCGTATATCTCTCACCCCGTGGCCGTAGCCGAGATAGTCGCAGGACTTGAACTTGATACGGATTCCATCTGTGCGGCGCTTCTTCACGATACGGTCGAGGACTGTGCGGATAAAACGAATCTTAAGGAAATAGAAAAGCTCTTCGGCACGGACGTTTCCATGCTCGTCGACGGGCTTACCAAAATAGTAACCCTCAAGGTCGAGGATAAGGAAGAGGCACATATCGAAACTCTGCGAAAAATGCTCCTCGCTATGTCCAAGGACGTCAGAGTCATATTCATCAAGCTCTGCGACCGACTTCATAATATGCGAACGCTCGACGCAAAGCCCGATTCGAAAAGACGCCTTACCGCACTTGAGACCATGCAGGTCTACGCCCCCCTCGCACATCGCCTCGGTATGCAGAAGATCAAGCAGGAGCTTGAAAACCTCGGCTTGAAATATATTGATCCCATCGGCTACGAGGAGGTCAGACAGAATATCGAGAAGAAATACGGTCAGAGCCTGCATTTCATCGAGGACGTTCGCCTCATGGTCGATAATAAGCTGAGGGAAAATAATATCAAATTCACCCTCGAGGGACGTATCAAAACGGTTTACAGCATCTATAAAAAGATGTATAATCAGAATAAGAGCTTCGATGAGATATTCGACTTCTACGCCCTCAGAATAATCGTCGATACAGAGCTTGATTGCTATACCGCCCTCGGACTCATCCACGAGATGTTCAATTCCGTCCCCGGACGCTTTAAGGACTATATCTCGACGCCGAAGCCGAATATGTACCGCTCCCTCCATACCACCGTCATAGGAAAATACGGTATACCATTTGAGGTTCAGATAAGAACGTGGGAGATGCACCATATCGCCGAATACGGCGTTGCGGCGCATTGGAAATATAAATCCGGCGAACGCTCCAAGGAGGAGATAGATAAGAAGCTCGAGTGGATATCGAGATTGCTTGAGACCGAGGACGAAACACGGGATCCCGAGGAGTTTATGCAAGCGCTCAAGATCGACATCTTCCACGACGAGACCTTCGTCTTTACCCCAAAGGGCGACGTAATGGCACTTCCGCAGGGCGCAACCGTCATAGACTTCGCCTACGCAATACACAGCGCCGTCGGTCATAAAATGATCGGCGCAAAGATAAACGGAATGATAGTCCCGATAGACCGAGTCCTGCAGAACGGAGAGATAGTCGAGATACTCACCTCGTCCGCATCCAAAGGACCGAGCAGGGACTGGCTTAAGATCGTTACCACGAGCGAGGCGAAGAATAAGATCCGCCAGTGGTTCAAGAAGGAAAAGAGAGCCGATAATATCCTCCTCGGTCGCTCAATGATTGAAGGCGAGATAAAGAAGGCAGGCTACGTCGTCAGCGACGCCACAAAGAACGAGGCAGTCGAGAACGTCGCACTGCGTAACGGCTTTTCGAGTGCGGACGACCTCTATAATACCATCGGCTACGGCGGTCTGCCGCTCACTAAGGTCAGAAATAAGATCGTCGACGAGCTTGATAAGATCGTCTCGCCCCCCGAGGCACAGCCCCCCGTTACGGAGGAGAATATCGTTACCGCAAAGCCTAAGAAGATCCGCTCCAATAGCGGCATTATCGTCGACGGCGAGAGCGGCTGCAGCGTGAAATTCGCAAAATGCTGTAACCCCCTCCCGGGCGATGCGGTAATAGGCTTTATAACCAAGGGCTACGGCATCTCGATCCATAAATGCGACTGCCCCAATGTTATGAACGGTCAGAAGAACCCCGAATATAAGGACCGTTGGGTGAGCGCATCGTGGGATACCGATCCCAACGATAAGAGAAGCCTTTTCGAGGCAAATCTTCAGATACGTGTCGACGACCGTATAGGAATGCTTGCGGATATCTCCGTCGCCCTTGCGGATATGCGTGTCGATATACTTCAGATAAACGTCCAGACCTCCTCGGGCTATTCACTTGTTCAGCTCAAGGTGGGCTGTAAGAATACGGATCACTATAATTCCATCGTGTCAAGACTCCGCTCCATCCCCGGTATATACGAGGTTACACGAGGATTTGTCAATTAAGGAGGACGGTATGATCGCCGTAATACAAAGAGTTAAAAATTCCAACGTCAAAATAAACGACCGCCTCCGTGGGCAGTGCTCCGAGGGACTTATGATATTGCTCGGCGTCGCCGCAGAGGATACGAGAGAGGATGCGGAGCTTCTCGCCAAAAAAATCGCAAAGCTCCGTATATTCTGCGACGAAAACGGCAAAATGAACCTCTCCGTCCTCGATATCGACGGTGAAGCACTCATCGTCTCGCAGTTCACCCTGCTCGCAAATTATAAAAAGGGCAACCGCCCCGACTATTTCGGAGCGGCAGAGCCGTCGGTCGCAATACCGCTCTACGAATATTTCGTCGAGCTTATGCGAGCACAGCTTCGCCATGTTGAAACGGGCGAATTCGGTGCGGATATGCAGGTAAGCATACTCAACGACGGACCGGTTACCATAATAATGGACAGTAATAAGCTTAAATAAGCTATAACAACAGGAGTTCACAAATGAAGCTTACAGTAACAGGAGATATCAACGCCTTTTACGTTCAAACGCTCTGTATGATATTCTTCCCGGGCGAAAAATTTTCAGATACGGCAGAAATAGACGAAACGACGCCGGTCATGGACGTCTCCGTTCATAATACGGATACCTGCTCGTGCGCAAGTGCAACTCTCACTTATCTCGGAAAAACGGTAAGTGCCCAGAGAAGCGTTGAATTTTTACCCGAGCGAACGAAGCAGCGTACCGCCAAGATAGCCGCAGGAAACGTAGTCCTCGCCGTCGGAAGCGAGATACTCGGCTACAGACCGTCGTGGGGAATGCTCACGGGCGTCCGTCCGACAAAGGTCGCAATGGAAATGCTCCTTAGCGGAAACAGTAAGGCTAAGGTCAAAAAGACGCTCAATACGGACTATTTCGTAATTCCGAAAAAGGCGGCGCTCGCAACGGATATCGCACGCAGAGAGCAGAAGATCATCGGAGAGCCGAATATCAAGGATTGCAGCGTCTACGTTTCAATACCGTTCTGCCCCTCAAGATGCTCCTATTGCTCGTTCGTTTCGTATACCACCCCGAAGCTGCTCTCGCTAATCCCCGCATACCTCGATAAGCTCTGCGAGGAGCTTTCCGCCGTGCTCAATACGGTGAAGGAGAGGGAGCTCAACCTTAAAACCGTCTATATCGGCGGCGGAACACCTACCATACTCACCGCAGAACAGCTCCGTAGACTTCTTTCCCTTATAAATTCAAAGGTCGACGTCTCCGCCCTTGAGGAATTTACGCTTGAAGGCGGCAGACCGGATACCATAGATGCGGAAAAGCTCGCCGTCGCCCGTGAATACGGAGTAACGAGGATCAGCGTAAATCCGCAGTCCCTGAACGAACAGGTCATACGTGCGATCGGCAGAAGTCATAGCACGGATGAATTTTACCGTGCCTTCGAAATTGCCAAGGCGTCGGGCATAAAGTGCATAAATACCGACCTCATCGCAGGACTTCCCGGAGATAATTTCAAATATTTCTCCGCCACCTTCGATAAGATCGTCGCCCTCGAGCCCGAAAATATCACCGTACATACCTTCTGCGTCAAAAAAGCGGCGGATATACTCGCACAAAACCAAAACGTGTATTCGATCCGTGGCGGAGACGCCGGAAAATGCGTGGATTATTCACAGCTCCGTGCGCAGTCCGCAGGATATCTGCCCTATTATATGTACAGACAGAAGAATACCGTCGGCAACTTCGAGAACGTCGGCTTCGCCCTCGAGGGAACGGAGGGACTCTATAATATCTATATGATGGAAGAGGTCCATTCCATACTTGCCGTCGGTGCGGGAGCGGTAACCAAGCTCGTCGAATATCACCCGGCGAATATCGCACAAACAAAGATAATAAGATGCTTTAACCCCAAATACCCCTATGAATATCTCGATAATCATTCGGGCACGCTCATTATGGATGAGATAAATAAATTTTACGATTCGCATCAATAATCAAAACGGAGGGATAATATGAAGACATTGATCGAAAGGGTACGCATACCCGAGGAATACGGCTTCGGAGACGAGCATATATTTGTTCTGATCGAGGACGAACGCATCGCCTACGTGGGCAGGGAAAGACCGACCGAGTACGATAAGACCATCGACGGCGGCGGAAATCTCCTGATCCCCGGATTTTATAATTCCCATAGCCACGCACCCATGATAATGTTCAGAGGCTTCGGAGAGGATCTCCCCCTCGCACGTTGGCTTGAGGAAAAGGTCTATCCCGCAGAGGAAAGACTTAACGATGAGAACGTCTACGTCGCAACGAAATTCGCCGTCGCCGAAATGCTTAAGAACGGAATCGTTTCCTTCTCGGATATGTATTTCTTCGTAGGCTCTATGGCCCGTGCGGTAATTGATACCGGAATCAAGGCAAACCTCTCACGTTCCCTCGTGTCCTTTGAGGACGGAGCGTCGGCTCACGGGGATTGGAGATTTGAGGAGGCGTGCCGCTGGGTAAAGGAATTTCAGGGCGCAAATAACGGACGTGTCGTAATGGATATGTCCCTGCACGCAGAATATACAAACCGGGATCGCTATATCAGAGAGGTCGCCGCATACGCAAAGGAAAACGGACTCAGAATACAGCTCCACGCATCCGAGAGCGAGAGCGAGCATATCGAGTGCATCGCACGCCACGGTATGACGCCCGTCGAGTATTTTCTCGATACGGGAGTCCTCGACTCTCCGACCACTCTCGCACACTGCGTGTACGTAACCGACAGCGATATGGATATCTTGAAAAATAAGGGCGCATTCGTCTCCCATAACCCGACGAGTAACCTTAAGCTCGGAAGCGGAGTCGCAAGGCTTCCGAAAATGCTCGAGCGAGGAATATGCGTCTCTCTCGGAACGGACGGTGCGGCGTCGAATAATACCCTCGATATTATGAGGGAATATCAGCTTGCGTCCATACTTCATAAGGGAGTGAACCGAGACGCCGAGGCGACGAGAGCACCGCAGATGCTCGATATCGCAACGTATAACGGCGCAAGATCGCAGGGCAGAGAGGACTGCGGACGGCTTGAGGTCGGCTACCGTGCGGACCTTGTCCTTATTGACCTTTGCGCAATAAATAACAGACCGTGCTACGATACCTATTCGACTCTGTCGTATAGCGCAAATTCGTCGAATGTCCTTATGACCATGGTCGACGGCGAGGTGCTCTATCGCAACGGTGAATTTACTACGATAGATATCGAAAAGCTGGGTTACGAATTCGACGAGATCTGTAAGCATTATTTTGATTGATTTATATGTGGAGGCTGTGATATGGCGAACGCTAACGGTGTAAAAAATTACGGTAAGCAATTTTTTTCGGGCGTCGCCGTGCTCACCGCCTCCACTGTCGTAGTCAAGCTCATCGGAATGCTCTATAAGATACCGATGATGGCGTATCTCGGCTCGACGGGCATGGGATATTTCAACTCGGCATACGAGATATATTCGTTCTTCTTCGTCATATCGACAACGGGCATACCCGTCGCAATATCAATACTTGTATCGGAGTGTAAAGCAAAGGGCAGAGAGAGAGAAGCGGCAAAAATATACCGAATATCAATGCTCCTGCTCGCCGTCCTCGGAGTTGTCGGAACGCTCGTTATGTGCCTGTTCCATAAGGAGCTTGCAAGGCTCATAAATAACGACGGCGCAGCGTATTCCATCCTCGCCATATCCCCGACGGTGCTGCTGATATGCGTCGGAAGCGCAGTCAGAGGATATTTTCAGGGCGAGCAGAAAATGCTCCCCACCGCCGTCTCTCAAATGCTCGAGGCACTCGGTAAGCTCCTCCTCGGACTCGGCTTTGCCGCAATAGCCATAGCAAAGGGCTGCGATGCCGCAAGAGCGGCGGCGTGCGCCGCACTCGGACTCACACTCGGAGTCGCCGTCTCAACACTCTACCTGTTGCTCGCAAAGCTCCTTCGCCCGAGAATGAGAGCGACCGATACCGTCAGTCCGCCCTCAAGCTCCAAGCTTGCGAAAAAGCTCCTTGAAATAGCGATCCCCATAACGCTCGGCTCGACGATACTCAGCCTTACGAAGATCATTGATATGACGATGATACTCACACGGCTCGGCGACCTCGGATATACGCAGGAAGCGGCAAGCTCCGTCTACGGCTCGTACAGCACGATGGCTGTGTCAATATATAATTTGCCCTCAACCTTCGTTACGGCAATAGCACTGCCCCTTGTCCCGATGCTCGCCTCGGCAATGGAATCGGGCGAGAGGGAAAGAGAAAAAAGCGTCATCGCCTCGGCATTCAAGCTCACCGCACTCATCTCGTTCCCGGCAGGACTCGGGATCACCACGTTCGCAAAGCCGATATTGACCTTGCTTTTCCCCTCGCAGAGTGCGGAGATAGAGTATACCGCACCGCTTCTCGCAGCGCTCGGACTCTCGGTGTTCCTCTCGTCAATGATAACCGTAACGAACGCCATACTTCAAGCGTATAAGCAGGTGAGAAAGCCGATAATAAGCATGAGTGTCGGCACGCTCGTTAAGCTCGTCCTCTCCTATGTCTTAATAGGGATCCCGAGCGTCAACGTCCTCGGCGCACCGATAAGCACCTTCTTCTCCATGGCGGTGATAGTGTCAATGAATATCTGCTTTATAATCAGATCGTCGGGAAAGCTCCCACAGGTCTCAAAAATCTTCCTCCGACCGTTCCTTGCGTCCGTCATCTCGGTCGCACTCGGCGCTTTGATATACGCTCCGCTCTCGCAAGAAGTCGGAAAAATACTTATCCTGCCCGTGATCTGCATAGTCGCAATAGCGTATCTTTTCGCAATATTGAAGCTCCACGCAGTCGAGAGGGACGAAATACTTATGCTCCCCCGGGGAGAGAAAATATTCGGATTTTTGAAAAAAATACATTTGATGTAGGAAAGGAATAAAGATGTTAAAAAACGATAAAACGGAAGCATTGCTCAAAAAGGAGAGATACGGCTTTTACGATCTCTGCACCATACTCGAGATATTACGCGGGGAGGGCGGATGCCCGTGGGATGCGGAGCAAACGCACGAAAGCATAAGAAAAAATTTCATCGAGGAAACCTACGAGGTCCTCGAGGCAATAGATAATAAGGACGCAAAGCTGCTCCGTGAGGAGCTCGGCGACGTGATGCTCCAGGTCGTGTTCCATACGCAGATGGAAAAGGAAAAGGGCGTTTTCGATATTGACGACGTCGCAAACGATGTCTGCGTCAAGCTCATCCACAGACACCCCCATATCTTCGGCGATACCGTCGCAAATACCACCGAGCAGGTGCTCGATAATTGGGAAGCGATCAAAAATCTCGAGAAGAGCAGGGAGACTCTCTACGATAAGCTCAACAGCGTCCCCCCGATGACGCCGGCACTCATGCGAGGCACGAAGGTCGCAAAGAAATCGGGAAAATATAAGGAAGCAGACCTCACGCACCTCGCAGACGGCGTCGCAAATACCCTCTCGCACGGCGCACAGCTTACCGAGAGCGAGATCGGAAGCCTTCTTTTCGACGTCTGCGCACTCTGCTCAAGGCTCGATATAGATCCCGAGGAGGCACTTTTTAAGACCACGAACGCCTTCATCGAGGATTGCAAAAATTAAGCCTTCGTTAAAACTGTACAATTTTTGTGCAATGTATTTGTATATTCGGCACAAAGCTTTCGCTTTATGTGTAAAATACATAAAAAAATCAGCCGAAAAAACGATAAAAATTGCAAAAAAGTCTTGCAATGCTTGCATTTTTGTGATATTATAAATGTGTAACGCAGATGCGTTGCACAACTTTACGAAAGGTTAGGATATAAAAATGAACAAGGTTCAATTGGTTGAGGCAGTCGCTGCTGCCGGCAAGCTTACAAAAAAGGATGCAGAGGTTGCGGTAAAGGCTGTTACCGATTCTATCGTAGCCGCTCTTAAGAACGGAGAAAAGGTTCAACTCGTCGGCTTCGGCACGTTCGAGGTAAAGACTCGTGAGGAGAGAAAGGGCAGAAATCCCAAGACCGGTGAGGAGATCGTTATCCCCGCATCGAAGCACCCCACCTTCTCGGCAGGAAAAGCATTCAAGGATGCAGTAAACTGATTAATATTGGTATATAATTATGGGCGGTATACCGCCCATAATTTATTAAATTCCCCAAAAAGGAGATTTGTTTTTATGAGATTGGATAAATTCTTAAAGGTCTCGAGAATAATAAAACGCCGCACCGTCGCAAACGACGCCTGCGATAACGCACACGTTACCGTAAACGGCAGACCGGCTAAAGCGTCCTACGACGTCAAGGAAAACGATATAATAGAGATAACCTTCGGCGCAAGAACGCTTAAGATCTGCGTCCTCGACGTTAAGGAGCACGTCGCCAAGGACGAGGCGTCGGCTCTTTACCGAGTAATAACGGAGTAGTAAGTAATTCATAAAATGCCCGATCCGCACATATCCTTGAACAGTTAAGCTTTTTTGTCGCCTCGGCGACGGAGGGAGATATTTATGAATGACGGTAGGGCGGATAAGAGCAGAGCGGAGCATAATATAACGGTGGGCGCAAGAGAGCGACTCAGCGTCAGCGGAATACGGGAGATAGTGAGCTTTGACGAGAGCGGAGTGAGCGTCCGTACCTCGTGCGGCGACCTCGCCATAGACGGAGAGGGAATACATATCAGCGTTTTGAATATAGAGAAGGGCGAGCTTGAGCTTCAGGGCAAAATAAACGGAATAAATTATACCGACCTCGGCGACGGCGAGCACCGCTCGTTTCTCTCGAGGATATTCAAATAAATGCACGCCACAGCGGAGGAAATGCTAAGGCTCATCTGCCTCTCCTCGCTCATCGGAGCGATCGGTGCAACCGTTTCGGATTATGTTTATTTCGTGAGAATACTCTTAATAGACAGAAGCCTCGGAGCACCCCTCACCTTTTTGCAGGACGTCGTGGCGTGCATTTGCGCAAGCATCTCCGTCATACTCAGCGCATATTTTTTCGCCTCGGGCACATTGCGAGGACTCACCGTGGCGGCGGTGCTTCTCGGAATATTGCTGTATAGACTCACCGTAAGATGCGCGGTGATCAAAATATTCGAAGCACTTAACCGTGCAATAAGACGGCTCATTGGCATAATAGCACCCCCGATAGCGCACCTGCTTCTTCGAATTGCGAAAATTTTCAAGCCCCATCCGGGGCATAATAAAAATAAAAATAAAAAGAAAAATCGAAAGGAAAATAAAAAATGACCGACGTTATCATCGTGGGAGCAGGACCTGCCGGACTTTCCTCGGCAATATACGCAAAGCGTGCTGGATATTCCGTGCTCGTTTTCGATAAAGGCTCGGCGGATTCGCAGCTTGCAAAGGCGGCAGAGGTCGAAAATTACCTCGGCTTCCCCTCCGTCAGCGGAGCGGAGCTTCAGTCCGCCTTCCTGCAGCACGCAAAAGTGCAGGGAATAGAATTTGTGAAAAGAGCCGTCCTCTCGGTCGAAAAGACGGACGAGGGCTTTGTCGTCAGAACCAAAAAGGGCGAATACCCGTGTAAGCACCTCGTGCTCGCCATGGGACGCTCGCATAAGACGATCGGTGCTACGGGCGAGGAACGCCTCTCTGGCGTCGGAGTATCGTATTGCGCCACCTGCGACGGATATTTTTATAAGGGAAAGACCGTCTGCGTCGTCGGCGGCGGAGATAGCGCACTCAGTCAGGCAATATACCTCTCCGCAGTCTGCGAAAAGGTCGTGCTCGTGCATAGACGAGATACCTTCAGAGCCGCCCAATACCTCGTGGACAGGCTCGCAGAGCATCCGAATATCGAGATGAAAATGAATACGACCGTCTCCGAAATATTCGGAGAGGATCACGTCGAGGGAGTTACCCTCCTTTGCGAAGAAAAAAGCGAAAGATTTGCCTGCGACGGAGTGTTCGGCGCAGTCGGCGAAAGCCCCAATATGCCGTTTGAGATCGAGGGACTCGAGCGTACAGCGGCAGGACAGATAATCACCGATAGGTATTGCAGAACGAATATCGACGGGCTCTACGCCGTCGGCGATCTTCGTGAGCGTGAGGTCTACCAGATAATCACCGCAGTCTCCGACGGCGCACTCGTCGTCGAGGGAATCGGCGGAGCACGTTGATTTGCGAATAAAATACACGGATAGCTCATATATTTCACCTAGAATTATCTTTTTGGGGGAATATATGAGCTCTTTGATTTTCAAAAAATGCATAGGTCTTTTTCTCGTTTTCACAACGGTTACGGCACTTCTCGGAGTAAGCGGCAAAACTTCGGGAAATACTGTGAATACACCCGTTACCGACGTCGGCTTCGAGGTCGACTGTAAGAGTGCGATCCTCGTTGACGCAACGACGGGAACGGTACTCTACGAAAATAACGCCGACGAGCCTCTGCCGCCGGCGTCGGTTACGAAAATAATGACGCTCCTGCTCGTAATGGAGGAGATAGAGAGGGGAAGCCTCAAATATACCGATACCGTAACGGTCAGCGCACACGCCGCCTCTATGGGCGGCTCGCAGGTGTTTCTTCGGGAGGGCGAGCGAATGAGCGTGGAGGATATGATAAAGAGCGTCGTCATCTCCTCGGCAAACGACGCCGCCGTCGCACTTGCGGAGCATATCTGCGGCTCGGAGGAGCTTTTCGTGCAGAAAATGAACGACCGTGCCCGTGAGCTCGGTATGAAAAATACCCACTTTGAAAACACGAACGGACTTGACGATACCGCAATAGCCCACAGAACGAGCGCACGGGATATCGCAATAATGTCAAGGGAGCTTATAAAGCACGAAAAAATACTCGAATATAGCTCCACGTGGATGGATAGCATCAGGGACGGTGCGTTCACCCTCACCAATACTAACCGCCTCGTCCGCTTTTACAGCGGCGCAACGGGGCTTAAAACAGGCTCTACCTCCAAGGCGGGCTTTTGCGTCAGCGCCACCGCAAAACGTGAAAATATGCACCTTATCTGCGTCGTAATGGGGGCAGAGAGCAGCGACGTGAGAAATTCCATAGCAACAAAGCTGCTGAATTGGGGCTTTGCAACCTACGAGCTGTACGAGGACGCCCCCGAGCTTTCCCCCGTAAGCGTGCGAGGAGGACTCGAGGATCTCTGCCCGATAAAAGCAGAGCCCTTCGCCGCCGTCGTCAAGCGAGGGAGTAAATCACGCATTCAAAGAACCGTAAATATCCCCGAGTACGTGAACGCCCCGATCTCTCTCGGGGACGAGATCGGAAGCATTACCTATACCCTCGACGGCGAAAGCGTCGGATGCTCAAGCGTAAAAGCCGAGATGAGCGTGGAAAAAATAGATTTTTATGCGCTTTTTTTAAGAATTGTTGCAAAATTCCTTGTAAAATAGCAAAATAACTCTTGCATTTTCAATTCAAAAGTAGTAGAATAGTGGATAGTTGATTTAGAAGGGAACTGATAAAAATGACGTTAAAACTCAATGACAAATATCTTAAAAAATTTATAGCGGATCACGAGTACGATTGCCTCGATCCGATGATCAAAACTGCGGACAGAATGCTCAGAGAAAAGAGCGGCGCAGGTAATGCGTTCCTCGGCTGGCTTGACCTGCCCGAGAACTACGACAGAGAAGAATTCGCAAGGATCAAGGCGGCTGCCGCAAGGATCCGCCGCGACTGCGACGCATTCATACTTATCGGTATAGGCGGCTCGTACCTCGGCGCAAAGGCGATAATCGACTTCCTTGCCGGCTCGAATAATACGAACGAGCCGACACCCGAAATATACTACGCCGGCTGTAACGTCAGCGCCGCATATATGAACGAGCTTCTCCGAGTTTGCGAGAATAAGAGCGTCTGCATAAACGTCGTCTCCAAATCCGGAACGACCACCGAGCCTGCCGTCGCATTCCGTGTGCTCCGTGCCTTCCTTGAGAAAAAATACGGTGTCGAGGAAGCGAAAAAGAGAATATACGTTACAACGGATAAGGAGCGTGGAACGCTCAAATCCTTTGCGGATCAGCAGGGATATGAAACCTTCGTCGTGCCCGACGATATCGGCGGAAGATTTTCCGTCCTCACCGCCGTCGGACTTCTCCCCGTTGCAGTAGCGGGAGTCGATATAGATGAGCTCATGCTCGGCGCAAACGACGCAAGACTTGCATATTCGAGTGCCGACCTCGAAACGAATACCGCATATAAGTACGCCGCTATCAGAAATATACTCTACCGTAAGGGTAAGCAACTCGAGATCCTCGTAAGCTACGAGCCGTTCTGCGCTACGCTTCAGGAGTGGTGGAAGCAGCTCTACGGCGAGAGCGAGGGTAAGGACGGAAAGGGAATATTCCCCTCGTCCCTCGTGTTCTCCACGGATCTCCATTCCCTCGGACAATATATCCAGCAGGGCGAGAGAATGCTCTTTGAGACCGTGCTCTCCATTGACGATACAAAGAGCACCCTCACCATCCCCTACGACGAGGCGAATATCGACGGACTGAATTTCCTTGCCGGCAGAGATCTTAACGAGCTTAAGCAGACCGCAATGCACGCAACGCAGATAGCGCATATCGACGGCGACGTTCCGAACGTCCATATCGAGCTCTCCGAAAGAAACGCATTCTGCCTCGGACACCTGATATATTTCTTCGAGCTTGCCTGCGCAATGTCCGGATACCTCCTCGGAGTCAATCCCTTCGACCAGCCGGGCGTCGAGGCTTATAAAAAGAATATGTTCGCACTTCTCGGTAAGCCGGGCTACGAGGAGCTCAGAGCGGAGCTCGAATCGAGAAGCGTTTGATAATATTTGCTTTTTTGCGATATTTTTTGAAAAAAGCCCTTGCAATTTCGCACTTCTTAGTGTATAATTAAACTACAAAGAAGCAAAGGCTTCAATTAACTCAATTCTCGGAGGTAATTTATTATGGTGAAATTAATAATCGGCGTCAAGGGTACGGGTAAGACTAAGACTCTTATCGAAATGGTAAACGACGCACAGAAGAATACTAACGGCTGTGTCGTTTGCATTGAAAAGGGTAATAAGCTCCGCTACGACGTCAATAGCCAGATAAGGCTCATAGATACTATGGAATATCTCGTTTCCGACGCACAGTCCCTCTTCGGATTCGTAGCAGGTATTTTGGCAAGCAACTACGACGTAACCGATATATTTATCGATTCCTGCCTTAAGATCTGCAACGAGGATACCGTTGCGTTTGAAAAGTTCTTGCTCGAGGTCGAGGCACTCGCACATAAGAGCAATATCAATATCGTCCTCACGTCCTCGCTCCCCCAGGAGAACGTTACCGACGTGATGAAAAAGTTTATCTGAACACCAATTTAATTTCATACATCCGATAAGCAGCCCTCGGGCTGCTTATTTTTTGTTGACAAATGTCGATTAAAATGGTAAAATGATAATGAAAGCTATCATTTAAGCTAATATATTTGTAATGGGAGAAAATATCAAATGAAAAAAGCACTTATATTTAGAGAAAATCAAGAACCCATTTTAGTTTCTGCTGATGATATTAAAAATGGATTATATAGCAGGAATGAGGAATTTGTTGATCCTGCATACGAATATAGAGTTCAATTTGTAAGCGGTGCACGCAATAATGGAGGACCGTATTTCAGATATTATTATTCTCTTGAAGAATTTAAGAAACTATATCCCGACAGGGCATCAAGATATGAAATAGTTGCCAAAATGAGAAGATATGAAGAAAGTCAGTGGCACAAAAGGTGGAAAGAAAATATCAGCACCTTTTGTAATATAGAAAAATACACAAAAGATCCCAATACAAACAAATATAAATATGCAGATGCTTTCTATGAAGAAACAAGAACTTGCATTGAATTTCAGCATTCATATATATCCTTTGATTTTGAGGAGCGTAATGATTTTTATGAAAATCTTTCGATTAATGTTATTTGGCTATATGATCTTACCTCACAAGAAATTCATAAAAATGAAAAAGGAAATGTGGAAATATTAGAAAATAACGCAAAAGGCTTTTTTAGAATATCGGAAAATCCGGAAAATCTAAAAAAACATAATGTATATATTCAAGTGAAATCTGGAGTAATTTATCGTGTTAAGGACTTATTGCGATATGATTCTTCAAAAATGCAAAAATCTACAATTAGATATTTTATTCCTGAGGAAAGCTATACAGAACAAGCGTTTATCGAAGCTATAAAAGACAATAGCTTGGGCGATGATGAAACATGCAAGCCATTGGTTGAATGGTGGAGTAGTAACTATTCATCAATGACCGTGCAAAATGTGGAAACAGGGGACGTGATTCGTGTTAATTGCAATGGAAATGGTGAAATGTATAGAGATTTTGAGAATGATTGTATTCAATACAAGTATGTGGATTGTAAATTCGGATCTATGAATACGAAAGATTATTCACTTAGGCACGAAGATGAAGAGAAGCCAATTTGGGTTTTTATTGAAAGTAAAAATATAAAAAATAATTAGATTAATGTATGCCCAAAAGCAGGATAAATTGTAGTTTATCCTGCTTTTACTTGATGTTATATAAAAATATTTTTCCCCATCCTTATAAATTTCTTGACTTTTTTCGATCCGTATAGT
>CAZONA010000003.1:0-37365 GCA_964581025.1 uncultured Lachnospiraceae bacterium
TTGCAGCCTCGTAGTACTGCTTGTTTACACTCTGAAGTCCTCCGAGAAGAATAAGGATCTTGAAGGGAAGAGCGTTCCATACGATGTAGATTATCATAACGATAATATTATTGGTATACGAAGAACCGCTGCTTATCCAGTTAACCCATGCATCCTCTCCGCCGATAGCCATAAGGATATTGTTTATAATACCGTAGGATTCGACGTAGGGAACCTTTCTGTTCAAATCTCCTATTACACCGAACATCGTTGCAAAGACCATTCCTATAGCGATGGAGTTGGTTACGTAGGGGATAAAGAATATGGTCTGAAGAAGCTTCTGAAGAGGCTTTATCGCATTAAGACATACGGAAATAACAAGAGCAAGGAACGTTGAAAGAAGCACGGTGGGAATGCAAAGAAGCAGAGTGTTTTTCAAAGCGTTCCAGAAGGATGTATCTCCGAGAACGGTACGGAAATTTCCGATACCCCAGTTATATTTTGTTCCCGTAAGCGCAGCAAGAGCGTTGTAATTTTCCTGAAAAGCCATCAAAACCGTGTTGATTATGGGCCAAACCGTGAAAATAAGCAACAGTACGAGTGCGGGAGCGAGATACAACCACGCTTTCCATTGTTGTTTGCTATCTACCATAATAAATCTCCTTAAAATCTTATTCTTTCTTCAGTCTCTTTGTTGAAGATGAATACCTTATGAGGCTTGAGCGAGAAGCGGATAACCTCTGCCTCGCGATCGATCCTTGCATCGGAGTTTACGATGGATCTGATAATAGAATTCTGAGAATCGGAATGTGTGGAAACGATGCTTACGTCGCGTCCCATTACCTCAACGTTGGAGAGGTTAAGAGCAAGAGGACCGTTGTCGTCGAGAATGAAGCCCTCGGGACGAATACCTACGGTTACGTGCTGATCAGCCACACCGGGAACGTCGAGAACAGCCGCACCGCCGACAAGAAGCTTTCCGCCGACTACCTCACCGTTAAATACGTTGATGGGAGGAGTACCGAGGAACTTGGCAACGAAGAGGTTAGCGGGATCGTCATAAACGTCCTGAGGCTTACCTACCTGCTGAACGACGCCGAGCTTCATAACAACGATGAAGTCGGAGATGCTCATAGCCTCTTCCTGGTCGTGCGTTACGAAGATCGTGGTAATGCCCGTCTCCTTCTGAATCCTCTTTATCTCCTCACGAGTCTGAAGTCTCAGACGTGCGTCGAGGTTGGAAAGGGGCTCGTCGAGAAGAAGCACACGAGGCATCTTAACGAGTGCACGTGCGATAGCGACACGCTGCTGCTGACCGCCGGAGAGCTCGCTGGGCTTTCTGTCCATAAGCTCGTCGATCTGAACAAGTCTTGCAGCCTCATAAGCACGCTCGAGCATAACTTCCTTCGTAAGCTTGTCAGCACCCTTGAGGTTCTGAAGAGGGAAGAGAATGTTTTGCTTTACCGTCATATGGGGATAGAGCGCGTAGTTCTGGAACACCAAGCCTACGCCGCGTTTTTCGGTCGGAAGCTCGGTAACGTCCTCGTCGCCGAAGAAGATCTGACCGGAGGTGGGCTTCTGTAAGCCGCTGATCATGTAGAGGGTAGTACTCTTTCCGCATCCGGAAGGTCCGAGCAAGCCGATGAGCTTACCGTCGGGGATCTCGAATGTGAAGTTGTTTACCGCTACTACGTCTTCATTAACCTTTTTCTTATCGCGGTTAGGGAAGACCTTCGTTAGATTTTGCAATACAACTTTCATATAATCTCCATTCTTATATAAAAAATTTTGGAAACGAAGTCAGGCACTCAATACGGTGCTTTTTTGACCGACTCGTCGTGAATACGCTGAAGGTATTCCGTGCGTGCCTCGGTCGAATCGAATATCATCTGGCTCTGCAGGTCGACGGCGACCGTGGAGGAGAGAATATCGTGTATAAAGGAATTTGTCTTTGTTGCAATGAGCAAAACGATCTCGAATATGGCAAGCAAGCCGATCACGATGAGATTGAACGCACTGCCGACGCCGAGTAAAAGCATCAGCAAGAGCATGATCGGAACCATCGTCTCGACCGCATATTTGCCGAGAATGCTGCGAGTGAACATAACGACCGGCGTAACTCTCACACCGTCAACTCGCATAAGTGCGATGGAGAATACCTTCTTGCCGAGCGTCTGCCCGTTCTTAAATATCAGCGGAACTATAAATTCAAGTATCAAATATGAGAAAAAGAAGCTGAGTGATACCTCGAGTATAGCAAGATTGAATAACATATTGCTCAGGTAGATATAATCCTTGTCGTTGCGAACCTGGCTGTAGTAACCGTTGTAGATCTCCTGTTCCTCCTCCGTCATAGAGGCATATTCATCGCTTGTTATGCTGAAGCTGACACCGAACTCCTTTTCATAGCCCTCAACAAGGGCATTAAGCTGATTTGCATAGTCATCGTATCCGACGATTGCGGATATAAGGCACATAAATCCCGTAATAAGTATAATCATAAGAATAAAGTCGAGCAGGAATGCCGAAAATCTTTTCATCAAGCTCGCCTTTTGAAGATCGTAAATCATTATTTGAAATCCTTCGCTACATTAATTAATATATTAAGGGCACAGTATTGCCATATTATCAATGATATAAATTAACCCTACAAAGATAATATCACAAAAGTCCCGAAAAATCAATACCTTTTTGGTGAAAATCAACCAAAAGCAAATTTTCGTCAATTTGACGAAAAGTCGCAAAACAAGGAATTTCGCCTTTTTCCGCCAAACCGCCGAAAAAGCCGTCAAAGCTTGATATATCAAGGCTTTTTGCCCATATCCGTCAATATTCACAAAAAAACGCAACGAAAGATCATTTCGTTGCGTTTTGTGCAATATTACTCCTCCGAGTCCTGCTCCTCGAGGGGCTGATCCTCCTCGTTGTGCACGCTTACCTCAATCTCGTGGGACATAATGTCGTCCGCCTTGGTAACCGTAACCGTAAGCTTGTCGTAATCGAAGGTAAAGCCCACCTCGGGAATGCTCTCGGCACGCTCGTTGATCCAGCCGTTAACGGTCGTGGAATCGCTCTCCTCGTCGTTGTCGATTTCAAAGAAGCTAAAGAATTCGTCGAGCGAAACGGTGGAGAGAACACGGTATTTGTCGTCCCCGATGGGTTTGATAGGCTCGATCGCCTCGTCAAGCTCATCCCAGATCTCGCCGACAAGCTCCTCGATGATATCCTCCATGCTCACGACGCCGGAGGTTACACCGTACTCGTTAACGACGACCGCAATGTGATTGTGCGTGTCCTGCATCTCCTTGAGCAGAGCGTCAAGGTGCATCGTCTCGGGAACGTATTTCGGACTGAACATAGCGTCCTCAAGCTTAAAATCGGGATTAGAATGCTTGAGCAGATATTCGCGAGCGTAAAGTATGCCCACGATCTTGTCAAGGCTCTCGGAATAGACGGGAATACGGGAATATCCCTCGTCCTCTATTATGGCAAGAAGCTCATCGACGGAAATATCCTCGGGAACTGCGACGATCGAGCCCCTCTGCGTCATTACGTCGGCGGCAGTCAGATTGTCGAGCTTGAAAACGTTCTTTATGTATTCAACGTCCGTCTCGTCAAGTCCGCCCTCGTCGGCACCGGCGTCGAGCATCGTAACGATATCCTCCTCGGAGACCGCCTCGTCCTTTTCGTTGGGATCGATACCTATAAGGCGAAGAACGCCGTTGGTCGAAACGGAAAGAAACCAAATGACGGGCTTAAGAATGGTAGTAAGCACGGAAATTATTCCGCAGAACGAATTTGCGAGCTTCTCCTTGTTTTTCATAGCAACTCTCTTGGGCACGAGCTCACCGAGCACGAGCGTGAAGTAAGAGAGAACGATAGTAACTGCGATAACGGAAAGCGTCTGAATTAGAGAGACCATGCCCTCGGATACGTTCGCCCCCTTGATAATGGCGTCGGCGAGCATTTCACCGAAGCTGTCCGCAGCAAAAGCCGAGCTCAGGAAGCCGGCAAGGGTGATACCGACCTGAATGGTCGAAAGGAACTTCGTGGGATCTTCAACGATCTTAAGGAGCTTTGCGGCTTTTTTGTCGCCGTCCTCAGCCTGCGCCCTGACCTTCTTTTCGTTAAGAGAGATCACCGCTATCTCCGTAGCGGCAAAAAACGCATTGATCGCAATAAGAATAAAGTTAAGTAATAATTGTTGAAATATTTTAGACATATATCCTCCGTAAATAAATATTGTTCAGATTAAAAATTAATAGGTGCGAGAGCGTGCTCAGCACTTTAGCGGCTGATGCACGTGTATGCCCGGAAACGAGCAATATCTGAACAAATTATGAGGATTGTCGTTAATTAACCGAGTTACAGGGCAACTTCGGGGTAATGGGTCCACGGTTTTTTTACTCCTTTCATTACTAATACAAAAATACAAGATACATTATAGCATATACGGCGACAAATTTCAATAGCTTTTCACTCAATTTTTCGTGAATATTTCAAAAAAAGTACAAAAAATATAATAAATTATTGACGGCAGAGCGAAAACGTGGTATAATTATAGCGATTTTTTGAAAGGAAAAATGCATTATGCTCTCTGAAATAACCGCACGTTGCTATGAGGATATTCTGATAGAGGAGCTGCAGGTCGCCATGGGCTGTACCGAGCCCATTGCCATAGCCTACGCCTCCGCAATTCTCCGGGACGCACTCGACGCAGAGCCCGAAGCGATCACCATAAGCCTCAGCGGAAATATTATAAAGAATGTAAAGAGCGTCATCGTCCCATCTACGAACGGTATGCACGGCATTGAGAGTGCCGTCGCCGCAGGCGTCGTGTCGGGAAGATATGACCTTAAGCTCGAGCTGCTCTCCGCACTTGACGAATCGGATGTCCCGAGGATCGAACGCTTTAAGCACGACTGCGATATACGTGTTACGGAGCTCGTCAGCCCCTGTAGCTTCGACCTCTTGGTGGAGGGAAGCACGGGCGACAAGCACGCAAGCGTCAGAATATCGGAATATCATACGAACGTCGTCGCCGTTACGCTCGGCAACGGCGATATTACGGAAAAATACCGCAACGAAAGCACAGAGCTCGGAAAGAGTCTGAAAAAAGCTGACCGCAGTATGCTCAACATAAACGATATATTCGAATTTGCGACCACCGCCGACCTAACCCGTATAAAGCCATACCTCAAGCGACAGCTCGATATGAATATGACGATAGCCCGTGAAGGTCTTTCCGAAAGCTACGGTGCGTCTATCGGCAAGATATTGTATGACGAGGGAAAAGCTCCGCTCAAGGATAGAGTCAAGGGCTTTGCGGCGGCAGGAAGCGACGCACGTATGAGCGGCTGTGAGCTGCCCGTCTGTATCATCTCGGGAAGCGGTAATCAGGGCATCACCGCATCCGTCCCCGTCGCCGTGTACGCCGAGGCAATAGGTGCAAACGAGGAGCAGACCCTGCGTGCGCTAACTCTTTCCGACCTCGTAACCGTCCACCAAAAGACCGGCATCGGCACACTCTCCGCCTACTGCGGAGCAATAAGCGCAGGCGTCGGAGCTGGAACGGGAATCTGTTATTTGCGAGGCGGCGACAGACACACAATAGCCCATACGCTCGTAAACGCCGTGGCAATACTTTCGGGTACGATCTGCGACGGAGCGAAGCCCTCGTGCGCCGCAAAGATCGCAATGGCGGTCGAGGCAGGACTCGTCGGCTGTGAGATGGCACTCTGCGGTAAGCAGTTCTACGGCGGCGACGGAATCGTTACCAAGGGCGTTGAGAATACCATACGCAACGTCGGACTTCTCGCAAGAGAGGGAATGAGCGAGACCGACAGAGAGATCATTAAAATAATGCTCTCAAAATAAAATCAGCTAATAATTTTAATTGTCATTTATGACGGATAGGAGAACTTATGAAAAATTTCACATTCCAAAAGAAAACGAGATTTGAATCCTGCGGATATGACGTAAGCGAATACGAGCATATCAGCGGCGCAAAGCTCGTTTACATCGACACCGGAAGCGACGAAAAGGCTTTCTGTGCGGCGTTCAAAACGATCCCCGAGGACTCCACGGGCGTTTTCCACATCCTCGAGCACTCCGTGCTTGACGGCTCTAAGAATTACCCCATGAACTCGCCCTTCCTCTTCATGATCAAAAACTCAATGAGCACCTTCCTCAACGCAATGACGTTCCAGGGAAAGACGATGTACCCCTGTGCGTCCTGTAACCCCGACGATTTCGAGAATCTTCTTAAAGTATACCTCGACTCCGTTTTCAATCCTCTCCTTGCCGAGGGAACGTTCCTTCGCGAGGGCTGGCATATAGAGAAGGCAGGCGAGGGCTACGATATAAAGGGCGTCGTCTATAACGAAATGCAGGGAGCACAGGCGTCAATGTATCGTCTTCTTTATGCTGCTATGACCGCCGACCTTTACCCCGATACGTATCAGAAATATAACTCCGGCGGCGAGCCCGACGTTATCCCGACTCTCACCTACGAAAACTACCTTGCGGCATACAGAAAGTATTACAGCACCGCAAACTGTGTCCTCTTCCTCAGCGGAAATATGGATATCGACAGATATACCGATATCATTGACGAGTGGCTCGCAGGTGCGTCCCAGCAGAGAAGTGAGATAAAGCATAGCGTGCAGACCGAGAGCCACAGACTTTGCGAGCACGAATATCCCGTTTCTCCCGACGAGGAGCTTGCTGGAAAGGCAAATATCATCTATTCCTATAACGTGGGTAACTACGATCAGTACGAAAGACAGATCGCCGCATCCCTCCTTGCAAATTACCTTATGGATAATATGTCCTCGCCCCTTAAGAGCGCACTCACTGCAAGCGGACTTATGCAGAATTCGGATATTTACACCTCCGACGACGATATCCAGATCGCTTGGGGAATTGCCGCATATAATACCGAGCCCGAGAACAGAGATGCGATAAAGAAGGTCATCGACGATACGATTCACGGAATAATCGAGAACGGCATCGACAGAGAGATAATGCTCTCGCAGATCTCCTCTGCGGCATTCAAAATGAAGGCAGATCGCAACGAGGTAACCGAGCGCACGATAAACGACTTCATTAAGCTTGCAAATAACGTTTTCTATAACGTTCCCCTCAATACGTACTTCGAGCTTGACGAAATATTCGAAAAGCTCGAGCGTGAGATCGACAACGGATATTTCGAAAATCTCCTCCGTGAGATATTCTTCGATAACGATATCACCGCAATCTCCGTGCTCGTTCCCGTACATAAGGAATCCAACGCCCAGCACGTGGCAACCGTAAAGAAATATACGGAGAACCTCACGACCGAGGAAAAGGACGCCGCACACGAGAGATTTGTTCTCGGTACAAAGCTTGCAATGGAGCGTGATACACCCGAAACCGTTGCGAAAATGCCCCACCTCGACATAGATCAGCTCACAAAGGAGCTTCCGAAGAGGGAATTCGTCGCAGACGGTAAGCTCCTCTTCACCCCTGCAAAGACGAACGGTATAGCATACTACCGCTTCTATTTCCCGCTTAACGGACTCAGCGAAAACGAGATACTCACCACAGAGCTCATCACGAGAACGCTCGGAGATTTCGCTACCGATAAGCATACCGCCACCGAGCTCAATAGCCTCCTTAACAGATATGCAGGTAAATGGAGCTTCGATACGCAGGTGATCACAAAAACCGCAGATGACGTCGAGCCCTACGTCGTCGTCTCCGTCGCATGCCTTGAGAAGAACGCCGATAAGGCTCTCGAGATCATAAGCGACATCCTCTCCGGCACGGTTTACGATACCGAAACCGCAAACGCCGTTATCGCACGCTCACTTAATAATACTAAGATGAGCTTCATCGGTAACGGAGTACAGCTTGCGATGGTCGAGTGCGAGTCCCTCATCTCGAAGGGCGGATATTATAATTCACTCAGCAGAGGCTACAGATATTACGGTAAGCTCGGCGAGTATTCGCAGAATCCCAACGAGTTCTGCGACGATGCAAGAGCCCTCCTTCACAGAATATTCAATTCCGCAAACCTTAAGTACGTGGGCTTCACGGGTAGCGAGGAGCTTTCTCGTAAGACGCTCGCTCTCCCCGAGGGCGAGGAGCTCACGGGTGAAACGCTCACGAATCCGAGCAGGGAAAGCGTAGCATACGCAATTCCTGCAGGCGTCAGCTTCAACGTCCGCTCGATAGATTACAGCGATATCCTCCCCTTTGGCGGAAAGCATCTTGCACTCTCGTACCTTCTCACCTACGGCTACCTATGGCATAATATCCGCGAGATAGGCGGTGCTTACGGAACGGGACATCAGTTCAAGAGAAACGGAGTTATGACTCTGTATTCCTACCGTGATCCCAAGGTCGCAGAGACCTACGCACTCTATGACGAGATCGCCGAATATCTCAGAACCAACGAGTTCACCGACGGCGAGATCCTCGGTTGCATTATAAGCACGCTCGCAAGCTTCGTCAATCCCAAGCCCGTCTACGAGATGGGAATGGAGAACGAGATCTATCACCTCACCGGATATACACACGAGCTCAGAGCTCAGCACATGAGCGACGTCCTCTCCTTCAGCGCAGAGGATATAAAGAGCTTCATTCCCGTGTTCGAGGCATTTAAGACCTCGGGCGCAGAGTGCTCCGTCGGTAACGGAAACGCTCAGGCAGAGTACGGCAAATTCGATAAGATAGTAAATATCTGATCAAAATAAAAAAGGCAGGGAAACCTGCCTTTTTTGTTTGCTTTTTCAGCCTTGCGATTTTATCCAATTGTCCGCAAGCTCCACCCAAACGTGCGCCGGATGGGGCGAATTTTCGGAAATTTCGGGATTTACCTCGTGCGTCGCAAGGGAAAGCCCGTGAACGCCGTGAGGGAACAGACGAAGCTCGTGAGAGATCCCGCGCTCCTTAAGTGCCTCGGCAAGAATAAGAGAATTTTCAACCGATACGCAGTCGTCATCCTCCGTGTGCCAGATAAACATCGGCGGCGTCGTGTCGCTAACGTGCTTTTCAAGGCAGAAAAGCTCAAGCATCTCGCCGCTCGGCTGCTCCGTGCCGCAGAAGGCGTAAAGGCTGCCAAGATGCGTGGGACAGGTACAGCTTACGACGGGATAGCAGAGCACAGCACCGTTCGGCTTGATAATACTTGCATCCGCCGCCTCGGGAAGCAAACGAAGAAGAGCGGGCGAATCGGCGAGCACGCACGCAGAAAGCGCAAGATGTCCCCCTGCGGAAAATCCGAGTATATAGACCTTCTCGGGATCAATATTGTAGACCTCCGCATTTTCCCTAATATGCTTCATAGCAAGCGCCGCCTCGCAAAGCGGACGTAAGCCGCTCGCCATCTCGCCTATCGAATAGCTCAGAACGAATACGTTGTAGCCCCTCGCAAGAAAAGCCAAGGCCACCGGCTCGTTTTCACGTGTGGAAACGTGCGTGTATCCGCCGCCGGGGCATATAAGCAAGGCACGCCTGCGCTCGCTTGGGATCTCGTCGTTTACGGCACGTATGTAAGAGGTGAGAAAAGCACTCTCATCCTGCGGAAAAATATAATGCTCCTGTATTTTCATTTTTCAATTCTCCCAAAAAGAAATTTGTTGCTGTGATTATAGCATTTTTCGCCGTGTTTGTCAATAGGTATAGAATTTCGAAAAAGCGTAAATCCTATAATCAAGGCTTTTGAAAGGAGCAAAAAAATGAACAGAAAAAATAAGGATACCGAGCTTCTGCAGGATATTTATTCAAACGTGAAAATGGGCTCCGAGGCAATAATAAACCTCCTGCCGAGAGTAAAGGACGACGAGCTCAAGGGGCTCATGACCGCACAGCTCAACCAATACGAAAAATATGCCGAAAACGTCAGGGGCAGACTCACCGCACAGGGAGTCATACCGAAGGAGGCAAGTGCGATGGCAAAGCTCGGCGCAAGGATCGGAATGGAAATGAAATCAATGCAGGACAGCACCACAAGCCACTTAGCGCAAATGATGGTGCAGGGCTCTACTATGGACGTTACCGACCTTTTGCAAAGAGTCAGCAGCTGCGAGCAGATCCCCGAATGCTCCGCCGCCGTGTCCCTCGCACGTGAGATAGTTGCCTTCGAGGAGGGCAATATCGAAACAATGAAGGAATTTTTATAACAAAATCGAGAATTTTTATTGACAGGGAAACCAAAATATTATATAATAACTTATATGATATTTAACCGAAGGAGATTTTGAAAATGAAAGTTACCAAGGATTCCATAATAGGCGATATTCTCGACGCATGCCCCGAGACAGCACAGTTCTTCTTTGAGATCGGTATGCATTGCCTCGGATGCCCCGCATCACGCGGCGAGAGCATCGAGGAGGCTTGTGCGGTTCACGGAACGGACGCACAGCAGCTCGTCGATAAGATCAACGCCTTCATGGCAGAAAACTGATCGGAGCTAAGGCACGGACGTGTCAAAAACGGCGGTATACGACCGCCGTTTTTGACACCCGAGTGAAATGTTGAATATGGATTTGATAAAAATTAATGACCGCCTCCTCGACGCAACGCAGTTCGTAAGAGAGGGAACACGCCTCGCCGATGTCGGAACGGATCACGCATATCTGCCGATATATCTTATGCAGACGGGCAAAATACGTGCCGCCGTAGCAACGGATATAAACTGCGGACCTATTGATATAGCAAGTAAAAATATAGCCGAGCACGGCTATTCCGAAAATATCTCGACCGTGCTCTGCGACGGGCTCTCACACGTTTTGCCGAGCGAGGCGGACGATATCGCAATACTCGGAATGGGCGGAGAGCTCATAGCGAAAATAATCGAAAATACACCTTGGCTCAGATCCGCCGATAAAAGACTCATACTTCAGCCGATGACTCACCCCGAAAGGCTCAGAGCATACCTTTTCGCCTCGGGCTTTCGTACCGTCGGCGAGAGCATAACCGAGGATAGAGGAAGAATATATCAGACTCTTTGCGTGGAATTTGACGGAGCGGTGCGGCAATGCGGAGCACTTGCCCTCAATTTTGGAAAATTGCTCCTTGCCCGTGGCGATGAGCTTACAATAAAGCAGATGGAGAATATGCGCACACAGCTTGTCCGCAGACTTGAAAATATGCCGAGCGAGAGTGAATCGGCAATAAGCGATAATAAGCTTTTGAATGAGATAAATACATATTTGGAGGAGCATAAAAATGAACGTAAATGACCTTTACGCATACCTTGATCAAAGAATACCGAAGGAGCTCTCGTGCCCTTGGGATAACGACGGACTTATGTGCTGTCCCAACGGAGAGCGTGAGGTACGCCGTGTCCTGCTTTGCCTTGACGTAACGCCCCCGGCGATCGAGCACGCAATAGAGCACGGCTATGACCTCATCGTCTCCCATCACCCCCTCATTTTTCAGGGACTTAAGACCGTTTCGGGTGAGCTCGGAAGAGGCGGAAGAGTAGTAAAGCTCATAAAGAACGGTATTTCCGTTATGTCCTTCCATACACGCTTTGACGCCGTGGACGGCGGAGTCAACGACATCCTCGCAGAGATTTTTGAGCTCTCAAATGTCGAAAAAATTGCTTGCGACGGCATCGAAATGATGAGAGTCGGAACGCTTCCTTGCGAAATGAGCCTCGACGCTTTCGCCGATCTCGTCCGTCAAAGGCTCGGATGCGAGCACCTCAATTATTCGACTGCCTCGGGTAAGGCTCACAGACTCGCCCTGCTCGGCGGCAGTGGCGGAGATAATATAAGAAACGCCCACCTCGCAGGTGCGGATACCTACCTTTCGGGCGAGCTCGGCTATCATAAAATGACCGACTGCGCCGACGACGAGATAAATCTCGTCGAGGCAGGGCATTATTTCACCGAAAGACCTGCACTCGCTCGCCTTTGCGAGCTGATACTCTCTGCGGATCCGTCCATGGAGTGTGAAATTTTCGAAACCGATCTTATAAAGCACATATAACGGAGGGAAATTATGACATACGTAGTATCAAACCTTTACGGAAGACACGATAAATTTGAAAAGCTGCTCTCGAAAATCCGCTTCGGCGACAGAGATATCATGTACGTGCTCGGAAATATAGTCGATCACGGCGAGGAGTCCGTACAGCTCGTGGAAGACCTCAGTATGCGAGTAAACGTCTACTGCGTCCTCGGAGAGCACGATTACAGAGCATATCTTATGCTCAGCGAATTTGACAGAATTCTTCGGGAGGGCGGCGCACCCACACCCGACTTCGCCGCTGAAATGATAAAATGGGCACAGAACGGCGGTCAGCCGACGCTTGAAGCGTTCAAGAGTGCCGATGCGGATACAAGAGAGGGATTTCTCGAATTTCTCTCCGACCTTCCCGTATTCGAGGAGGCGGAGGCAGGCGGCAGGGAATACGTCCTCACCTGCCGGGGAATTAAGGACTTTTTCGCAAATAAGGATCTGTACGATTACGAGCTTGATGCGTTCCTCGACGCCCATATCGACCTCGAGCGTGAGTACTATTCGGACAAAACCACCGTCGTCGGCTATCTCGATTACGAGCACACCCCGGCAGGACGTGCAGGCAAGGTAAACCGTGCGAAAAACAACATCGCCCTTGCGTGCGATATGAGCGAAAACGAGGACGCAGTCTGCGTCTGCCTTGAAACAAATGAAGAATATTACGTCTGAAATAAAGAAAAACGATATCCTCGGCCTTGATATTTCCGATATGAATAACCTCGGCGCAGGCGTTTCCCATCTCCCCGACGGGAGAGTGGTGTTCGTCGGCGGTGCGGTGATCGGCGACACGGTGCGTGCGAAAATAATAAAGCTCAACTCCACCTACGCCGTAGCACGAACCGAGGAAATACTCAAGTCCTCTCCCCACCGATCCGATAGGGAAATATGCACAGCTCCGCAATCGTGCGGAGGGTGCGTCTATCGATCATTGAGCTACGAATACGAAAAAAGCCTTAAGGAAAATTACGTAAAGCACGCCTTTATCAAGGCAGGCTTGCCCGACGTTCAAATCAACCCCGTCAGATCTACAGAAAGATTCGAGGGCTACAGAAATAAAGCGCAGTACCCCTTTGCAATGACCAAAAACGGCGTCGTTGCAGGCTTTTACGCCGCCAAAACCCATAATGTCGTCCCGGCATTCGATTGTGCACTCCAGCCCGAGATATTCGGAAAAATACTTTGGGAGATCTGCCACCTCGCAAACGAGTATAAGCTCGACGTCTACGACGAAACCACGGGCAAAGGACTTCTGCGCCACCTCTATTTGAGGATCGCACAGGGAACGGGGCAGATAATGCTCTGCATCGTCATCAACGGCAGATCCATACCGCACGAAAATGAGCTTACAAGCCGTATTCGCAAGAGCTTTCCCGAGATAGCAAGTATACAGCTCAATATAAATACGGAGCGTACCAACGTCGTTCTCGGCAAGGAATATAAGCTCCTCTTCGGCGAGCGTTATATAGAGGACGTCCTATGCGGAAAACGCTTCAGAATAACCCCCGAGTCCTTCTATCAGGTAAATCACGACGGCGCACAGCTCCTCTATTCTCTTGCACGTGAAAAGGCGCTTGCAAATGTGCAGGGTAGCGTCAAGCTCGTCGATATGTACTGCGGAACGGGCACTATCGGACTCTCGATGGCGGATGCGATATCGGAGCTTGTGGGAATCGAGATAGTAGAGGGAGCAGTGGCTTGCGCACGTGAAAACGCCAAAATCAACGGCATAGAAAATGCGGAATTTTACGCTTCCGATGCGGTAAATATTGATAAAATATTCTCCGCAGTGGAAAATAAGCACGGCAAGCTCAACCCCGACGTCGTGATATTGGATCCCCCGAGAAAGGGCTGTAGCCGAGAGGTGATCGAATTTCTCGCAAGCAGAGATATCCCCCGTGTCGTCTACGTTTCCTGCGATCCCGATACACTCGCAAGGGATTGTAAGCTCTTTTCAACCCTCGGCTATGACATCGGTAACGTCGATCCCGTCGATATGTTCCCACGAACGGGGCATGTCGAATCCGTCGTTCTACTGACAAGAAAAAAATGAGGTGAAATATGTCAACATATATGCTTTTCTTTATAATAATAGCGTTTCTGTTTATGGTGTTTTCGATGCTCGGATGGGTAGTCGAGCTGTTTTTCAGACGCTTTATTTCAATGAAAAAATGGATAAACCCCGGCTTTCTCCGAGGTCCGTACCTGCCCATATACGGCACGGGCGTGGTGTGCCTGTTCATATTCGTACATATTATGAAGCTTTTCGAGCAGTATTTCCCGACGAAATGGCTGTTCGATATCGTGGTTGCACTCGGAATCGGCGGACTGATGACGCTCATCGAGCTTATCGGCGGTCTGATTTTCATAAGAGGTATGAAGGTGCGACTTTGGGATTATTCGACGAGATGGGGAAACTATAAGGGCATCATCTGTCCGCTGTTTTCAGCAATTTGGACGGTTGCCGGCGCACTTTTCTATCTCTTGCTCTTCGATCCCATAAATTCGCTCGTAAACAGATTCATACAGCTCCATTGGCTCATCATCGCCGTCTTTCTTATGGGTATGTTCTACGGAATATTCGTCCTCGACCTCATAGATTCGATCCAGCTTGTGAAGAAGGTCGAAAAATTCGCAAAGGAGATCCATGCGATCATCAGCTACGACGCACTCAAGGCGCAGATCAAGGACGAGCTCAAGCGTGAGCGTATCAAAACCAACCTCCTCTCGCCCTTCGCCTCGCCCCACGGCATACTCGATCACCTGAAGCACTATTCCGACTCCGAGGAATTTCGGAGCGTTGAGCAAAGGCTTGCGGAAAGAAAGAATAAGCTCCGCGAGAAAAAGAGTAACAGGAAAAGCAAGTAGGGAAGCTGTATACAAAAAATATGCATATATTACCGCTTGCGTCCGCAAGCGATATAATAAATCCAATCAACGCAACGCCCCCGACAGCCTTACGGCGTGCGGAGCACGACATTTTGAAAAAAACATTTGACAAATGCATAAAAGTGTGATATAATCACAATGCTTGCAGGAATTCTGCATTCGGAGCGTATTAATATTCATTTTTTATGAATATTGATCTTGACTAAAGAGTGCCAGCACTCGCAAAGAACGGAGATATATCAATGTCTGAAACTAAAAGAAAGCGTCGCATAGGCGATCGCAAGGAGGGCAGAAAGCTCAGATCCATCGATCCGATCATCAGAGTAATGCCCTATATTATGCCCAGAAGAAGTGATTCGCAAAATTTCTTTACCGAAAAGCTCGAGATAGCCGAGGCGGAAAAATTCTGCCGTGAGCAGATCAGATCCGGAAGAAAGAATTTTTCGATCCTGCACGTTATCATCGCATCCTATGTTCGCGTCGTATCACAGCGACCTGCGATCAACCGCTTCGTCAGCGGTCAGACCATCTATGCGAGAAATAACATCCAGGTGCTTATGACCATCAAAAAGAAGATGGCTCTTGACGGAGAGGAGGCGTGCATAAAGGTAGAATTCGAGCCCACGGATACCGTCTACGACGTTTACGAAAAATTCAATAAGGCGGTCGAGGAGAATAGGGAGGAATCCAGCTCCAACGGTGCGGATAAATTCGCTAAGGTGCTTAATTACGTCCCCCGCTTCCTTATGAGATTTTTCATTTGGCTCGTTAAAAAGCTCGACTACTACGGCATACTTCCGAAATTCATCCTCGATCTTTCGCCCTTCCACGGCTCTATGATAATCACCTCGATGGGCTCGCTCGGAATACGCCCCATCTACCACCACATATACGACTTCGGAAACCTTCCGGTGTTCGTGGCATACGGTGCTAAGCAGCACGGCGTAAAGATGGACGACGACGGAAACGTCAGAAAGTACAGATACATAGAAATGAAGGTTACGACGGATGAGAGAATCTGCGACGGATACTATTACGCATCCTCGTTTAAGATGATGAAGAAGATTTTCGAAAATCCGAAGGTCCTCGAAACTCCGCCGGAACAGGTCATCGAGGATATCGACTGAATAAAAAAAGCAGGCTCGCCTGCTTTTTTTATTGCATATATTTACCTTCTGCGGACAAAGAAAAATCTGAATAAATCAGCACCCATAAAGTCAATACTTTTCATAAGATAAGCCTGTGAAAAGCAGACGGATAGACGAGGGGTGCTTATGTATTATAATAAAGTGGAGATCTGCGGCGTCAATACGTCCAAGCTGTCAGTACTGAGCGACGAACGAAAAAGGGAATTGCTCGAGCGTGTCAAGGATGGTGATGCGGACGCACGAGAGGAGCTTATAAAAGGGAATCTGCGCCTTGTGCTCAGTATAATCCAACGGTTTTCGGGCAGAGGAGAAAACGCCGACGACCTTTTTCAGGTCGGATGCGTCGGTCTTATAAAGGCGATAGATAATTTCAACCTCGAGCTCGAGGTCAAATTTTCAACCTACGCCGTCCCGATGATAATAGGCGAGATAAGGCGTTACCTTCGTGATAATACCTCGATCAGAATCAGCCGCTCTCTGCGAGACCTCGCCTACCACGCCCTGAGCGTCCGAGAGGAGCTGACACGGGATAACGAAAATGAACCCACAGCCCTGCAAATAGCCGAAAAAATGGGGGAAAGCAAGGAAGCGGTTGCATCTGCAATGGAAGCGATAGTCGCCCCAATATCGCTCTACGAGCCCGTCTATACGGATAACGGCGACTCGATATATGTCATAGACCAGCTCAGCGACGCAAGCTCCGGAGACGAAAAATGGCTTGAAAGCATAGCCCTCCGAGAAGCGATGCGTGTCCTCGGCACACGGGAGCGGAAAATAATAAATATGAGATTTTACGAAAACAGAACGCAGGTCGAGGTTGCAAAGAAAATAGGCATATCGCAAGCGCAGGTCTCAAGGCTCGAAAAGGCGGCGCTCGAAAAGCTCCGAGGTCAATTTTAGATGCGTGTTGTCAAAGTGCCGCCTTTTGCATAGTATATTAAGGAAGAGACGAATTTCTCTTCCTTATCATTTTTTCGGAGGTAAAATTATGTCGGAAAATAGATTCGGTTGCCAGGGCTTCGGCACACGGGACACCGTCTGTATTGAGGCAAATCGCGTTCTCGATTCCTGCCGAGACAGGGATTGCTACGAAAACGTTCGCGTCTTTCTCGGCTGTTACGGCAACGAGATAATCGAAAGGACGGGAAATATACGTGTAAAGAGCTCCTGCATTGCGCAAAGTAACATTACGGTCGATCCCGTGCCGTTCAATCGAGGATTTTACTCGGTAAACGTCAGACTGTACATCCGCATGGGCTTTGAGGCTTGCATGGGTAGCGGTAAGCCGCAGGAATTCGACGGCGTGGCGGTCGTCGAGAAAAACGTGATACTTTTCGGCGGAGAAAGCAATCTCAACGTTTTCCGCAGCAGAAGCAGTACGGATTTCTGCACGGCAAACGAAAACGCATCCTGCACGGAGGAGGGAAATCTGCCCACCGCAGTAGTGGAAACGGTAGATCCCATAGTCCTCGGCGCACGGATAATGGAAAAGAGACAGAGCTGCCGCTGCACCTGCTGCTGCAGCTGCTCCGATATTCCCGAGAGCATCGTAATAAACGGCACAGGACCTCTCGACGAGGGCGGAGAAAGATTCCTTGCGGTAACCCTCGGAATATTTTCCGTCATTCGCATCGTCCGTCCCGCTCAATACCTCATATCCGCCACGGAATATGTTGTGCCCGATAAAGAATGCCCCTCACGCACTGAGGAGAGCCCGTGCGATATGTTCAAATGCATGGCGTTTCCCGTTCAGGAATTTTCCGCCGGTACAATGCCCCCGTCGCCTCCCTCAAGGTGTACGGAAAAGCCCTGCGGCACATAAAAAGATACGGGTGCGGAGCTCTGTCGAGTCTTCGCACCCGTATTTTGTTTTACTTAAGAATATATTTCGGCTCTGCCTTGTTGATCACGGTGTCCCTCGTAATGACGATGGCTTCCACGTCCGTCCTTGACGGAACGGAATACATCATATTCATCATAAAGCTCTCCATAATCGAGCGCAATCCGCGCGCACCGGTGTTCTGAGCTATCGCAAGCTCCGCAATGGCGTCTATCGCATCGTCCTCGAACCTGAGCTTCACACCGTCAATGTCAAACAGCTTCTCGTACTGCTTCATAAGCGAATTTCTCGGCTCGGAGATAATGCGCTTAAGTGCGTCCTTGTCAAGCTCCGAAAGCGGCACGATAACGGGAATTCGTCCCGTAAGCTCGGGAATGATACCGTATTTCACGATATCGTGAGCGGTTACGTCACGGTAAATGCCGTCCTTTCGCTTTTCGCTCTTCCTTTTCACCTCTCCGCCAAAGCCGATGGTGTTGTTGCCCTTGCGCTTTTCGATTATCTGCTCAAGACCGTCAAACGCACCGCCGCATATAAAGAGAATGTTCGACGTGTTGATCTGTATAAACTCCTGATTGGGATGCTTTCTGCCGCCCTGAGGAGGAACATTCGCAACCGTGCCCTCAAGTATCTTAAGAAGCGCCTGCTGAACGCCCTCACCCGAAACGTCTCTGGTGATCGAGCGGTTTTCGCTCCTTCTCGATATCTTGTCGATCTCGTCAATATAGATTATGCCTTTTTCGGCTCTCTCAACGTCGAAATCCGCCGCCTGAATGAGCCGCAAAAGAATGTTCTCGACGTCCTCTCCGACGTAGCCCGCCTCCGTAAGAGTCGTGGCGTCGGCAATAGCAAAGGGAACCTGAAGCGTCTTCGCAAGCGTCTGTGCAAGATACGTCTTGCCGACGCCCGTAGGACCGATCAGCAGAACGTTGCTTTTCTGAAGCTCAACACCGTCAAGCTCCTTTGAATCCGCATCCTCCGCCCTTGAAAGTATCCTCTTGTAGTGATTGTAAACCGCAACGGAGAGCGCAACCTTAGCCTCGTCCTGCCCGATAACGTACTCGTCGAGCGTGCGCTTGATGTCGCAGGGCTTCGGAAGCTCCTCGAGCTTGATCTTCTTCGGAGCATTTTTTTCGGAATAATCCGTATATGCCTGCTCGAGTATGTCGTGGCAGGCGTCTATGCAGAAGTCGCAAATATATACTCCCGTGGGGGAGGGAATCAGAAAATTGACCTGATCCTCGTTACTACCGCAGAAGCAGCAATACCGCTTGGTATTGCCGCCTCCTTGGCTTCCTTTAGTGTTAGCCATAATAATTATTCCTTTGTCTTTCCGGAAAATTAAGCGTGCTTCTCTATGACCTTGTCAATAAGCCCGTATGCGAGCGCATCGTCGGCAGTCATATAGTTGTCTCTCTCCGTGTCGCGTGCGATCTCCTCAACAGTCTTGCCCGTGTTGCGTGCAAGGATAGCGTTGAGCCTGTCGCGTGTGCGAAGAATAAGCTCCGCCTGTATCTTAATGTCGGTAGCCTGACCTTTAGCACCGCCGAGAGGCTGGTGGATCATTATCTCGCTGTTCGGAAGAGCGAATCTCTTTCCCTTAGCACCTGCGGAGAGAAGGAAAGCACCCATGCTCGCCGCCATACCGATGCAAACGGTCGAAACGTCGCACTTGATGAAATTCATCGTGTCGTAGATAGCCATTCCGGCAGTAACCGAGCCGCCGGGGGAATTGATGTAGAACGAGATATCCTTGTCGGGATCCTGTGCCTCGAGATAAAGAAGCTGCGCCACTACGAGAGAGGCGGTCGCATCGTTCACCTCGTCGGAAAGAAATATAATACGGTCATTGAGCAGTCTCGAAAAAATATCATAGGATCGCTCACCTCTGCTCGTCTGCTCAACGACAACGGGAACGAGTGAATTATTGATCATAGCAATGACCTCCTTTTTTAATAGCTGTTATAAATGGGGAATTACGCTTCCGTTTCCTCGGTAGCGACCTTCTTTGTGGACTTTCTGGGCTTTCTTGCAGGCTTTGCCTCACCCTCGACAGCCTCCTCGACCGTCTCGGACTTGGGAGTGGACTTCTTGGTAGCCTTCTTCTTTGCAGGTGCCTTTACAACTGCCTTTTCCTTGACTGCGTCAAGAGCAAGCTTTACCTTCATATCCTCGGTAATGTAGCCGGGATCAATGGATGCCTTGACCTGCTCAACGTCAATGCCGTAAGACTCTGCGATTCTCGTGTACTCACCGTTAACGTCATCATCCGTAGGAACGATGCCCTCAAGCTCTGCGATCTTCTCAAGCGCAAGTCTTACCTTGACCTGCATCTCCGCCTGCGGACGGAACTGAGCACGAAGGCTCTCCTCGGTCATGCCCGTGTAATTGAAGTACGTCTGAAGATCAAGTCCCTGCATTCTGAGCTGGTTGTCGTAATCACGAACGAAATTCTCAGCCTCGGTCTCGAACATGGGCTCGGGTATCTCGGCTACAAGCTTTGCAACGAGTGCGTCCATTATCTGACCGTCAACTGCGTTCTGTGCGCTCGTCTCGTGTCTGCTTTCGATTTTTGACTTAAGATCAGCCTTGTATTCATCGAGAGTGTCAAATTCGGAAACGTCCTTTGCAAATTCGTCGTCAAGCTCGGGAAGCTCAACCTTTGTGAGTGCGTGAAGCTTTACCTTGAATACGGAAGCCTTGCCTGCAAGCTCCTCTGCGTGATAGTCCTCGGGGAAGGAAACGTTTACGTCGAACTCGTCGTCAACGCTGTGTCCCACGATCTGCTCCTCAAAGCCGGGAATGAACTGTCCCGAGCCGAGCTTGAGTGCGTAATCCTCACCCTTGCCGCCGTCGAACGCAACTCCGTCAACGAAGCCCTCGAAATCAATAACGGCTGTGTCGCCAAGCTCTGCAGGACGGTCGTTCGCATCGCTCTCACGGCTGTTTCTCTCTCTTACGAGCTGAAGCTCACGGTCAAGCTCCTCGTCGGTAACGGGAGCAACCTCCTTGGTAACCTCGATTCCGAAGTAGCCGTCAATGGAAACCTCGGGCTTTACGAATACCTTAGCGGTGAATACGACACCGTTCTCGTCAAGAGAAAGAATGTCGACCTCGGGCTGAGCTACGGGAGAAATTCCGGACTCCTTGACAGCCGCCTCGTAAGCATCGGGAAGGATGTCGTTGATGGCAGTGTCGTAGAAGAAGCTCTTGCCGTAGATTTTTTCGATCATTGCTCTGGGTGCTTTGCCTTTTCTGAAGCCGGGAATGTTGAGATTCTTGACCTCTTTTCTGTAAGCACGCTCACAGGCAGCCTCAAAAACGGATTGCTCAACGGAAAAGTGGAGCTCTACCTTGCTGCCCTCGATTTTTTCATTTTTGATAAGTTTCATTTTCAAATCCTCCAAGATTTTGTACATACATCGTCTATTATATATAATTCACAACGAAAAGTCAAGTTTTTTTTGCAAAAAGACGAAAAATTAAAGAAAAACGGGCATTGGGACGAAATTCAGGTAATCTGCGGCGACCATTGTAAAGGTTATTCCGTCGTATACGAACTGTCTCGGAATAGCGTAATTGTTGTGAATGTGCCCGTAAAAGCAGTTTTCGATCCCGTATTTTTTCAAAACGTCGACTATCCTGTCGCACACAAGCTCACCGTAAACGGGAGGGAAGTGAAGAAAGCAAAGTATCGGAAGCTCGGGACGCTCCTCCGACAATTTCAAAGCTGCCCTTATGCTTATCTCAAGCCTCTGTGCCTCCCTTGCGATGATCTTGTCGTAATCGACCTCTCCGACGGTCTTTTGCTGCTTTTCGTCGTAGAACCAACCGCGCGAGCCGCAGATTATACAGTCTTCGAGCATATATGCGTTGTTGTGTAAAAGCTTTATCGTGCTTATTTCGTTGCTTTCGAAAAAAGTATTTATCTTCGAGGCGGTCGACCACCAAAAATCGTGATTGCCCTTGCCGATTATCTTAGTACCGGGCAGGGAATCGAGAAATTTGAAATCCGAGAGTGCCTCGTCAAGCGTCATAGCCCACGATATATCGCCGGGGATAACGACCGTGTCGTCCTCGTTGACTATTGCACGGAAGCTCCGCTCGAGCTTTGCGTGGTAATTGCTCCATCTCATTCCGAATTTTTCCATTGATTTGTTCGTTTTTTCATTCGTCGAAAGATGAAGATCGGATATTACGTACAGCGACATTTAATGCTCCTTTCGTGTATAAAGTACCGATCCTGCGCAAATAATATTTGCGAGAGAGATCTCAAAAATTTATCAGCCTTAACGGCGGACGGGAGTAGTCTATGAATAATGAGAGAAATTGCGGTTGCGGCGCAAAGGGCGTCATCAGAGGCATAACCTGCGACGTTACGAACTGCGCATATCACGAATCGGACAACAGATGCTGCGCAGGACACATCAAGGTCGGCACGGATCGTGCACAGGCGAGCGGTGAAACGCTCTGCACCACCTTCAAAAACAAGACCGAGTAATTCCCGAAAAGCATATCTCCTCGGAGGTATGCTTTATTTTTTATTTTCTGCGTATTTCAAAACGGCGTCCGCAATACCCGTCGGCAAAACGAATCCGGAAAATCTTATTTTGCGAGTGCCGAGGTCGCAAAGCGACAAGGGAATATCCGTTCCCGTCGCATCGGAAAGCTCCCCGAGGACCGCAACGCCGTCTTGCACGGGCGAGCCGAAAAGTGCGGAATAAACGCTGTTTGCGAATTTGTACGGACTTGCGGTCGAGGCAACTACCGTCTTCAATGAAGCCTCTTCGCTATGTGCGAGCCTGTGTTCGTCGAGGGCGGAGAGTGCGACCGCAGTATGAGGATCGGCAAGATATCCGAATTGTCTGTAATACCGATTGATCGTCCGCTCGGTCATTCCGTCGTCCGCCCGATAGCCGTATATCACCTCTCGAATTTTCGAAAGCTCCTCCGGCGTTACCGTGTAAGTACCCGTATTTGACAGATCACGCATATATTTCGCCGTCTGCGACGCACCGCAAGCAAAATACAGCAACCGCTCGAGATTGCTCGATACGAGTATGTCCATCGAGGGCGAGATCGTCGTGTAAAAGCTCCTGTTGCGATCGTAATGCCCGTTGCTCAAAAAGTCCGTAAGCACGCTGTTTGAATTCGATGCGCAAATCAGCCTGCCGATCGGAAGTCCCATAAGCCTTGCAATGTAAGCGGCAAGTATGTTTCCGAAATTTCCCGTGGGAACGCAAACGCCGATACGCTCGCCGAGAGAAATTTCGCCTCTTGCGAGCAGATCGCAGTACGCCTTAAAATAATAGGGTATCTGCGGAGCAAGACGGGCAAAATTTATCGAATTCGCACTCGATAAAAAATACCCCGACTCCGATAAACGTTCCCCAAGCTCCGCATCGGAAAATATGCGCTTTAGCTCGGTCTGTATATCGTCAAAATTGCCCCCGACCGCACTCACGAGAACGTTCGATCCGCTCTGAGTTACCATCTGAAGCCTCTGTATCTCGCTAACACCGTCGGATGGGAAAAATACCGCAATATTCGTTCCGCAAGCATCGGAATATCCCTCAAGTGCCGCCTTACCCGTGTCGCCCGAGGTGGCGGTAAGCACCAAAGCACGCCTCTGCTCACCCGTCTTGGCAAGCGCACGGGAAAACAGCCTCGGCATCAGCTGAAGCGCAACGTCCTTGAACGCACAGCTCGGACCGTGCCAAAGCTCCAATACGTAAGTGGTGGGATCAAGCTTTACGAGAGGGCAGACCTCGGGAGAAAAATTCTTCTCCGAATACGCCGCCCGACAGTCGCAAAGCAGCTCCTCGTATGTAAAATCGGTAAAAAATCCGGATAGTATCTCGGCGGCAAGCTCGGGATATGTAAGAGAGCAGAAGCCCTCAATCTCGCCGAGCGTAAAATTCGGAATGCTCTCGGGCACGAAAAGACCGCCGTCGGGCGCAAGCCCGAGCTTTATCACCTCGCTCGGCGAATAAGTCCTGCCCGATGTATCCCGTGTGCTGTAAAATTTCATAATTTATAAATTCCTTTTGAAAAAATCCAAAGCGTTCTTGTATGTTATCCTCTCGATAAGAGAGTCGGAATAGTTCAGCCTTGCAAGTGCCTCCTCGATCTGCGGCAGATCGGCAAGCCCCGAAATATCGGAAGGCAGGGAAGTGCCGTCAAGATCACAGCCCATAGCGAGAACCGACTCCGCACCGAGAGAAAGATAGTGCTCTATGTGGCGTATAACGTCGGTAAGCCTTGCTTCCCCCGTCCCCGAAAGATGCGAGGGACAGAGATTTATTCCCACAAGTCCGGAAAGCTCGCATATCGCAAAAAGATCCGAATCACGTAAATTTCTCGAATGAGGATTCAGCGAATATGAATCCGAATGACTTGCGATTATCGGAAGCGAACGCTCACGTGCCGCATCGATAACCTGCTCCGCACCCTCGAAGGAGCAGTGGGAAATATCGGGAACGATCCCAAGCTCAAAGCAACGCCCGACGACACGCCGTCCGAGGTCAGAAAGCCCCTCGCTCGTGTCGTGCGCACCGCCGATGCAGGTAAGTCCGCTCCAATTCAAGGTCAGTATCCTCACGCCTCGCTCACAAAGCACGTCAAGGCGAGATATATCGCCCTCAAGTATCCTTGCGTCCTCAACGGAAAGTATCATCGGTATTCTGCGCTCGTCAAGTGCCCGTGCAAGCTCGCTTGCGCTCCGCACGAGCACGGCACGCCCCGACGCCTTGATCTCACGCTCGAGATTGTCGGCAACCTCAAAGAACCTCGCATAGCCCTGCGAGTCGGAAAGCCGTGCGTCCGTCCATATCGCCATCACCTGCGCATAAGCGTCAAAGCGTTCGGCGTCGGAAAGGGAAACGTGAAAAGAATTTTTCATCAGCGACTGCCTCTCGGAAAAGAGTCTTGTCGCCGTATCGCAATGCAGATCAAAAAACTTCATCAGTATGAATACGCATCCTCTATATGATTTACCTTAAGCACCTCCGCAGGCTCGCCGAATTTCGGCTTTGAAAGATATACCTCGATAACGTCCATTCTCGGTGCTTTCTTGCTAGGGTGGTCGATCAAATACGCCTGTGCGGCGGCAAGCGTCCGTCTTTGCTTCGAATAGGTAACCGCCATAGCCGGCGTACCGTAAGCGAGATCTCGTTCGCCTGCGCAGGAGCGTGTCTTGACCTCCACAAAAATAATATATTGTTTGTTTTCGGCTATAATGTCGATCTCGTTGTGAGAAGCGTAATAATTTTGCTCTACTATCTTAAATTTCTTGCTCTGAAGGTAGAAGCAGGCGACGCTCTCGCCGTATCTGCCGATGTCGGTAGTGTTTTTCATATCAGTCGTTGTCCAAAAATCTTATAAATTTCTTTCTGTGTATCGGCGACGGACCGTATTTTCTGAGAGCCTCCATGTGCTCCTTCGTTCCGTAGCCCTTGTGCTTGGCAATGCCGTATTCGGGGTACTGCCTGTCCATCTTCTCGCAAAGCTCGTCCCTTGCCACCTTGGCAAGAATCGACGCTGCGGCAATGGAGGGTGAGGTCGCATCCCCCTTGATGACCGTCATCGTCGGAATATCAAAGCCCCGACTCACGTTTCCGTCGATCAGCGCAAAATCCGCACTCTGCGAAAGTCCCGCAACGGCTCTGCGCATCGCAAGCATGTCCGCCTCGAGAATGTTAAGCTCGTGTATTTCCTCAACGCTCGCCTGCGCTATGCAGTAAGCGACCGCTTTACGCTTTATTATTTCGGAAAGCTCCTTCCGCTTTTTCGGGGAAAGCTTTTTCGAATCGTTTAGTCCCTCGATAAAAAGCCCCTCGGGCAGTATGCATGCGGCGGCAAATACCGGTCCGCACAGCGGTCCCCGTCCTGCCTCGTCAACGCCGCAAATGCTCTTATATCCCTTGTCCGCAAGCTCTCGCTCCAATGTGTATTCAAGCATAAATCCACCTATATCCTGTCAAGAGTAATTCTTCCGATCTTGCCGCTCCTGAGCTCGTCAAGAAGCATGTTTGCCGTGCGCTCGTAATCTATCTCGCCGCCACGCATCATAAATCCTCGCTTTTTGCCGATATAGTCAAAAAGCTCGAGATCACTCAGCTCCGATATGTCGTCAAGCTTGTATCTTGCGCAAAGCAGATCGGGATAAAGCTCCCGTAGCCTCGAGCAGAGAACAAGCCCGAGCGTCTCGGTGTCAAGTATCTTGTCCTTGATAGCACCCGTAAGAGCGAGATTTTCTCCGATGATCCTATCGTCAAACTTCGGCCAGAGAACACCCGGCATATCCATAAGATCAAGACCTATGCTCGTCGATACCCATTGCTTGTCAAGCGTAACGCCCGGTCGGTTCTCGACCTTCGCCTTCTTTCCACCGCAGATCCTGTTGATAAGCGAGGACTTGCCGACGTTCGGAATGCCGACGATCATCGCCTTCAGCCTGCGTCCGCTCATGCCCTTGGAGTCGTACCTCGCAAGCTTGTCGGCAAGCACCGTATCCACCGTCTCCTTTATTTTTGCGATCCCCACACCGTCCACACAATCCGTCGGAATACAATACGTATTCTCATTCGAATAGTACCTGCACCACTGCGCAGTAAGTGTAGGATCGGCGAGCGACGCCTTGTTCAAAAGTATGATGCTCGGCTTGCCTGCGGTAAGCCTCGATATTTCGGGGTTGCGTGAGCTTCTCGGTATGCGTGCGTCAAGTAATTCAATAACTATGTCTACGTTTTTCAAATTTTCCGAGATCATTCGGCGAGTTTTCGCCATGTGTCCCGGAAACCACTGTATCTGCTCGGAAGGCATATCCTATCTCCGTTTCTTTCAATTATTTTATAATGATCAGTTCGGCACGCCGAACTCTCCGTAGGGGTAAATGCGAAGCACCACCTTGCCTATCACCGTCCGCTCGTCGACAAAGCCGACCGAGAGGGAACGGCTGTCAAGGGAATTGTTCCTGTTGTCGCCCATAACGAAAAGATACCCCTCCGGCACGTGATACGTCTGCACACCCGTCATTCTGTACGAGCCGCCCTCGAGATAAACGTATCCGCTCTCGTCCACCAGATCATTTTCGTCAAAAACATCGTCCTCGGAAACGTAGAGCAGCCCGTTGTCGAAATCTATCTTCACCCACTTGCCGCCCGTAGCGATAACACGCTTGACAAGCGGCTCGTTGAGCGATCCCGTCTTGTGAAATACGATAATGTCCCCCTCGCCGGGCTCGTAAAACAGATTGCTTATCACAAGCCTCTGCCCGTGAACGAGCGTGCCCATCATCGAAGAACCGTTGACCGTGCATACCCTGAAAAATATCAGATAAACGATCATCACACCGATAACGGCGAAAAGTAAAGTCTCAAAAATATTCTGAATTATTCTAACGCTTTTTTTCTGCGACGGGGAAGTGCTGATCTCCGTCTCCGCATTCGTATTTTCAAGCTCCAAAACGGTTCCTCCTTTCTTGCGCCATACAAATTTAGATAAATATATATAAATTATAACACACTTTTCTCCCCAAGACAAGATTTTTTTGAAAATTAAGAAAAAATATAAAAAGTTGATAAAAAATTATTGACACAGCCGAAAAAATGTGGTACTATAGTATGACACAAAATATTGAACCGTGATATCGAGTCGATATCGGATTGGGCCTTTCTCGTTTGAGATATCCGATGCAGGCACGGATTGCGGCTTCGGTATTTAATTCTTATAGAGGAGAAAAAATATATGCTTGAATATGCTTTAAGTCTTTTGTGGCTTGTTGTGCTCGTCCTCGCTATCGTTTTTGAGGTCCGCACACCAAGTGATGTAGTTTCGGTATGGTTTATGCCTGCCGCAGCAGTGGCTCTCCTGCTCTCGTTTGTAAAGAGCGGCGATAGCCTTAAGGATTTTGCGATACAGGTCGCAGCTTTTGCGGTCGTTTCGCTCGTTTCGCTTCTTATATTTAAGATCGCTTTCAATAAGAAGCTTAAGAAGACCAAGAAGGGCAAGACCAACATCACCGCTCTTATCGGTGAGAAGTGCCTTGTCGTAGAGGATATCTCCAACATCCATGTTAAAGGCTCGGTAAATCTCAAGGGTGCTATTTGGAGTGCACGTTCGGTTGATGACAATGATTACATTGAAGCAGGTACGATCGTAGTTGTCGATAGAATCGACGGCGTTAAGCTCGTATGCTCGAGAGAAAAGTAAGATAGGAGGACGGAAACATGACTGATATACTTATTGTTGCGGGTGCTCTCGTACTTTTGGGCGTACTCATCGCAGTTGCTAACCTTAGAATCGTCCCCCAGTCCAAAGCGTATGTTATGGAAAGACTCGGTGTCTACTCCAGAACGTGGCATACGGGACTTCATATCAAATTGCCCTTCATCGAGAGACCTGCAAGAATAGTTAATCTTAAGGAGCAGATAATCGACTCCGATGAACAGGATGTTATCACGAAGGATAACGTTCGTATGAGAATAGACGCCGTCGTGTTCTATCAGATCACCGACTGCAAGCTCTATGCTTACGGACATAACAATCCCGAGGACGCTATCTCCAAGCTTACCGCTACGACTCTCCGTAACCTTATCGGTGATCTTGAGCTTGATGCTACACTTACGTCGAGAGATCTCATCAATGCACAGATGAGAACAATCCTTGATGAAGCCGCAGATGCTTGGGGTATCAGAGTTACTCGTGTTGAAATTCAGAACATAATTCCTCCTAAGCAGATTCAGGATGCCATGGAGAAGCAGATGGTCGCAGAGCGTACTCGCCGTGAGCAGATAATTCTTGCAGAGGCTGCAAGAAAGTCCGCTATACTTAAGGCAGAGGGTATTAAGCAGGCTACCATCCTTGAAGCAGAGGGTGAAAAACAGGCTGAGATACTTGCCGCCGAAGCTCGCAGAGAAGCGATGATCTGTGAGGCAGAGGGTGAAGCTGAGGCTATTCTTCAGGTTCAGCAGGCTACCGCAGAAGGTGTTAAGATGCTTAACTCCTCCGAACCTACTAAGGAATCTCTCTCCATCTACCTCGGCACAAGAAGCCTTGAAGCATTTGAAAAGGCTGCCGACGGTCAGGCTACCAAGATCATCATCCCCTCCGAGATTCAGGGACTTGCAGGACTTGCGTCCAGCGCATCCGAGATCTTCAAGGCTGAATGATAAGACTGAAGCATATATGATTTTATACTCAAGGACACGGTTTTCCGTGTCCTTTTTTTTGCGTAAATTTGAAAAAACCTTTGACAAACGCATACCTATGTTGTATAATATAGTAAGAAAAAATATACGACAGATTGGAGTCCCCATGCCGAGATTTTTTGTTACATCGCAACAAATAGAAAATGAACATATCTATATCACCGGCGACGATGCCCACCATATATCCCGTTCCTTGCGAATGGCGTGCGGCGAGCATATAACCGTAACCGACGAGTGCGGCTATGAGTACGACTGCACCCTCGACGGCTTCGAGGAGGGCAGAGTCTCCGCCAAGATCATCGCCCACAAGCTCTCCGATACCGAGCCTCCCGTCCGTGTCCACCTCTACCAAGCGCTTCCCAAGGGGGACAAGCTCGACCTCATCATTCAAAAAGCGGTCGAGTGCGGTGCGTATGACATCACCCCGTTCGAGAGCGAAAGATGCGTCGTCCATATCAAGCCCGAGGCGGAAGCACGCAAAACGGAGCGCAGAGCGAGAATAGCACTTGAAGCGGCAAAGCAGTGCGGCAGAGCCGTAATTCCGAAAATATCTCCCTCCGTCAGCTTCGAAGCGATGCTTGACCTCGCAAAATGCTCCGACGCCGTCCTCTTTTGCTACGAGGGCAAAAATACCGTGCCCATGAAGACCGCACTCCGAAAATTGCGTGCCGAGCGTGAGCTGCACGATATCGCCGTCGTCATCGGTAGCGAGGGCGGATTTTCCGAAACGGAAGCGGAGCACGCCATCGAGCACGGATTTCTCCCGATCGGACTTGGAAAGCGTATACTTCGAACCGAGACCGCCTCAATATTCGCCCTCGCCTCGCTCGTTTATGAGCTTGAATTGTGAATTTTGCACAATGAGTACGGATTTTACGAAAAAGATATCAAAAAAAATTAAAAAATTATAAAAAATATCAAAAGACCTATTGAAAAATCACAAAAAATAGTGTACAATATAGTGTAGTATGTACAAAAGCGATTAAAGCTTATGAATGAGAGGTTAAAGTTATGTCAAACAGATTATTTCAGGGCGTTGTTCATCAAATGAAGGATGCCGTCGACCGCGTCATCGGCGTAGTCGATGAAAACGGAGTTGTTGTAGCTTGCTCTGAGCTCGTCAAGATCGGCGAGGTAAGGCAGGGAGTTGCCGAGGAGATCTCGTACTCGCCAAAGACCTTTACTTATCTCGGAACAACCTATAGCCCGATCACGTCCGGCTCGAGATCCGAGTACTTCGTTTTCGTCGAGGGTGAGGACAGAACGGCTGAGAGATACGCAAAGATTCTCGTCGTCTCCTTTACCAACATAAAAAATCTATACGATGAAAAATACGATAAGGGCTCCTTCATCAAGAATATCATACTTGATAATATCCTTCCGAGCGACATATATATTAAGAGCAAGGAGCTGCATTTCAACACCGAGGAGATCCGCATAGTGTTTCTCGTGAAGTTCTACGGCAAGACGGATATGATGCCCTTTGAGATGGTGCAGAATATGTTCCCCGATAAGTCGAAAGACTATGTTATAAGCGTCGGCGAGCAGGACGTCGTCATCGTTAAGGATATCAAGCCCGGCACGGATCAGCGAGACATTGAGAAAATGGCGGCAAATATCGTCAATACTCTCAATAACGACTATTACGCAAAGGTCGCAATAGGAATTTCCTCCGTGGTGGATAATATCAAGGATCTCGCAAAGGCGTATAAAGAGGCGCAGGTCGCCCTCGACGTCGGTAAGGTCTTTGAAACGGAAAAGAACATAATCAGCTACGAAAATCTCGGAATAGGCAGACTTATATATCAGCTTCCCACGACCATGTGCGAGATGTTCCTTCAGGAGGTTTTCAAGAAGGGCAGCCTCGACTCGCTCGATAAGGAAACGCTGATGACGATCCAGTGCTTCTTTGAAAACAACCTTAACGTTTCCGAAACCTCAAGAAAGCTTTTCGTTCATAGAAATACACTCGTCTATAGACTTGAAAAGATACGCAAGCTCACAGGACTTGACCTGCGTGAATTCGAGCATGCGATAACCTTCAAGGTCGCCTTGATGGTACAAAAATATCTGAGATCTGTATCCTCAAAATATTGATCGCCTCAAGCGAAACGGATGCTCTCCGTTTCGCTTGGTGTCGTTCATTAAGATGATTTGCCCCGAGTGGCAGAATGGAGATTTGTTATGAAAAAAAATCTGATACTGTCGATCACGTCCCTCGTGATCGCACTCGTTATTATCACAAGTGCCTGCGTCTCGTGCATCATAGTTGAACCGAACATCACGACCACGACCAAAAATAATATCGAAAGCCCCGACGGAAGCACCGCATCCTACGATTATAGGGATACCTTCTACCTCATCGACGCACTCGTAAGGAACTATTCCATATTCGACGTCGATTATGAAAAGGCACTCATTTCCGCAATACGTGCGTATCTTGAGATCACCGGAGATAAATATGCGGTGTTCTATACCCCCGAGGAATACGAGGAACTTATGTCCGATAATCAGGGCGACCTCTACGGAATAGGCGTTCAGGTAATTTTCGATTACGAGGGCTATTTTATGGAGATCGTAATGATAATGCCCGATTCACCCGCACAGGGAACGCTCGAGGTCGGCGATAAGGTAACGCATATCGTCGCAGACGGAGAAACGGTCGCTATCGCCGATATAGTTGAAAGTAATAAGGAAAAGCTTTCCGAGCTTTATCCCACTTATACCGACGAGGAGATCAATAACGCCGCTTGCTATGAAACCTTCCAGTACGCCGTCTCCAAGCTTAAGGGCGCAGAGGGAACTTATGCCGAATTCACCGTCGACAGAAACGGAGAATCCAAGCCCCTCAGCGTAAAGAGAGCAAAGGTAACCTCCGTGAGCGTTACCTGTAAGACTTCCACAAGGGATAGCAGCGTCGGTATCGTTCGTATAAGCGAATTCGATCTTACCACCCCCACACAGTTCAAGAGCTGTATGGATGAGCTCATAGCCTCCGGCTGTGATAAATTCGTATTTGACCTGCGTAATAACCCCGGCGGAGATCTCGCCTCGGTCGTCGCAGTCCTCAGTACGCTTTTGCAAAAGAACGACGTCATCCTCTCCACTAAGGATTCGAGCGGAACCGTCGAGATAACCAAGGTAAATACCGTCAAATATGCCGCATCCTCCGCATATTCGACCTGTAACGTTACAAACGAGGATATAGGAAAGTACAGCGGCTATGATATGGTCGTGCTCGCCAACGGAAACTCGGCAAGTGCCGCAGAGCTCTTCACATCCGCACTTCGCGATCACGAGCTTGCACAGATCGTCGGCGAAAAGACCTATGGCAAGGGAAGCATGCAGAGCATAATCTCGCTTTCCGCCTACGGCGAGGAGTACTACGGAGCACTTAAGCTCACCACCAAGCTCTATTTCCCACCCTGCGGAATAGGCTATGACGGCGGCATCGGAATTGAGCCCAATTATACCGTCGAGCTTGAGGGAGAAGCGGCAAATATCAACTTCTATAAGCTGACCGAGGACATTGATAATCAACTTCAGAAAGCCGTTTCCGTGTTGATCGATTAAAAAATTCATTATAATAACAGGAGAATTTATTATGGCTAAGGCAAAACAAATGTTGTATACAAAGGAAGGCTTTCAGGCACTTCAGGCTGAGCTCAAGGAGCGTCAGACCGTAAAGCGTGAGGAGATTAAAGAGGCGATAGCCGTCGCTCGCTCCTACGGAGACCTTTCGGAGAACTCGGAGTACGACGAGGCGAGAAACGAACAGGCTAAGAACGAAGCGAGAATACTCGAGCTCCAAGCACTCATAGATAACGCCCTCATCGTCGATGAGAACGCAATAGATACAAGCATAGTAAGTATCGGATCGACCGTTCGGGTGTTTAATGATAAGCTCGGACGTGAGATCGAATATAATATCGTCGGCTCAAACGAGGTAGATCCGCTCGCAGGTAAGATATCGGATCAGTCCCCCATAGGTCATGCTCTCATGGGCAGAGCCGCAAGCTCGGAGAAGATAACCGTCGACGCCCCCGCCGGCTCTCTCACGGTTACAATTCTCGAAGTAACAAGAAGACAATAATCATCGGAGGTCGAGATGACAGATATAAACCCAGTAAACGAAGAGCTCCTCTCCGAAGAAGAGGAGCGAGAACTTAATTCCGTACTTCAGATAAGACGTGATAAGCTCGCCGCACTCAGAGAATCGGGAAACGATCCCTTCCTGAAAGTAAAGTACGATTTCGATACCTATAGCGTCGATATCAAAAATAATTTCGACGAATATAACGAAAAGGACGTCAAGATCGCCGGCAGAATTATGAGCCGTCGTGATATGGGTAAGGCAAACTTCATCGACGTTATGGACGGAAAGGGCAGAATACAGTGCTATATCCGTGTAAACGACGTCGGCGAGGAGGTTTTCGAGCAGTATAAGAAATGGGATATCGGCGATATTGTCGGCATCTCCGGTAAGGTCTTTATGACTCGCCGCGGCGAGATCTCCGTCCATGTTTACGAGATCGAGCTCCTCGCAAAATCCCTCCTGCCTCTCCCCGAAAAGTTCCACGGACTCAGAGATACCGATATGCGCTACCGCCAGAGATATGTCGACCTCATAATGAATCCCGAGGTCAAGGATACCTTCGTAAAGCGTAGCCTTATCCTCAAGTATATCAGAGAATATCTTGACGGAAAGGGATTTTTGGAGGTCGATACCCCCATACTCGTTCCGCTTGAGATCGGAGCGTCCGCACGCCCCTTCAAAACGCATCATAATACTCTCGATATGGATATGTACCTCAGAATAGAGACCGAGCTCTACTTGAAACGCCTCATCGTCGGCGGTATGGATAGAGTTTACGAGGTCGGACGTATCTTCAGAAACGAGGGTATGGACACTAAGCATAACCCCGAATTTACCACCGTCGAGCTTTATCAGGCATTTACCGATTATAAGGGCATGATGGATCTCGTCGAGGAAATGTATAAAACGCTTGCCGAAAAGGTCTGTGGCAGTACTTCAATCACCTATCAGGGTAAGGAGATCGACCTCTCCAAGTGGGAGCGTCTTACAATGGTAGAAGCAGTCAAGAAATATTCCGGCTGCGATTATAACGATTGGAATACCGATGAGGACGCAAGAGCATGTGCTAAGGAGCACCACGTCGAAGTCCCCGAAAACGCAACTAAGGGCACAGTCCTTGTCGAATTCTTCGACGCATTCGTCGAGGAACACCTCATCCAGCCCACGTTCATCTACGATTACCCCGTAGAGAATAGCCCCCTCGCTAAGCGTAAAGCAAGCGATCCCGCATTTACGGAAAGATTTGAGTACTTCATCAACGCAACCGAATTCGGTAACGCATTCAGCGAGCTTAACGATCCCATAGATCAAAAGGAACGCTTCGAGCGTCAGGTCGCCGCTAAGCTTAAGGAAGAGCCGGAATCGCACGCAGAGGTAGATTACGACTACGTAACCGCACTCGAATACGGACTTGCCCCCACGGGCGGTCTCGGATTCGGCGTCGATAGACTCGTAATGCTCCTCACCGACTCCGCATCCATCCGAGATGTACTCCTTTTCCCGACAATGAAACCCATCGACTAAATCAAAATCCCTGTAATCTTCACAAGATTACAGGGATTTTTTCTTATTGTCCGTAGTCCGCTAAAATATTTTTCGAAAATTGCTAAACGGCAGTTGACACTTTTTCCGATTAATGATATAATGAATTTGGATAATATCCGCAAAAAAGTAAACAGGAGGCACTCTCTATGAAACAGGTTCTGATAGCAATTCTCGCAATAATAATCGTATGTATTTTGACCTTCCTCGGAATATATGCCACTCGTATCGCAACCGTGGCGTCGATCGAAAAGATCACCTCATACGAAGACGGCTTTGATCTGTATACTGTGAATATCAAGTACGATTACAGCATCGACGACATCATCGACTATGGAATTACCGATAACCAATCAATGTTCGATGCAATTCTCGCCGAGGCTCTACCTCTGCTTCCGATATCCCTGAAAGCACCCGATTTCGGCTGCACGGCTTTTCAGCTTGCGACCGAGGACGGCAATGAGCTTATGGGAAGAAACTACGATTTCAAGAAAAACACCTCCGCAATGCTCGTCTATTGCGAGCCCAAGGACGGCTACAGCTCCGTCGCCTTTGCGGCACTCAATAACGTTTCCGCAGATCACCCCGATGAGAGCATAGCCAAGAGAATGGCAACCCTCACAGCCCCCTTTATCTGCCTTGACGGTATGAACGAAAAGGGCGTTTCGATAGCCGTTCTCGTGGTCGACAGCACACCTGTAAATCAGGATACCGGCAAGCCCACCATCTTCACGACTCTCGCAATACGCCTCGTCCTTGACAGAGCGGCAACTACCGAGGAAGCGGTCGAGCTTCTGCGTCAGTACGATATGTTCGCCTCGTCGGGAAAGGATTATCACTTCTATATCAACGACGCAAGCGGAGACGGCAGAGTAGTGGAATATGACTGCGACAGCGAAACCCGTGAGCTTGTGGCAACGCCCGTTGATGTTGTTACAAACTTCTATACCATCTACGCAGATCGAGTCCTGCCGAATCAGAGAAACGGAATCTACGGGCACGGCAAGGAGCGTTATGAGGCAGTCCTCGAGGTTTTCGAGGAGCAAAAGGGCAATCACATATACACAACCGCTTGGGACGCACTCGTCGCCGCATCGCAAGCTCCGAACACCGAATCTCTCACAAGTAACACCCAGTGGTCGATCGTATATAATAATACCGACCTCACCGCAGAGATAGTCATCCGCCGCCATTGGAACGACGTCTATTCCTATGACCTCGGCGAAAATAAACTCACACTTAAATAAACTCCAAAGGGACTGCTTAGCAGTCCCTTTTTTATATTTTTTCAAAAAATCTCGCTTTGTGTCCTGTACTTTTTGAAAATATATGCTATTATATACTCAGAAAACACCTCGGAGGTAAGCAAATGGACTCAAAAAAATTCGGCTCATTTCTCAAACAGCTAAGAAAAGAGAAGGGACTGACGCAGGAGGGGCTTGCGGATATACTCGGAGTTACAAATAAGAGCGTATCACGCTGAGAGCGTGGTGTGAATATGCCCGATATAGATCTGTTGATAATCCTCGCAAGCCTCTATGATATCAGCATCGGCGAGCTTTTGGAGTGCGAAAGACGGGAATCGGTATCGGATGCACCGCCTCCCGTGGAAAAATCGGAATCAGAGCCCTCGCCTACGGAGGAGGAATCTCGCATATTGCTAAAAAAGGTCAATGACTACTCACGCACACAAAGCGTTCGCTTTGCCGCAAGATTTTTGGCAACCGTAATATTTTCCTGCATCGCACTTGCTTTGACGGCATTCGTCGGCAAAGAATCCGCCGATCAGGTAAAGGGCGGCTTGCTCGTGGTGATAGTCCCCGTGTTCGCATACGCACTATATACTCTCGGAACTGCCGTGTCTCCGAGCAAAAGCCGCTATGCCACACTGAATAAAATAGATATCGGCTCGCTCGTTTTGGCACTTAACGCAATAATCACACATCTCGTATTTTTCCCGAACGGAGAATATCACAATTACGGACTTATGGGCGGATATTTTGCGATAATTCTCGTCTTTCTCGTCTTTTTCTCCGTCCGACTTTTAATAAAAATCATCAAGGTTATCTTCAGATTTGCAAAATACCGCTTTTTCAATAAGGATTAGGAGGTGAGTCCAATGGTTTCTCGTAAGATGTCATTAGGTTTAATTTTATATTTACGGAGGTTTATATGTTAAAAAGATCGCTAATTTTATTATTGCTTATTTCCACACTGTTAACGGCTTCGTCTTGCTCATTTCTTTTGAAAACGAATGCTCAGGAATATATGAGCCTTGACTCACAGACGAGAATAGAGCTTGCGCAGTCAAAATATTCCGAATTTGAGAAAAATCCAAGCAAGGAATATGAGGTTATGATCTCTTTGAAGAATATTCCGTATACGGAGATCCCGAGGCTTTTTGAGGGGCAAAATAATATAATTTCTGCATTTCATTATTATGAATTTGAGGGTGATAGAGTCTACGGCGGCTATAACGACTGCGATGGTAAGGATATCGAAAGAATAGTTTTTGAATATTATAACAGCATTTACAACATGATATCCGGAAGCATTGAAAATTACACACCGCCGCAAACAAACGAGACCTCGGAGAAGGAATCGTCCGAAAATAATCTTCGCCTTCTTATCATGCAACGGGAAGCGATG
>CAZONA010000003.1:37465-53923 GCA_964581025.1 uncultured Lachnospiraceae bacterium
TTTTTTATATATCACAAATTTACAAATTACTCTTGAAATAATTTCAAAAAATGATATAATATAAGGAGATGAATTTTTATGGGAGAACTAAATGTCGGAATACAAGTATCTGAACAACATAAATTCTCCTGCGGATCTTAAGGGCTTGCAGGAGGATGAAATAACTGCGCTCGAAAAAGAGATCCGCGAATTTCTGATCGAAAAGGTTACGGAAAAGGGCGGACACCTCGCCTCCAATCTCGGCGTGGTCGAGCTGACGGTTGCCATACATAGAGTTTTTGACGTTCCACACGATCATTTGATATTCGACGTCGGACATCAAAGCTACGTCCATAAGCTCCTCACCGGCAGGCGAGAGGGCTTTGACCGCTTAAGACGAGGCGACGGTATGAGCGGCTTCACGAAAAGAAGTGAGAGCGAATACGACTGCTTTGGAGCCGGGCATAGCTCCACGTCCGTTTCGGCAGGTCTCGGATTTGCACAGGCAGATAAGCTGCTCGGCAACGACGCAACCACAGTCGTTGTGCTCGGAGACGGCGCATTTACGGGCGGAATGGTGCACGAAGCACTCAATAATATCGAGCGTGATCTCCGCCTCGTCATAGTCCTTAATGAAAACGAGATGTCCATATCCAAAAACATCGGAAGCTTTGCGAAAATTCTCACAAAGCTCCGACTCCATTCGGGCTACGTCAAAACAAAGCAAGTGGTCAAGAAAATAATTCTCGGCATACCCCTTGTCGGAAAATATATTTTCAAAGCCGCCCAAGCCCTCAAAATGCGTATAAAGGATATCTTCTACGGCTCAAATTATTTTGAAAATCTCGGGCTCTTTTACGTCGGTCCTGTGGACGGAAACGACGAAAAGCAGGTAGAGGACGCCCTGCGAATCGCAAAATCCTGCAACGAAAGTGCGATCGTTCACGTAAAGACCGTAAAGGGAATGGGCTATCCGCCTGCCGAGGAAGATCCCTCGAAATACCACGGCGTTTCTCCGAAAAACGCCAAAAGCTCGGAAACAAGCTTCTCCGAGCAATTCGGAAAATATCTGCTACAGCTTGCGCAAAATGACGAAAAGATCTGCGCAATAAGTGCCGCCATGCTCGACGGAACGGGACTGCTCGATTTTTCAAATCAGCTACCCGATCGAATATTCGACGTCGGAATTGCAGAGGAGCACGCTCTCACGTTCGCTTGCGGACTTGCCGCCGAGGGAATGAAGCCGTATTTTGCGGTGTACTCCACGTTTCTCCAACGCTCGTATGATAACATCTTGCACGATATGGCACTTCAGGGACTGCCCGTGCGTATATGCATAGACCGTGCCGGACTCAACGCATCGGACGGTGCAACGCATCACGGCATATACGACGTCGCAATGCTATCCCAAGTGCCGAATATGACGCTTTTCACCCCCACCTGCTTTGCGGCACTCAAGGAAGCACTCGACTACTCGGTAAATATCACCACTCCCTGTGCGATAAGATACCCCAAGGGTAGCGAGGATGAAAGAGTCGTTCGTGAATTTTATTCGTCCCCTCGAAATACCTCTACCGTGCGAAGAAACTATTCCGACTCCGATGATCCCGAAGCCGTGATAATAACCCACGGTCAGATCGTCGCAGAGGCACTGAGAGCACGGGACATCCTCGCAAAAGAGGGAATAAATATCGGAATAATCCTTGCCGAAAAAATAATGCCCTACGCAGAGCTCGCACACGATATCGAAGCGTTGCTCCCGCCGAGCGTAACTAAAATAGTTACACTCGAGGAGGAGATAAAATCGGGCGGCTTCGGAATGATGCTCCGTGATACGCTCGAAAAGCTCGGTACGCTGAAGGACAGAAAAATCGAAATAATTGCCGTGGAGGGAAGCTTTGCGGACAGCTACGGCGACGATATTTACGCATCCATGGGAATTGATGCGGCATCCGTCGCACAAAGAATAAAGAAAATGTAGGAGGAGAATATGAGCCTGTACGAATCGGGAGAAATGTATCTTGAGAGCATACTCGTGCTCTCCGAAAAGGGCGGAGACGTTCGTGCGATAGACATCTGCGATTATCTCGGCTACAGTAAGCCGAGCGTCAGCCGAGCCCTCGGAATTTTGAAAAAGAGCGGACACGTTACCGTGGACAAGGCAGGACACCTGTACCTGACGGATTCGGGTAGGGAAGTTGCGGAAAAGATATACGAAAGGCATAAGATCCTGACGCAGGTGCTCGTTTCCATCGGCGTCAGCGAAAAGACCGCAAGCGACGACGCCTGCAAGCTCGAGCATCATATAAGTGATGAATCCTTCGAGGCTATCAAAAATAAATTCAAGGACAAAGAATGAGATGCGTTGCATCTCATTCTTTGAATTTGCGAAAATCCCTTGTATTGACCGAAAAAATATGCTATTATATAAAAAAGGAGGGCGTAAGATATGAAGAACAATTATCTTTTGAATAACTCAACCGCACAAAAGCTGTATTTCGATATATCAAGCTCCGTGCCCATGATCTGCGCATTTCCGCAAAATACGCCCGATACGGCTGTGTATGAGAACATCGCAGACGCCTTTTTGCTTAACGATCCGAAAAAGCTCGAGCTGATACGCAACTGCAATATTGAGGGAGCGTCAGATTTTGAAAAATTCAGAAAATTTTGCGCCGTCCTCCCCGACTGTATCGGAAATCCCGTCTATATCCTCTCCCACATCGAGCTGAAAATGCTCTGGAGCTGCGACCTCGCAATAAATCCCGAGAATTGCGAAACGATATGGAGCACCCTGAACGAAAAAATAGCATATTCGGGAATTAGCGAGAGCGAGCTCATAAACCAAACCCACCTCGACCGAATTCCATATCTTCCGCTAAGCACCGTACTAAATTCAAATGCCGATACCGTCGCCTCGATCGAAGCGGAAGTTCGGTCAAGATTTGACGACGCCGAGCTTCTCGGCTGCAGAGTTACGGCGGACGATCTGAGCGTTAATTTCGAGTCCCCGAACCCCCATACCGTAAACGAAATATTAAAAAAGCGCTCGCAGGGCGAGTGCCTTTCCGAAAGAGAGCAAATATTGCTCAATATGCAAATAAGACGGATCTCCGCCACCGTCTGCCGTGAGCGAGGCTGGCGAATACTCATCCCAAACACCGTCGAATATAGAAATATACTTGAATATTTCAAGAAAAGCAATATTCTTTCCGAGACTTCCGAAGTCATTTTCTTCGATATCGGAAACGACACCGACCACCTCGCACGTGAAATACGCAGCTGTATGCGAAACGGTGCGATCGGCGGTGCGATAGTCTGTGCAAAATACACGGGGCACGCACGAGACGTCGCAATACACGACTACTTAATACGCACAGCTTGCAGCGTCCTCGGCGAGATATACGAAAGGGAAGAGTATTTCGAGGATTACGGCTCGCTCTGCCTGCTCGCCGAAAAAATACTTTACCGCAATCTTAAAAATCTGAAGGAGATTTGATATGAGTATCATAAATTCATTCGATCCGAAAACAAAGCCTATAATAAACCCCGAGGATTGCTATGAAAAGAGCGATATCACCCTCGACGCCTGTATCATCAATTTTTCCTATAAAATAATGGACGCTCTCATCGAGGACGGCATCATAGAGCTCGTTTGCGATAAAATAAAAAGCGTCGCAACGCTCTATCCCGTCTATCGTATACGCAAGACGAATATAGGCATCGTCAAAACCACCGTCGGTGCTCCGATCACCGCACCGCTCATTCAGGAGATAAGCTACATATTTTCCTGCCGCAAATTCGTGCTCTTCGGCTCGTGCGGCGGACTCGATAACAGCATATCGCCCTCCAAGCTCATCGTCCCGAGTGCCGCATACCGAGATGAGGGGCTGAGTTATCATTACCTGCCGCCGGCGGACTATATTTCGATAGACGGACATACCAAAGTAGCACGTATCTTCGACGAGCTCGGAGTGGACTACGTTATCGGCAAAACTTGGACGACGGACGCATTTTACAGAGAAACGCTTGCAAATGTTGAAGCAAGACGAGCGGAGGGCTGTCTGTGCGTTGAAATGGAGATTGCTGCCTGCCAAGCGGTAGCAACGTATTCGAATTGTGAATTTTATCCCTTCGTTTACCGTGCGGATAATCTCGACTCGAGCAAGTGGGAAGCCTGTCTTTTGAGTAATATGAAGCTCGATGAACGCCTATCGCACTTTTATATCGCTCTCGAGCTTGCAAAAAGAATATAAAAACAGAGGTCATCACCCGATGACCTCTGTTTTTATTTTACAAAATTCAATATATCCGATATGACCTCATCGGCACAGAGATCGTTAAGTATCTCGTGTCTTGCCTCGGGGTAGAGCTTGAGATTTACGTCTCCACCCTCCTTACGAAGCCTGTCGCACACCTTGCGAACGCCCTCGCCGTAGTCGCCCACGGGATCGGCATCACCGGAAAGGAAGAGCATCGGTATCTTCTTCGCACAAACAGCCCCGTACCAAGCGGAGCGATTGCTCCTTTTGTTAAGAGAGATGAGATCGTGCATAGCCGAAACGGTAAATTTGAACGTGCAGAATCTGTCGGAAGCATATTTCGCACGGTTTTCCTCGATCCGTGTGAGCCAAGCGTACTGTCCCTCCTCGGGAGTAAAATGACTGTTGTACGTGCCGAAAGCCACCTTTTCGACCATCGGGGAAATGTACCTCTCGCCCTTGAATATCCTAACGATATCGCAAAGCAAAAGCCCAAGCGGCAAAATAGGACTCGGACCGCCCGTTCCCATAACGATAAGCTTTTCGGGAGTAAGATATTTTTCCACGGCAAGACGCACGATAAACGAGCCCATGCTGTGTCCGAAAAGATAGTAGGGATGATCGCCGTATTCCTCGATCACCGCATCGGCAAAAACCTTGACATCACGAACGAGCAGCTCGTCGCCGCCCCTGCTTGCGATAAATCCAAGCTCGCTGTCATCCCGTGCGGTGTGCCCGTGCCCGAGGTGATCGTAGCCGAAGGCAATGAATCCCCCTGCGGCGAGAGCGGACATAAGAGTGGCGTATCTCGAAATATGCTCGGTCATACCGTGCACGATATGAAAATATCCCCTGATCTCGCCCTGCGGAACGTAGACCACGCCTGCAAGACGGTTTATTCCGTTAGAGGATAATACCTTTTTTTCAACAACCGTGTATTCCATCATTTATCCTCCACATGAGCTCTGCAGGAGCGGATAGCGTTTTTCCAGCCCGCAAGAAGCTCGTTTCTTTCATTTTCATTTATAGACGGTACAAAGGACGTCCGCTCCCTTACTATCGAAGTAAGCTCGCTCCTGTCCTTGAAAAATCCGACCGCAAGTCCGGCAAGGAACGCCGCACCCTGCGCCGTAGCCTCCGTAAGAGAGGGACGAATGACTTCTACGTCGGAAATATCGCTCTGAAATTGCATCAGAAAATCATTTGCCGACGCACCGCCGTCCACCTTCAGAGAGGTAAGCCTCCTGCCCGTGTCCTCCTGCATGGAATTTATAACATCGTGAGATTGATATGCAATCGATTCAAGAGCCGCTCGTATGATGTGATAAACGTTCGCACCCCGAGTCAACCCGACTATAACGCCCCTCGCATCCATATCCCAATAGGGAGCACCGAGTCCTGCAAACGCAGGCACGAGATATACCCCGGCATTGTCCTTTACCTTTCGTGCGAAATATTCGCTGTCACGGGATTCGTTTATTACCCTTAGCTCGTCCCTGAGCCATTGTATTACCGCACCACCCACGAAAACAGAGCCCTCAAGGGCATATTCCGCAGGTCTGCCATACTCCGTTGCGGCGACCGTCGCCACGAGTCCGTGAGTGGAATCTATCCTCTTATTGCCCGTATGCGCAAGAAGGAAGCAGCCCGTGCCGTAGGTGTTCTTTGCCTGTCCCTCCTCAAAGCAGCACTGACCGAAGAGCGCAGCCTGTTGGTCTCCGGCTATACCGCAAATGGGAACGGACGCTCCCATAATGTCAACGTAACCGTATACCTCGCTGCTTGAGCAGATCCTCGGCATCATTGAGAGGGGAATATCAAGAATCCGAAGAAGCTCCTCGTCCCACTCCCCACGCTCTATATCAAAAAGCATCGTGCGTGAGGCGTTAGTTTTGTCGGTAACGTGTATCCTGCCGTCCGTAAGCTTCCATATAAGCCACGTATCGACCGTTCCGAAAAGCAGCTCGCCACGCTCCGCCAACTCTCTTGCGCCCTCGACGTTGTCGAGTATCCACTTTATTTTTGTCGCACTGAAATAAGCATCTATTCGAAGCCCCGTAACACGCCTTATGTAATCGCCGTGCCCATCACGCTCAAGCTCTGCGCAGATATCTGCGGTTCGCCTGCATTGCCATACGATAGCGTTGTATATCGGCTTTCCCGTGAGCTTGTTCCATATTATCGTGGTCTCTCTCTGGTTCGTAATGCCGATACCTGCGATCTCCTCGGGAGATATTCCGCTCTTGGCAACGCATTCGGTGAGCGTCGCATACTGATTGGCATAGATCTCCATAGGATCCTGCTCAACCCATCCGGGATGGGGATAATACTGTGCAAATTCATGCTGTGAAGAGGAAATAATATTGCATTTACGGTCAAAAAGTATGCTCCGCGCACTCGTCGTGCCCTCGTCAAGCGCAAGGACGTATTTTTTCATATTCAGCCCCCAAATAAATTTATCTTATACTTGTATTCTACCACATTGTGAATAAAAATTCAATAGTTAATATGTGAATTTTTGTGTAATATTTCAATTTGTCTTGACATATATATTATCAGGAGGTCGGGAAGGTGAAAGGTATGAGAATGGTGGAGAATATCCTGCCGCAAAGAATATACCGCTCGGTGCTCGAAGCAACACCCGAGGGGTACGTGCTCGAGGAAATACGTGTAAGGCTCGGCAGACAAGCCTATATCGTAGCCTCGGGAAAAAGCATCAGAATAAATATAATAGCAACCGAGCCGGAGATGCTTCAAATACTGAATACCGTCTCATGCGGCTCTCTTTATGCATATCGGGACTGCATGATCAGGGGCTATATCCCTCTCTCGGACGGAATAAGGATCGGCATCGTGGGCAAAGCCGGAGTGGATAACTCACGCATAACGGGAATATACGATATAAACGAATTTTCGATAAGAATACCCCATCCTATAAGAGTCGATTGCGATACGCTCATTCCGCTCGCACAAATGGGCTCTATGCTTATCTATTCACCCCCGGGCGTGGGCAAAACAACCTTGCTTCGTGAGATGGCAAGAAGGCTCTCGAGTGGCAGGGATGCACGCAGGGTGGCGGTCGTCGATACACGGAATGAGCTCGCCACGGGACTTGAAGATAAAAGCCTGCTTGTCAGTCTGCTCTCGGGATATCCCAGACGGGACGGAATAGAAATAGCCGTTCGCACGATGAACGCACAGACGATCGTCTGCGACGAAATCGGAGGCACGGAGGACGCCTGTGCCATCATAGAAGCGCAGGGCGCAGGCGTGCCGTTAATCGCCTCCTGCCACGCCCTGAGCCTTCGTGATATGCTCTCCCACTCGGGAATGCGAGAGCTTCATAAATACAGAATCTTCGAGCATTATGTGGGAATACGGAGAGCGGAGCAGGGGGGCTTCGAATATAATATCAACACTTGGGGTCAAGCCAATGATAATATATAAATTACTCGGCGCAGGACTGATCCTCACGTCCTCCCTTGCCGTATGTATGCAAGGACGGGAATACGAAAAACGCCGCCTCTCGCAGCTCGGCGCGTATATCGAGCTTCTCACGTACATAAAAAATCAAATAGAATGCTATCTCTTACCGATAGATAAAATAATCGACCGTGCAGATCCGACGCTGCTTCAAAGATGCGGAATAACAATTGAGAAAGCTGAAGCGTCGGGTGGTACGCTCCTGATTCCCGAGACAGTCTATCGAGGCTCTCGGCTTTCGGAGCTGCTCGAAAGATTTTGCAAGGAATTCGGCGCAGTCTACGGAGAGGAGCAGATAAGGGCGTGCGAGCGATATATCGGGGAGCTGACGCAGGAATATAAAAATCTCGGGGAAAAGCAAAATAAGGAGGCACGTATGCGCCTGACGCTTCTTGTGAGCGCATCGCTATCCCTTATTTTAATGCTTGTTTAGGAAAGGATGCTTATGGATATAGGACTTATACTTAAGGTCGCAGGGGTAGGCTTTCTCGTTTCCGTCTCTGCGCAAATACTCAATAAATCGGGTAGGGACGAGCAGGGAATGATGCTCATAATCGCAGGCGTTATCGTGGTATTCTTTATGCTCGTCGGAGAGCTCGGCGACCTCTTTGATCGCATAAGGGAAGTGTTCGAGCTTTGAGTGAGATAATAAAGGTAAGTGCGATCGGCATAATATGCGCCGTGATATGCGTCATCGTCAAAAATTACAGCGCCGAATTTCTCGTGCCCACACGCATAACGGGAATCGTGGCAATACTATCACTTGCAATACTTCTCGTAAGCCCGATAATCGAATTTCTGACAAGCTCACTCTCTCGCCACGTCTCGACGGAATATATAGAGCTGATACTTAAGGCACTTTGCATAGCCTACATCACGGAAATATCGGGCGAGCTGTGCCGGGACTGCGGAGAGGGAAACATTGCCCTCGGAATAGAAACAGTCGGTAAGCTCGAGCTTGTCGCACTCGGAATTCCCCTGATCGAGAGAGTGCTTTCGCTTTCGGAGGAGCTGCTGCAATGGTAAGACCGAGATCCAAAATAATAGCGGCATTTCTCCTTGCCCTGATATTTGTCGCCTTGCCCGTAATAACCTTTGCGGAGGATGAGCTTCCCGATGAATACGGGGATATGATGGACTCCGTCCCGAACGATGCGGCGGACTCCTTGCCCGATGAAATATTTTCGGACGAGCTTGAGGATATCATCGAGGGCGCGGATCGTTTAAGCTCATGGGAATACGTGCTCGACCTGATATTCGATACGCTCGGTCTTAATCTGCGCCGCACCGTCAGCACACTCGCCGGACTCATATCACTGATAGCCCTCTGTGCGCTTCTCAATATGCTCAAAAATACGCTCTCAAGCCAAGCTCTCGGACACGTCCTCTCAATGATCGGCACGGGCGTCATCGCAACTGCCGCAGTGGAGCTCTCACGAGATCCGATAAATTCGGCAATCTCCCTGCTTGAAAATATTCGGCTTTTGGTGAACAGTATGTCCCCCTGCCTTACGGCAATGTACGCCATGGGCGGTAACGTCTCCACAGCCATGGTGCATCATTACGGGCTAATAGTGTTCCTGTCCATTCTGAATAATATCTGCATCATCTCTCTTGAAGCGGTCGTCGGCGTCTGCCTCGCTCTCTCAATAGCGTCCGCCTTCGGCTCGGGAAACGATCTTTCCTATCTTTCGGGCGTAATAAAAAAGATATTCACATTCATCATCGGCTTTCTTATGCTCGTATTCACCACCGTAATTTCCGCACAAACTCTGCTATCTGCTAAGGCTGATACCCTGAGTGCCAAAGCCGCCAAGCTCCTCGCCTCGCAAATGATACCGCTCGTTGGAAGCACCGTGGGAGAATCGCTCCGCACCGCAGGTGCAAGCATAGAATACCTGCGTGGCAACGTAGGAATAATCATCATCGCCGTGCTTGCGGTAATGATATTGCCGACCTTGATATCCCTGTTTCTTTACCGCCTCTGCTTCAGCCTTTCAAACGCCGTCTCGGGAATGCTCGGATGCGAGAGGGAAGCAAGACTTCTCGGAGAGATATCGGGAATTTTCGGATATATAATAGCAATACTCGCAATCTGCGCCGTCGCACTTTTGCTTTTGGTAACTGTCTTTGCGAAATGCGGCTCGGCACTCGCATAGGAGGGAAGTATGGGAGAATATTTTTCATCCATTATCGCAGTATCCCTGCTTTCCGGAGTGATAGAAGCACTCGCACCGCACACATCGGGGCTTGACCGATACGTAAGACGCATAGGGCTATTGATAATACTCTGCATCGCCCTATCTCCCCTATCAAGCCTTATCGGAAGCATATCCGACGGTCTGCTCGACGACCTGAAAAACGAAATATCGGGTAAGGACGAGATGAGCGAGGATTACAGAGAACGACTTAACCAATATCTCAACGACTATTCGGCGGAGCTTTTGAAGGGTGAGCTGTACGATATTCTTTCGGAAAAGTTTTCAATTCCGCAAGAGGAATGCGAAATAATTCTCGAGCCAGAGTACGCAAACGGACAATACTGCGTCGCCAAGGTCGTAATTTTACTCAGCGGCGGCTCCATATTCAAAAACCCGTATAATATAGAGGACTACATCGCAGAGCTTCTCTCGTGCAAATGCGAGGTCTTGATAAAGGACAGTACCAAGTCCTAAAATAAATTCGTGCCGATGGCAGATGGGAGGTGTAGAATGGAAGCTCGGACAGGATCAAATGCAAAACGCACCCCACAGCCGAAGCACGTAGATTTCCTGACATATATAAAGGGCAACAAGAGCCTTATCATCATATTGATATTGCTCTTGCTCGGAGTTGCGCTGATACTTCTTCCCACGTCGTCGTCGGAGAGCAAGGGCTCGGACGACACCCAAAGGCTCGAGGAATACGAAAGGGAGCTCGAGAAAAAGATAGCCGACCTCTGCTCAAGGGTTCGGGGCGTGGGCTCTGTAAGCGTCAGCGTATATTTCGACAGCGGCTTTGAGACCGTGTATGCATATAATGAGGAAAGCAAGGAAAGCACAAGCGGTCATAATTCCGAAAAGAAATACGTTACCGTCGGCTCGGGAAATAACGAAAAGCTCGTCTGCATCGTCGAAAAAATGCCGAATATATGCGGCGTTGCGGTCGTGTGCGTCGGCGGGGGAGATCCGACGGTACAGAATGCATTGATAAACCTCATCTCCTCGGCTTACGGAGTCCCCAAAAACAAAATTTTTATCGCCGAGGGCAAAAAATAAGTGCCTATGCGTTCTAAAGAGCATTTGTGCAAAATATTATGTAGTGTACTACAAATTCAGGAGGAAATAATATGGATACAGAAGAAAAGTACGAACTGCCGGAGGATTTTGAGGAGACCGAGGAAAGCGTAATGGATAAGGTGAGAGGCTTCTTTGCCAAAATAGGCAAAAGAAATCTCATAATCATCGGCGCAGTCCTCCTCATCGGTGCAGCCGTGTGTCTGAACTGGATACTGTTTGCCAATTCCGGGAATGACGGATATGACTACAATGCAGGTGCAGGCGCAGGCGCATCGGGCGGAGACGTAGCCGACGGAGGCGACAAAACGAGCGAGGTCGTCGCATACTTTACCTCTACACAGGTAAGCCGCGACAGAGCAAGGGATGAAGCACTCGCCGTGCTGCAGACCGTGGTCGACTCCTCCGATGCCGACAGCACGGAAAAGAGTCAGGCACTTGAGGACATCGCCACCATCGCCGCCAATATCGAGGCTGAGGCGAACATCGAGGCAATGGTCATGGCAAAGGGATTTGAGCAATGCGTTGCCATAATCAACGACGGTATGTGCACCATCGTGGTGATGAGCAACGGACTCCAACCAAACCAGCTCTCGCAGATCAACGAGATCGTATTTGAGCAGACGGGAATAAAGCCCGTAAATATCAAATACATAGAAAAGAACTGATAGCCGAGGCACCGACAAGGTCGGTGCCTTGACTATATTAATATTCGGAACAGCGGAGATAGAAATATGGATATAATCAGTACAGCCGAGCTCAGAAAAAAGGAAATAATCAATCTTTGCGGAGGCGCAAGGCTCGGATACGCCTGCGATTTTGAATTTGACAGGTGCACCTGTCAGATAACGGGACTCGTGCTCGAACGAAGCTCGGGATTTCTCGGGCTCGGCACATCGGACAGGGCAGTCATACCGTGGTGTAAAATAAATTGCATAGGCGAGGACACGATACTCGTGAATTTTTCCTCGCAGGAGCTGAACGCCTTCTGCAAAAAGAAGAAAAAGGGCTTTTTCGACTTCGATTGAATGTTAACAATTTGTAAACTTTTTGTTTAGATATTGAAATATCATACCTCTTATGATATAATTTAAGCAATTGTGCAAAAAACGCACAAAATACAAAAATACACACACAGAAGCACGAAATAATGCCGGTGTCGTCCTCGGACGATTGCGATTATTTAGCCTCTGTGGTGGAAAAAACCGAAGGAGGACATTGAAAATGTCAATTATTTCGATCAAGCAGCTGCTTGAAGCAGGCGTCCATTTCGGACACCACACAAGAAGATGGAACCCCAAGATGAGCGAGTACATCTTCACTGAGAGAAACGGTATCTACATTATCGATCTCCAGAAGACCGTCAAGAAGTTTGAGGAAGCTTATATGTTCGTTCGCGACCTTGCCGCTGAGGGTGGTACGATCCTTTTCGTCGGAACGAAGAAGCAGGCTACCGACGCTATCAAGGAAGAGGCTACACGTTGCGGTATGTACTACGTAAACGTTCGTTGGCCCGGCGGTATGCTCACCAACCATAAGACCATCAAGAAGTCCATCGCACGTCTTAACGCTCTTACAAAGATGCAGGAGGACGGCACGTTCGATCTCCTTCCCAAGAAGGAAGTCGCTATGAAGCAGAAAGAGATCTTCGACCTTGAGAAGAGCTACGGCGGTATCAAGGATATGGAAACTCTCCCCTCCGCTATCTTCATCGTTGACCCCAAGAAGGAGAGAAATGCAGTTCTCGAGGCTAAGAAGCTCGGTATCCCGGTAATCGCTATCGTTGATACAAACTGCGATCCCGACGATGCAGATTACGTAATTCCCGGTAACGACGACGCTATCCGCGCTATCAAGCTCATCTCCTCCGCTATCGCTGACGCAGTGATCGAGGGCAAGCAGGGCGAGCAGACCGTTGCGGAAAATACGGAGGCTGTTGAGACAGCTGACGAGTCTGCCGAATAATTCTAAAAATAAGTGAGGATAAAATAATGGCTACGATTACAGCAAAAGACGTTGCGGCTCTCCGCGCAAAGACCGGTCTCGGTATGATGGATTGCAAGAAGGCTCTTGTTGAGTCCGAGGGCGACATCGAGAAGGCTATTAAGATACTCCGTGAAAAGGGACTTGCTACTGCCGCTAAGAAGGAAAGCAGGATCGCCGCTGAGGGTATCGTTGATATTATGACTATCGACAACGTTACCGCCATGGTAGAAGTAAACTCCGAGACGGACTTCGTTGCAAAGAACGATAAGTTCAAGGATTTCGTAAAGGGACTCCTCAGAACCATCATCGCAAATAAGCCCGCCGATCTCGAGACTCTTCTCGTTACAAATTACGACGGCACCGAGACTCTCGTTAAGGATTCTCTCGTTGAAAAGATCGCTATGATCGGTGAGAAGCTCGACATTCGCCGCTTCGTTATCGTTGAGGGCATCACGAGCACTTATATTCACGGTCTCGGATCTATCGGCGTTATCGTTTCCTTCGACGCAGACGAAGCTGCGGTAAACCATCCCGGATTTGCGGAATTCGCAAAGAATATCGCACTTCAGGTCGGTGCATACCCCGTTGCTTATCTCAATAAGGAATCCGTTCCCGCATCCGTCGTTGAGGAAGAGAAGTCCATTCTTATGGCACAGATCGCAAACGATCCCAAGAACGCAAGCAAGCCTGCACAGATCATCGAGAAGATGGTCGTCGGACGTATCGGCAAATTCTACGATAACAACTGCTTGCTTGAGCAGGCATACGTTAAGGAAGATTCCATCAAGGTCTCCAAGTATGTTGAGAATTGCGCTAAGGAATTCGGCGGTAATATCACCGTTACAGGCTACTACCGCTTCGAAAAGGGCGAGGGTATTCAGAAGAGAGAAGAGAACTTCGCTGAAGAGATTGCAAAGCTTACAAATAAGTAATTCGATAATTACGATAAAAAAGCCCATCCCGTCGGGATGGGCTTTTGTTATGCTTATTTCTCCGTGCCGTGCTCTCGCTTTTCGTGAAGCTGTCTCAAAACCTCGGCGTGAGATTCCTTCGTTATGGGATATTTCATAAGAAGAGGTACACAGATGAAAAGGAATATCGCAGGAATGAGCGCAAAGAGTATTTTTATTGAGGTAAGTGCACTTTCAGGCTGTACGATAACCGCATCGGGATCATCGGAAGACGCCTCAATATATTTTCCGAGCTTCAAGCCCCAGCCGCAAACGGCAGTGGCAAGAGCACCCGTTATCTTGGTGCAAGTCTGTTGCATTCCGTAATAAAGCCCCTCACGACGCTCGCCTGTCATAAGCTCGTCGTATTCGATGACGTCGGGGATCATGGAGTTGGGACATACCCACTGCGCCGAAAATCCGATACCTGCGATTGCGGCAAGAGGGTAGATCATATTCGTTCTGGCGTTCGGCAAAAAGAATACCGCAAGAAGTGCCGCACCTGCAACCGCAAGTCCGAGCGCATAGGTCTTAGCCTTGCCTATCTTGTTTGCGACAAATCCGCAGGGAACAAGGAAAAGCGCAAGCACTCCGAGCATTGCGAGCATTATAATGAAGCCCACGTCGCCCATTTTAATGTTGTTTTCAATATAATAATTGAGCATCGCAGTAACCATGGTAAAGCTTACGCTCATTATCATCGTTACAACAAGATAGCTCCTGAAGGGCTTGTTCTTAAAGGTAGAGAGGAACGCCCTGAACGGCGGCATCTGCGAGGGCTTGTCCTCAACTGCAGGCTTGTATTTCAGGAAAAGTCCCGGAATGAGCATAGCGATCGCACCGAGAACGCCGTATATAAGGCTGAGTATGCTCCAACCCTTGTGAACGGATACGCCGAGCCCGTCGCTGATAAGCCCTGCGAGCATAGTCGTAAGACCTGCACCGCAAAGATATCCGATAATGCTGAATACCATTCTGTACGTGGTAAGCGAGGTTCGCTCGTTGTAATCGTCCGTTATCTCCGCAGTCATCGCCGAATAGGCGGTATTTGCGAGAGTGTGGAAGGTGTCAAAAAGAATAAAGCTGCCGATGATGATAAAGAAGTAAGCGACGTTCCCGAGTCCTTGGGGAATCGAAAAAACGAGCCAAAACGCAAGTGCAAAGGGAACTGAGCAGAAAATAAGATAAGGTCTGCGTTTGCCCCACCTCGACTCCGTCTTGTCCTCAAGATAACCGAAGAGAACGTCGTTGACGAGGTCCCAAGTTATCTTGCCGACGAGCATCGCAGTGCCGGCAAGACCGGAATCCACGCCGACGACGTCGGTATAATAATAAAGTAGTGAAAATTGAAGCATTGCGGTAACGACCGCCATGCCGAAGTCGCCTACGCCGTATTTCAGCTTCGTGGCGACGGAAAGCCTATGATCTGACATGATTTTCTCCATAGAATTTTATTTGTTATTCGACGATAACAGACATATTTTATCAAATTATTCACGCTTTGTCTATAGTAATACTGCACAAATTTCATAATTTATTAATATAAAAAAGCCCCGAGGGGCTTTTTTTATATGAAATTCAATTGAAATATCCGTCAAGATCGAAATACGGCTCAAGATATTCTGCCGTACCGAAGCACATCTCTCGAAATAGGCTCGCCGCGTCCTCCTCGCTAAGCTCGGAGCAGAGTGCCTGATTTTTGAACGACTCGAATATCCTCCCAAGATCCCTCTCCTTGATTCCGAGATAGCACTCGTCGATATTGTCGCTCGCACGTTTGACAAGCTCGTATGCGCCGTAGGGAAGAGGGCGTGCGACCACGGGACAAATATTGTCATTAGAAAAGACGCAGTTCGTTTCAACTATGCTACCGAGCGGAAGCTGGGACATCTGCCCCCTGTTCGGCATATTCACATTCGATACCACCGTGCCAAATCCCATCAGAGCCTTCATAAGCTCCACCGCCTCCTCACCCGAGGAAACGAGAGGGAATTCGACTCTACCCTCAGCCATTTCTATGCTCTGCGCTATCTGCTCCGCCTGCTTTTTCTCTCTGAAATCCACAGTCGTAAGCCCGAATTTCCAATCCCTGACCGTCTCGGGATCCTTCAAATACCAATCGCACGGAACGAATTCCGCAAGATGCCTGTCGCCTGCCGCACCGAGCGCACCGAAACGGTTGAAGAGGTCCATCTTCACCTTGTTTCCGTAAGCAAACGTATCGTAGCGGAATGCAAACCTATCGCCGCCTCTGCGTTCGTAATAGCCCTCCTCGTAATACTTTTCTTGAAAGCTCGGAAGCAAGGAAAGCAGATCTATATTTCCGTAATTCGCCTTTGTGATCCACGTAAAATGATTAACACCGCACGCATCCGTGTATATCTGACTCCTGTCAACGTCGATCCCTCGCTCCTCTCTCAAAACAAGCGCAAGGAAATCCTGTGCGTGAAAGACCTCGTGGCAACAGCCGAACGCCTTGATATCGGGAAAAACGTCAAAAAGCGTCTTGGTGCATATACTCAT
>CAZONA010000004.1:0-25071 GCA_964581025.1 uncultured Lachnospiraceae bacterium
TATATAACAAAGTAAGCGCATAAAATAACGGCAGGCTCACAGAGCCTGCCGTTTTGAATGTTTGTAAAGAAAAAATTTTAAGGGACGGATCAGACCGTCCCTCGATATGAGTTTCGAAAAAGGATTTTGGCAATCTATACTCTCTTTCCTCGCCGTAATAGGCATTGAATGCGAGGCAGGTGAAGATGAGAAGCACGCACGCAAGGGCAAGTGCACGGCGGCGGAGCATTTCCCGACTCCTTATTTTTTGAATTTTATATTTCATACGATCCCTCCGAGAAATTATATTCGTCGGGGTGGGATTTAATGACCGAAATTCAGATTATTACGGGGGAGCATTTGAAGTATGCCGAGGTGTCCTTTTTATTTTCGAAGCAAAGGGTATAGAGCGATTCCGCACGCTCGCAAAGCTCAATCTGCCGCTCCGCTCCGCACAGTGCGTGCGCATCGGCAGGCTTTGTGATGACGGGGATCGGCATTGCGTTTTTTCTTATTTTCGCAAGGTATTCTCTGCCCTTGGCGTTTGCTCCGAGCAGGGTGGTATAAGCCGGGGCGGATTCGAGATCCTTCCGCATTACGCCGAGCACGAGATAGAGCACGGCACGGTTGAGTGCGCTCCTCGTATATTTTTTAGTACCGACCTCACGCATCAGCGAGTCGTAATTCGTTGTTGCCCGTGCGGTATCTCTGAGTCTATTGACAAGTCCCGTGTCCCGAACGGCGTCGACGGTGTTGGCGGAAAGCAGGCGGAGGGTTAAAAGTATTGCGTCCGATGCGTTATTTAGGAACGCTATCTCCGCCGATTTCAAAATATCGAGAGTCGTTTGCGGCACGAATTCGGAAATTTTTTTAAGGTCGCCGTGCAAAATGCACTCTCGCAGAGCGGTTGCGCTCGGATTTTCGCCGGGGGTGAGATTTTTCTCGGCGTATTCCGCACCGTTACGCTTTACGGGGAGCACCTGCATCGGCGAGGAGGTCGAAATTATCGCTTTACAGTATTCCACGCCGAGAATATCGTTGGAGGATAAATTTTTCTCGCCGCTCTCAAGGGACAGCAGGTCAAAATAGCCCTCCGCCGTTCCCTCGTCCTTTGCGAGTCGGCGGCATTTTTCCCTGAAGGCGTCGGAGGCGGCTATTTCCGCTATGCGACACAATCGGTCGCCGTCGGCGCACTCCGAGCCGAAGCAGAGGGTATCAACGCCTACGGAATCAAGTATCCTCACGCCTGCACGGGCAAAATATTCCGCTCCCGAGAAGCAATACGGCGTCGGCAGCTCGAGGACGACATCCGCTCCGCCAAGCAACGCCATGCATGCACGGGTATATTTATCCGTTATCGCCGCCTCTCCCCGCTGTGTAAAGCTTCCGCTCATTACGCAGATTATCGGCTCGTCGCTTATTCTTTTTATCTCTCTTATTTGGTGCAAATGCCCGTTATGGAACGGATTATATTCGCAAATTATACCGAACGCCATTTATTTACCCTCGAATTTTGAAAATTGTATTGAAATTATAAGAATTATGTTGTATAATATTATTTGTAAAAATATTTTGGAGGTTCATTTAGAATGAATGTACTCGTAGTAAATGCGGGCTCAAGCTCGCTCAAATACCAGCTTTTCGACACCTCGTCCGACACCGTCGTCGCAAAGGGACTTTGCGAGAGGATAGAAATTGACGGAAAGCTCACGCACAAGCAGCTCATCAGCGGCAAGTCTTACTCCGCCGACATTGCTATGCCCAATCACACCGTGGCTATGCAGGCGGTCGTTGAGGCTCTCACAAGCCCCGAGCACGGCTGCATCACCTCGATGAATGAGATCGAGGCTGTCGGACACAGAATCGTCCACGGCGGACATTATTTTTCGCAGTCCGTTTTGCTCACCGACGAGATCTACAACACGCTTGACACCAAGTGCCGTGATCTCGCACCCCTTCACACCCCTGCTCATCTTCAGGGAATCAAGGCGTGCACCGACATTATGCCGAGCACTCCTCAGGTACTCGTATTCGACACGGCGTTCCATCAGACGATGCCCCGTGAGGCTTACATGTACGGTGTTCCCTACGAATTTTGTGAGGAATACGGCATTCGCCGCTACGGTGCGCACGGAACATCCCATCGCTACGTTGCAGGCGAGATGATCAAGCTTCTCGGCGGAAACGCAGAGGGCACGAGGATCGTTACCTGCCACCTCGGAAACGGCTCGTCCATTAGTGCAGTCAAGGACGGCAAGTGCATCGACACATCGATGGGCTTTACGCCTCTTGCAGGCATACTTATGGGCACTCGTTGCGGAGATATGGACCCTGCGGTAGTTCCCTTCGTTATGGAAAAGAAGGGCTTCACTCCCTCCGAGATGAACGAATTTATGAACAAGAAGTGCGGATTCCTCGGAATTTCGGGCGTTTCATCCGACTGCCGTGATATTGAGGCGGCTATTTGCGAGGGCAACGACCGTGCACAGCTTGCGATCGATATGGTTTCTTACCAGATTAAGAAGTTCATCGGCTCTTACACCGCCGCTATGGGTGGTCTTGACGCAATAGTATTCACCGCAGGTATCGGTGAGAACACCGCAAGGATTCGCAGACAGTCCCTTGAGGGACTCGAATATCTCGGCGTCGAGCTGAACGACGAGGTCAACGACAAGACGTTTGGTTCGTCCGGCGTAACGAGGCTTTCCACGGACGCTTCCCGTGTTCAGATCTATATGATCCCCACGAACGAGGAGCTTGTGATCGCACGAGACACCGAGGAGATCGTAAAGTCTCTTTGATCATTTCACAGCCGTTTCGGATGCAATGCATCCGAGGCGGCTTTTTCTATATTTTATAATAATTCTCTTGATTTGTCAATAGCAAAACCGCCGACGAAATGATCCGTCGGCGGAAATATTATTTTTCGAAGTGTTTGAGATTATTCAGCAATAGTTGCCTGAATAACAAACTGACCGTTATCCTGAACAGTATATGCTACACCGTTGTAAGTAACGGATGCACCAACGGGAAGAAAGTCGCCGCGAGCAAGATCCGTCTTTTCAAAGCCGGTTGCAGGATCTTCAGGACTTTCTACATCATACGTGTAAATGTGGAACCATGCCCAAGGAGTACCCTCGGTGGGGATCTGAGTAACGTCGAAGCGAAGCTCGTATTTGCCGCTTTCGGTGGATACGTTATCGCCGAAATAGTTAACTTCTGCCGCATCTGCGTGAAGTTTAATGCACTTAACGCTCGTGGGGAGAGTTCCCTTTACCACGAGAGTGGGCTTGCCGTCATCGGCAAGGTCGACAGTGATACTACCCACAGTCATCTTAGGAGCGACCGTGGGCTGAACGACGAGCTGATCATTGTTCTGAACGGTATAGAGAATGCCGTCTACCTCAATAGCCTCATTTACTGCGATAAGATCGCCTCTCTTAAGATCAAAGTACTGCGAGAGTTCGGTGCTTGCATCGGGTGCGGTCTCGGTCTCGTAAGCGTAAACGTGGAACCAGAGCCAAGGTGTATCGTCTACGGGTACTTGGCTGAGATCCATGGTGAGCTCGAACTCACCGTCAAGGGGTACTACAGGAGTGCCGTAGAAATGATCTTCCCTGTTTCCTTTAGCGTGGAGCATAAAGGAAGCAACCTTTGCGCCCTCTGTAACTGTTCCCTTTACTACTACAACGGGCTTGCCCTCTACGACCTTAAGCTCGATAGAGGTTACCGTGCCTGCAGGGATGGGCTTCGGCTGAATAATGAGATGCTCGGAATCGTTATTCTGAATTATCTCATAGTAGATACCGTCGTAAGTATACTTATGACCTACTTCAATGAGCGCTCCGCGAGGAAGGTCTATCTTAGCCGCAGGCTCCATAGCGTCGGAGGGATCTGCTACTGCGTATGCGTAGATGTGGAACCAGCACCAAGGAGTTTGATTCAAGGGAAGCTCGGAAAGGGCTACCTTGAACTCGTAAGCACCGCTGAAATTGGATGTGTTGTTCCAGAACTTTTCATCATCGTTTGCGCTTATGTGGAGGCGAACGCAAGCGACGCCCTCGGGCATAAGACCTTTAACGATGAGTGTGGGAACGCCGTCGATCTCCTCGATACCGACGTACTCCTCAACGGGAGCTTCCATATCGGTGCCGCAGGCATCGCACTTGCCGTCCTTATCCTCATCTGCGTGAGGTGCTACGGACGAGCTGTCCTTTGCGTTATCCTCGGGGCAGTATTTCCAGTGATTTTCCGCATCGGAGCCCCAAGCGGTATAGCTGTGAACGTGAGGAAGTCCTACCTCATATCCGCAAACGTCGCACTTGCCGTCTGCGTTTTCGTCGACATGCTTTTCAAGAGATTCCTCATCTCTCGTATCGTCGTCGGGGCAGTATTTCCAATGGTGAGTCTTATTACTGCCTATTTCGGAATAGTTGTGGGTGTGCAGGAATTCAAAGCATGCGGTAAGTGAGCACAGCATACCGATTACAAGCATCACCGCGAGGATTTTGCTGAATACGTGTTTCATAACATTTCTCCTTTTTTAATTTTATTTTAAGCGGACTCCTGCCGCTTATTTACTTTGATCGGTTCTCTTCTCCGTCGTATTCCTCGGTATCGTCCTCGTACTCCTCATCGTCCGAAAGCTCCTCTGCGGGAGAGACCATAGCGTAGAGTCCCATTTTCTTTCGGAAAATGAAGGTCAAGATATCGAACAGCGCATAGCCCATGCCGAGCACTATGAGAAATACGGGGGTAAACCAGTCGGTCTGTTTTGCCGAAATCCTTGTGGGATCGTCCGAATAGCGTCCGCTAAAGCTCTCGCCGACGGCAAAGCTTGACGGAAAATCCTCCATCTCGGCTACCACGGTCTCGCCCTGCTCATTGACGTAGGAAACTGTTATGCCGTCTATTGTTACGGCGTCATCGCCCTCCTGCTTTGACGAGCTGACCGAGATCACGGTACAGGTTACGTAGGTATACTGCTTTTCGCAGTGCGCCGTCCACGCCGTATACACGCCTCCGCCTACAAGCTGGAGCACGGCGAGCACGGCAACTGCGATCCACAGGGTTCTGAATTCTTTTTTCATACAAGAACGGTTACGATGGAATGTCCCTCGAGAGTCAGTCCGAAGCTTTCGCCGTCTATGTCGATATTCGTATCAATATCTCGGTCGCTCTTATTCATTGCGACGAGCACTCGTGTGCCGTCGGGGTTGAGGTAGGCTGTCTGATCCACCGCACTTGCACCGCCGGAGCAGAATATACGCTTTGCGCCGGGGGCGATATATCTCGAGAAGTGGGCGATGTACCAATAGCTCGGATTGAACACCAAGCCGCCCTTGCCGTCAAGCATGATGGGTGCTTCGCAGAAGTTTCCTGCGTGGTTGGGACCGCCGCCCTCGTCGAGAACGAGGTTCCAGTCGATATAGCCCTCCGACCAGTTATTGAAGTCTCCGATTATCTGAGCGGCGTAGCGTTCGCCGTGCTTCCAAAGTCCCGAGGACGAGGATTCGCCCGTGGTGGAATCGTAGGCAAGCTCGACGCAGCACTCGGTGAGAAGTATATGGAGATCGGGATAGAGCGTATGGAGATTGCCGAGATTTTCGTATTTATCGCAGCAATACCAATGGTATCCGACTCCCCAAACGTGCTCCGCAACGCCCTCTACGGACATTGTATCTATCGTGCGACGGACGACTCTGTCTCGGTTATGATCCCAGAGATAGAATTTGACGTCAAGTCCGTGCTCCTTGAAGGTAGGTGCGAGGTAATCGCAGATATCCTTGCCCTCCTCGATTGCAGAGACCTCACGGGATTCCCACGTTTGTATTGCCTCGGGCTCGTTTTGAACCGCCACATACGAGATATTGATGCCTCGTTTTTTCATCTCCTCGATATAACGTGCGTAGTACTCAGCCCAGAGCTTGCGATACTCGTCCTTCAGCATACCGCCGTGGCACATATCGCCGTTTGTTTTCATAAACGCCGGGGGCGACCACGGAGCGGCGAAGAAGGTAAGTTCTCCTGCCTCGTTCACGCAACGTTCTATCATCGGGAGCTTTACTTTTTCCTCGACGGAGAGGTCGAAGGTATTTATATCCTCGCCCTCGATATAGGTATAGCTATCACGTGCGAAATCGGACGAATGTACTGTGAGTCTTGCAAGATTATACTTAAGTCCCTCGTCGGAGAAATAAGCCTTGACGATTCTTTCTCTGTCTTCCTCACTGCAAGCGGCATAGCAATCCACGGTAGCGTCCGTGAATGCTCCGCCAAAGCCCATGTGCGTCTGATATTTGATATCACTGCGGATCACTATATCGTTCGGTATTCCGCCGAACGGGGTTGTCGCTGCCGTCTCGGTAAGACGGCAGCCGGAATATGATGTTTTGATTACTTTTGGGTTTGCCATTGAAAATTTCCTCGTTTATTTTGCCTTTGCCTCTATTGCAAGCTGAGTTCCTACACCCTGATATGCTTGGATCGTATAAAGCACTCCGTTATAGTCAAATTCCTGTCCTATCGAAATCTTAGGACCGCGTGCAAGGTCGGAGCTGTTAGCCGAGGTTGCATTGCCCTTATAGGTATAAATGTGGAACCATACCCAAGGTGTTCCCTCGGTGGGCAGATCGGTAAGGGGTACGTTGAAGAGGAATTTTCCGCTATCCTCGGAGAGATTATCCCAATAGAGTTCTGTAGTATTCTCTCCGTTCACATTAACATGAGCGTGAAGCTTGATCTCACGAACGGTATCGCTACTGTAGCTACCCTCGATAATGAGCGTGGGAACGCCGTCGACGTTCTCGATACGTACCGAGGAGGTAGCGTAATCATAATACTCATAGTTGAGCTTGAGTATATCATTCCACGACTTGAATTCGAAGGTTGCGTTTTCGTAAACGAGCGTTTCGTCCATATCGGCACATGTTCTGGGAAGCTCGTAGAGGCTACCGCTTGCGGACGAAAGCTTGATATCGTACCAGATACCTGCTCCGGTAGTGCCGTTTACGACCTTACGCATATCGAGTGTAACGGAGAATTCGTCCCCTGCCTTACCCTCTACTCTTTCGCCGACGATCTCAAGCACCTTACCGAGCTTAGAATCTGCGCTGTAAAATTCAAGTGCGACGTCGCCGTCGATAACGAATTTGCCGCTGACCTTAAGCGTAGGCACGCCTGCTATGTCCTCCATGGAAACGACGATATCGGAATACGCCTGATCGACCGTCATAAGAGGTGCGCTGACGTATTTGACGATGCCGTTCTTTGCGGAGAGGACGACGTAGTAATAGGGCATATCCTCCGAGGGCATTACGTCCGTTGTGGAATCAACGCCGAAGATATTTACGTTCTTAGCGACGAGCTGAGCACTCTCGTCAAACTCGGTGCTCGAGCTCTTATAAACGGATTTACCCGTGGGATCGCAGAAGGAGCTCCACGACGTTCCGTTTACGAAATTATAGGTAAGCACGCAGCTTCCCTCTCCTCGACTGAGTGCGGGAGCCATCTGGGGACGTGTCATGGGGAGTGTGGCACTCTTATCGCCGTCCACGATGTGAATGAAATACGAGGAATATGCGACGTCAGCAACGAACGAGAAGCTGCCGCCGTTGTTAGTATAAGCTATCGGAGCGGTGCTTTCGTCTATTCTGTCATATCTTGTGATATAGACCTTTGCGGTATCGGAAGGAGCGATATCGCTCTTTACGACGTATTTGAAGGTATTGAGAGATTGCTGATGTATCTCGACGTTCGTGATCTCGTATGCGATGTACGGCTCTTTTTCTCTCTTAAACTCAAAGCAAGCGGAGAGGCAAAGCGTGAGCAATATCGCTACGAGCGATATCAATAAAACTCTGTTCTTTTTCATAATGTTCCTCCTTAGCAAACGAAGGTTACAACGCTCTGAGGCATAAGCTCAAAGCCGACGCACTGACCGTCGATCACCACGTAGACCATCTCGGAGAGCTGGTCGGAGATATTGACTGCCGTTACGACTATCGTACCGTCTGCTCTGTAAAGAGCGGACGCAAGTATCTGAGAGTCGTTCGAGGACGTTACTCTGAGTGCGACGGGATTCTTGCCGTCGACGGCGTATGCGAACTTGGACACCTGTGCCATAGCGTAATAGCCGCTACGCTTGAAGTAGGTGAATTCCCCGTCGTTCTCCTCGATATCAAGGACGCCGTAGCAATCGTTACCGTGTCTTACGGGTGTGGGAGAGCCGTCGGGACGAAGTGTAAGATTCCAGAAAAGCATTCCGCTCATACCGTAGTTAATAGGATCTACGGTCATATTGCGTGCCGCCCACGAGAGGTTACTTGCGAAGTCGTTACTTCCCGTATGCTCGGTTATCTCCGTCATAAACACGAGCTTATCCTTATACGTTTCGGTAACGTACTGTGCGCCCGTGGAAACGCCGTACTCCTCGTCCTGAGCGTATCCGTGGAATGAGACGCCTGCGAAGATATCCTTGGTTTCCTTATCGCCGAATATGGTACTGATATAATCGTAAGCCATTTCGTCGACGTTATGCTCCCAGCCGAGAAGCTCGGTCGAGAAGCCCTTTGCGTCGAGCTTTGTGTTAAGCATACCGCCGATCTCAAGTGCCTGAAGCTCGTCTATCATCATGTGGGGGTAACCGCAGTTGGTGATAAGCGGCTCATTGACGAGGGAGAGATAGTCGATATTTATTCCCTCTGCGGCGTAAGCCTCAACGAATTTTACAAGGTAATCCGCATAGACCTCATAGCAATCCTCTCTGAGAGTGCCGTCCAAGATAAGACTCTTAGAGTCCTTCATCCACGCAGGTGCGGACCAGGGGGATGCGAAAATCTTTACGTCGGGGTTGATTTCAAGGATCTTCTTAAGCACGGCGATGATATTTGCGTCCTTCTCGATCGTGAAGTTTTCAAGGTTCATATCCGTGGAATTATTATCCTCAAGGTCGCAGCAGGTAAAGAAGGCATCGCCCTCGATATAGTCGCTCGCTCCGATCGGTATACGGACGAGACTGAAGCGTGCGCCGTCCTCGCCATACATTTCGCGAAGCATTTCATCTGCCGTCTCCTCTGCGCCCTCTTGGGTGAGAAGGTATGCGGCGGAATGCGTAAGTGCTGCGCCGTAGCCGTAAAATTCCTGATATTTTTTGCTCGTATCGACTACTATACTAACGCCGTCCATCTCCTGCTCGGCACCGTACTCCGTGAATTTAAGGGAGGTTTGGCGTGCGAGAAGCTTCGACATCGTTCCCGTCGTTACGTACACGTCGGCGTAATCGGGCACCTGATATCCGCACGAGGGCAGGACAAGCAGGGCGAGCATACAGCCGAGAAGTAAAAGGGTTGTTATTCTTTTTAATTTCATAATTTCCTCCGTCAGAAGAGTATTGTATCAGAATCTGCCGCGGAGACTCTAACGTTATCAAGGTCGACCGCAAGGACAGCTGTTTCTCCCACGGGCAGCTCTGCGCAGACATAGAGATTGACGCCGTTCACGGAGACGCAAGAATATTTTTCATCTCCGTAGTCGAACACCTGCTCCACTCTGCCGTGCAGGCACGGGAAGCATTCGTCCTCTCTTGCCGGGCGAAGAAGCTCCGCCGTAAGATACATTTGATATTTATTTCTGAAAATGCTCCGTCCGAGGCGGTACATTTTCTTATTGAATTCCCAGAAGGATTCCATTTTTTCGTCGCCGAAGCGGCAATAGTGCTTCGTAACGGTCCTTCCGTTATCCTTTTCCCTGACTCTTTCGTAGGTAAAAGGAAGGACGAATCTCTCGGGAATGGCGGTTATACGAGAATCACCCATAAGCTCAAGTCTACTCAGGTCAAGTCCCACCGATTTTTTCTGTGAAAAATCGCCTATTGCATACAGCGATGCGCCGTCGAAATCGAGGAGGGATATCGGATTTTTATCCGTATCGAGCACCTCACGGCAGGTAGTGGGAATATCGCCGTCGCAGACGGCGTCCGCAGGTATACGCACCGAGATATTTCCGTCAAGCAGGGTATTTGCCTGCCACTCGGGAAGTCTGAGCGTTCCGCCGAGGAGCTTAAGCTCATTACCGTTTTTCACAGCCGGCACGGTCATTGTGGGTGCGTACATGGGAAGGAGCGTTTGCTCGGTTTCCGCATCGAAGATATGTATATTCTCGACGTCGGCATAGAGCGTTACTTCTCTACCCTGTATACTGTCGCTCACCTTATCCTGACCGACGACGGTAAGGCCGCCGCTGCCCTCGCCGTGAAAGACGCTATATGCGCAGAAGTTCTCGAGGACGCTGATATTGACCTTGATCTCCACGTCGGTGGCTTTTTTACGTGTGGCATAGACGTGCTCGGGGCGCATACCGATAACGATACGCTTACCCTCCGCAGCAGCTTCCCTATTGAGTCTTAAGGCAAGCTCGCCCTCAAGCGGAAATCTGCCGAGGGGGCAAATTGCGGAAAGTCCGCCCACGAGGGATATCTCGCCCTCCCAGAAATTCATTTGCGGTGTGCCTATAAAGCCTGCGACGAACATATTTGCGGGATAGCGGTAAAGCATTGTCGGCGAGCCGATCTGCATTATCGTACCGTCCCTCATTGCGACGATCTTATCGCCCATCGTCATAGCCTCGACCTGATCGTGCGTAACGTAGATGAACGTTGCGCCGAGCTTATGGTGCAGGGACATTATCTCGTTTCTCATTTTATTTCTGAGCTTTGCATCGAGGTTCGAGAGCGGCTCGTCGAGAAGGAAGACATCGGGATGTCTTACTATCGCACGTCCGAGTGCGACACGCTGACGCTGACCGCCCGAGAGCTGAGTCGGCTTTCTGTAAAGATAATCCGAGAGGTTGAGCATTTGAGCGACGGAGGTTACCTTTTCCTTTATAACCTCCTTATCCTCGCCCTGCACTCTGAGACCGTAGGATATATTATCGTACACGCTCATATTCGGGAACAGAGCGTAATTTTGGAACACCATCGAGATATTACGCTCCTTCGGGGGAAGCGAATTGACGATGCGGTCGCCGATGAAAAGATCACCCGAGGATATGGTTTCAAGTCCTGCGATCATACGGAGCACGGTGCTTTTACCGCAGCCCGACGGACCGACGAAGACCACGAATTCCTTATCGTCTATGTCAAGTGAAAAATCCTTTACGGCATGCACGCCGCCGTCATAGATTTTATTAATATGAAACAGCTTTAGATTTGCCATATTCCCTCCTTAGCCCTTCACTGCGCCTGCCATCGTACCGCCGAGTATATAGCGTTGGAGGCAGAAGAACGCAATTATCATGGGTGCGGACACCATCACCGCTCCGGCAAGCATTACGGGGAACATTTGTGTATTGGCAGAGCCGTTATACATCAACGTACCGAGCGAGATCGCAAGAGTGAAGTTCTCTTCGTTCTGAAGAACGAGCAGAGGCCACAGGAAGTTATTATAGTTCCACATAAACGTCGAGATACCGAGCACTATGAGCATCGGCTTGACGATGGGAAGGCAGATCCTGAAGAATATGGTGAAGTATCCTGCGCCGTCGATGGCTGCCGCCTCCTCGATCTCCTTTTCGACCGCAAGGAACTGCTGGCGGAGGAGGAAGATATTATACACGCTCATAAGGAACGGCAATATCAATGCGAGAAGATTATCGAACAGTCCGAGGCTATTGATAATAATGAAGTTCGGGATGAGCATTACACATCCGGGAACCATCATTGAGGTAAGTGAGAAGAGGAATATCTTATCCCTTCCGGCAAACTTCATACGTGCGAAGGCGTATGCGGAGAGTGCGTTAAGGAAGAGGTTTGCGGCGGTATTTACCACGCACACGATCATCGTATTGAGGAACACCGTCGGGATATTGAGCTCTGCCCACGCATCAACGTAGTTTGAAAATTGGAAGTACAGATTTCCCTCTTCGTCACGGGGCAGGAATGAAAATTCCGGGGACGAGAAGTCGGAGGGCGTTTTGAGGGACGAGCAAAGCAGCCAGAAGTACGGCACGAGGAACATCAGCGTGATGAGAATGAGTGCCGTATAGACAAGCACCTTACCGATTATCGCCGAGGTACTGTAGCGTCTGTCGAAGCGAAGCTTACCGTATTTTACGGGTGCTACCGGAGCGGCAGCGGTAAAATTATTCGTCATTGCTCCTTCCTCCTTTTCTTCTTGGATATGGGTAAGGATTCCTGCGGAAGCATACGGAACTGTATTATCGTAAGTCCGAGGATGAGTGCAAACAGTATGAACGACATTGCAGAGCCGAGACCGAGTCTGTTATAGGTTATCGACTGCTCGTAGACTCCGTAAATGTACGTATACGTACTGTGATTTACTCCCCTACCCGTCATCAGATACATCTGATCGAACGCTTGGAAGCCTCCGATGATTCCCGTAATGAGAAAGAAGAACACCGTCGGCATAACTCCGGGCACGGTAATGGTGCAGAACTGCTTAAAGCCGCTTGCGCCGTCGATGGACGCCGCCTCGTAGAGCGAGCGGTCGATATTCTTCATTGCGGAGAGCATTATAAGAACGTTATATCCGAGTCCTCCCCAGATCGACATCACCGCAAGCGTTACGAGGTTAAGTCCCTCCGTACCAAGGAAGTTTATCTCCGTACCGAGCAGCTTATTTATAAGTCCGAAGGAGGGGTCGAGCATATACTTCCAAAGTGCCATAATGGCAACTCCGACCGTAACCGACGGAATATAAAACGCCGTTTTGAAAAATTTTTCGCCCTTTATCTTGGTATTGAGAAGTGCGGAAACGACGAGGGACGCAAGAATATTTGCCGGAACGGTGAGAAGTATATACTCAAGCGTTACGACGAGCGATTTTCCGAAATAGGGATAGAGATTATCCTTATTCGTAAGGACCGCTATATAGTTCTCGAGTCCCACCCATTCGGCAGTACCGAAGCCATCGTATTCCATAAAGCTCAGGATGAATGCGATAAGCATCGGTGCGAGCTGGAACACCAAGAAGTAGATTATCAGTGGCGTAACGAACAGAAAGCCGCAGGCGTTGCGCTTTAAGCTCGTTTTCTTTTTTTGCGTCATAGCTATTTTATTTATTATTTGAATTCAAGTATGCTCGTTGCCTGCTGCTGTGCCTCGTCAAGAGATGTCTTGATATCTTCACCCTCAAGTATCTTGGAAAGTGCGGTAGCAAGGTAGTTATCGTTTACCTGTATCCAGTTCTTTACGACGGGACGTGCGGATGCGGTCTCGAGCTGTTTAAGAACTACGGAAAGAGCTTCCTGAAGTCCTGCGGAATAAGCCTCTCCCGTAACTGCGTCTGCGGTGGGAACCTTTGCGAACGCCTTGATTGCGGAGAAGTTGGTGGAGATCGCCTTATTTACGTTCTCTTCACGAAGAAGGAACTTAACGAGCTGCTTAGCTGCGTCTGCCTTATCGCTGTTCTTATAGATAGCGATATTCTCGCCGCCTATATTGGAATAGGATGTGCCGCCCTTGGTCTGAGGGATAAAGAGCGTTGCACCGAGGTTCTGCTCGCACCACGTGGGGTTGGACGAATAGTAGTTGATGATATCGGAGTTATGAGCAAGCACGAACATTACGTTACCGTTAGTGAATGCGTTTGCGGACTCACGGATATTCTTGGGAGAATTTGCGTAGAGGTCAACGAGCATCTTAGCGGCTGCCTGTCCCTTTTCGTTATTGAATATAACCTCGTTACCGGAGATCATATCGCCGCCGGCACTCTTAAGGAATGCCTGGAAGTACCACGAAGCATAGCCGGAGCTTCCGATTCCGCCGAAGAGAGCCTTACCGGAGGGAACGCTCATATTTGCCCATTCCGTCCAATCCTCGGGAACCTTGGAAACAAGTTCCTTATTATAGAGGAGGACGCTGCTCGTAAGCGAGAAAGGAACTGCGAGGGTGCTTCCGTTATACTTTACGGTGTCGATAGCGACGTCGTAGAAGTCGGAGAGGTGGAGTCCCTCCTCACCGTCTGCGGCGAAGAAGCCCTCGTCGAGATTCATGCACATATCCGCATAGTCGGCAAGCGTGGGCTGGTCGAGATAGAACACGTCGGGAGCGTTGGACTCGGTCTTAAAGCTCGTTCTGAGCTTTGTATTATAGTTGTCCTTGGGGACGAAGTTGACGTTCACCTTGTAGCCTGTTTCTGCGGTGAATTCCTCGAGCATTGCCTTATACACATTCTTTGCGGCGTTGTTCGCAGGAGCGTACACCATGAGCTTGAGTGTTTTGTCGTCATCCTCGGGGCTCGGGCATCCGGTCATAACGAATACGGGCAGGATGACCATCGAAAGAACGAGAACGAGAGTCGTGATTCTTTTGATAAGTTTCATAATAATTTCTCCTTTTTTAAGCCTTAGGCTGATTCATTGATCTTTAATTCGGGTTGGAGCTTGATCCTCTGCGGCTCGCCTCCGTCAAGAACGGAAAGGAGCGTATCCGCAAGGCATTTGCCCACCTCAAAGAGCGGTTGGCGCACCGTGGTGAGCCTCGGGGTGATGATATTTTCGTGTCCGAAGCCGTCAAAGCCGACGACGGCTACCTGCTCAGGAACGGAAATCCCTCTCTCCTTGAGTGCTCTGATGCATCCTATCGCCATAGGATCGGTGGCGCAAAGTATCGCATCCGTCGCAACGCCGGCATCCAAAAGCTCCGAGGCGCAGGCGTATCCGCCCTGCTCATCGGCACTTCCGATGCGTATCGTGGCGTTCGTCGAAGGGATACCGTGCTCAAGCAGTGCGTCGCCGTAGCCGGCAAGACGCTCCTTCGCATAACGCATCTTCTGGGGTGCGCCGATGATCGCTATATTGCGTCGTCCGCATCCTATAAGATATTCCGCCGCAAGTCTTGCGCCCGAGTAGTTATCCACGTCCACCCACGTCGAAAAATCGTCGCTGTTTCCGTAGAGCACCACGGGCTTACTCACCGCCCTTGCACGAAGGATCTCCTTTTCCTCGTCCTGAGAGAGTCCCATCATTATCATACCGTCAAAGCCCTCGCCGCGCGGAAGCTCTCTTCCGAGCAGGAACGAATATCCGTGCTCTCCGAGACGCTCGCCGATGGCGGTAACCGTTTGCGAAACGAACTGCTCCGTAGCCGAAAGCTCCTTCGGAATGTACACGAATATGATATTGGTGCACTTTCTCGCAAGAGAGCTTGCCACGTTGTTCGGGAAAAAGTTAAGCTCCTCCGCCGCACCGAGAATGATCTCGAGCGTCTGCGGCTTCACCTTTTCCGGACAGCTGAAGGCACGTGAAACGGTCATTGGCGAAAAGCCCGTTTGCCTTGCGATATCAGCAATGGTTGCCGTATGAGTCCCCTCCCCTCGTAAAGATCGGTCTTCGAAAATGGTAGCGTTAACATTTTTCGAAAACATAAAAAAGCCGTAAGCTTTTTTCATAATTATATGATATCACATTTTTGAAAATTGTCAATATCATCTACAATCTTTTTATTTTGAAAAATCATTTTCGGCAATAATGCACAGTTTCGAGTGGTCGATTTTGGGCAAGTCTACATATTTTTCGTTCGGATATCTTAAAAGTCGAAAATCAAAAATAAACAGTTTTTTATCGTATGGACTTGACATATTTCCGCAAATATGGTATACTGTCGACAAAAGAAACTACCGAGGGGAAGGCAGGTCAGGGCTTATGATATCGACGTATGTATATTCGCTCGAGGATGAGGAAAAGCGACGGATCGTTGAGCGGATCTACGATCTGTATTACAAGCGAATGTACGTCTTGGCGAACTGCATCTTGAAGAACGAACACGACGCTCTTGACGCCGTGCAGGATGCATTTTACAACATAACCGCAACCTACAAACGTTTCCAAAGCCTCAAGGACTATCAAGCGGCGGCGCTTGTGTGCATCTACACAAGGAACGCCGCTTTGAATATTTACAACAGCACGAAGCGGCGTGCGAAATTCATAGAATACTTCGACGGCTTCAGAGAGGACGTGCTGAACACGGAGGATCCCGATGCGGACGTTGCGAAGCTTTTCGCAAACGATGAGCTGAGCTTACTTCTCAGCGATGCGATCGATCAGCTCGACGATATGTACAGGGACATTGTGGTCCTCAAATACTACTATTCTCTGAAGAATACCGAGATCGCACGTGTTGTTCACGTAAACGTCGGAAAGGTCAACAGCCGGCTTTTCCGTGCCAAAGGCAAGCTTAAGAAGATATTGGGGGATGACGTATATGAACGAATCACAAAGTGAACGCTTTGACTCGGCTATTGCCGCAGCACTCCAAAGAAATATCGCAAGGGATGCGGAGGCGTTTCTTGCCTTGGACATTTCCGATATCAAGGACTGCCCGGAATTCAAGGGGCGGATACTTGCGATCGCCGACGGCAGAGAAAGCAGGCGTTCGCATCGTATAAATTGGCGCACGGCACTTCTTGCCGCCGCACTCGCCATTTCCCTTCTCCTGACGGTTTGTGCTTGCATTCCGCAGGTTCGTGCGGCTATTCGGGATATAATTTTACAGTGGCGTGAGGATCATATTTGCGTTATCTTCGAGCCGCAGCAGCAAAATGCGGACTTTGCGGCGATCGGCGAGGAAAAAGCCGCATTGCTTACGTATTTGCCCCAAAAATATACCAGCACGGAGCGACAGGCGGGGCACACGTTCAGCTTTATGGAATTTTCGAGCGGCAACGGAGCGCACAGGTTTACATTTATGCAGACCGTGGCGGATCGTGGCGGAAGTCATCTTCTAATCAACAGCGAGGCGTTTGACATTCGCTCGGTGAATATCGGCGAAGCCGAGGGCGTTTTGGGCGTCAGCACCGAAAACCCGAGCAGGTATTACCTCGTTTGGCAGAGCGGCGGATATCAGTATTGGCTCGTCGGCTCGTTTGAGTCCGAGGAGGAGCTCATAAAGATCGCCGAGGGCGTTGTATTTCAATAGAAAAAAAGGCACTGCATTGCAGTGCCTTTTGGGTTATCACGCTTTTTTGAAAAAGTCAAGAGAAAAATCGAAATTATTGCAAAAAATCGTTTTTTATCTATTGACTTATTCGAAAAAATATAGTACAATACCGTTTTGACGCAGCAAGGCATTTATGCGTCGAAGGAGGAATGTAAAAATGAGTAACAGCATCAGGCTGTCCGACCACTTTTCATACACCCGTCTTTTGAGGTTCACGCTTCCGTCCATAGGAATGATGATATTCAGCTCGATTTACGGAGTCGTTGACGGCTTTTTCGTATCCAATTTCGCAGGAAAGGAATCCTTTTCGGCGGTCAATTTAATATACCCTTTTTTAATTATACTTTCCACGGTCGGATTTATGTTCGGCACGGGCGGCTCGGCGATCGTCGCAAAGGCGTTCGGCGAGGGCAAGCGTGAGTACGGAAACAGGTGCTTCTCGCTTTTCGTTTACATATCGTTCGTGCTCGGTGCGATACTTGCGGCACTCGGATTTATCTTTCTTCCGCAGGTGGCGGCACTGCTCGGCGGCGAGGGCAAGGTTCTTTCCGATGCGATTATATACGGAAGGATAATACTCATTGCACTTCCCTTCAATATTTTGCAATTTTTGTTCCAATCCTTCTTTGTAACCGCCGAAAAGCCGAGGCTCGGACTTGCGGTTACGGTATCAGCCGGCTGCACCAACATGGTACTTGACGCAGTACTCGTTCTTTCGCTCCCCACGGAATACAAGCTTGCCGGTGCGGCTATTGCGACGGCGGCGAGCCAGCTTATCGGCGGCGGTATTCCGATCCTATACTTTATGCAAGACAGGGGTGGGCTTCTTCGCCTCGGCAAAACAAAGATCTATTGGGGGGCGATATTCAGGGCGTGCGTGAACGGCTCGTCCGAATTTATGAGCAATATTGCGATGAATCTCGTTGCGATGCTCTACAATCTTCAGCTCATAAAATACATCGGCGACGACGGCATTGCCGCATACGGCGTTATGATGTACGTAAGTATGATATTCTCTGCGGCGTTTATGGGGTACAGTATAGGCGTTGCTCCGATCATCGGCTACCACGACGGTGCGAAAAATCACGCCGAGCTTCACGGAATCTTAAAGAGCAGTCTTATAATAATCGGCGTTTTCGGAGTTGTGATGACCGTTCTTGCGGAGGTGCTCGCTTATCCTCTTGCGATGGTGTTCGTAAGCTACGATGCGGCTCTTCTCGAGCTGACCGTTTCGGGCTTCCGCATTTTCGCTATGTGCTTTATATTTATGGGATTTGCGATCTTCGCATCGAGCTTCTTCACCGCACTAAACGACGGACTCACGTCCGCTCTTATATCGTTCTTGAGAACGCTCGTTTTCCAGATCGCCGCAGTAATCATTCTGCCCATTCTTTTGGGCGTCGACGGAATTTGGTATTCCATCGTCGTGGCGGAGGTAATGGCGGTTCTGCTCTCCGTAATATTCCTGATATTCAAGCAAAAAAAGTATCACTATTAAATTTTTCTCCCCGTCGGATGACGGGGATTTTTTTATTTTTCGAAAAAGTTGCCGTTTCGGGATATTTCGCAAAAATGTTGAAAATACTGCCAATAATTCCCATAAAAGGCGGTTTTTTGCGCAAAAAATAATTGTTTATTTGACACGAAAAATATGGTATGATATTAATACAGATCAAAAAGGAGGAATAAAAAAATGGATCTAACACTAATCGAACAAGAAGAACACGGGGCGTACTGCTACAAGCTTTTACGTGCCACATTTTATCGCAATCACTACGTGATCATCGCTCAGGGCAAACGGGATTTTGCCTGTGCGTCTTTTTGCTCGGAGCAAGCCCGTGCGCTTGAGTTTTTCCGCACCGTCGCAGAGACGGAGACGGAGCCTTACACGCTTTCGGACATAGTTTCGGATCTTCAAAAATCCGAGGACGCCGTTATAAGTATGTGAATAACGGCAAAAAAACACGCAAAATATAAAATTATCCTATTGACTTTGCCGTAATTTGCTGATATAATCAATTTTGAAGTATTATATGTACGGAGGTCTCAATGAGCAGAATATATATAAACGACGGCTGGCTTTTCACCCCGGATTTCAAGGAAGAATACCTCCACGGCGAGGTCAGCGGCGATGCGGAGAGGGTTCGACTTCCCCACACCGTAAAAACACTTCCCTACAATTATTTTTCGGAGGAAGAGTATCAGCTTCTGTCTACTTACGGCAGGATAATCAGCGCTCCGGCAGAGTGGGCGGACAAGCGTATCATACTTACCTTTGAGGGAGCGGCGCATTTTGCGGAGGTCTTTCTCAACGGCAAGAGGATCGCCGAGCACCGCTCGGGCTACACTGCCTTTAGCGTAGAGCTTACGGAGCATCTCAATATCGGCAAGGACAATCTCCTCGTAGTACGGCTCGATTCTCGCGAATCGCTCAATCAGCCCCCATTCGGAAACGTCATTGACTATATGACCTTCGGGGGACTTTACAGAGAGGTATACCTTGAGGTCAAGGAGAGCGTATACATTTCCGACGTTTTCGTAAAGCCCGAGATCACGGGCAAAATTGCGAGTGAGGTCAGCATTGAGGGACGCATTCCTGAGGGGCTTTTAATCCAGCAGACCGCCACTTTTGAGGACGATACCACTCTTATAGTCAAAAAGGGTGTTTATTCGAACTCGGTTTCCCTGCATGGGTTCGTAAAGAACGTAAAGCTCTGGACGCTCACGTCTCCGAGGCTGTACAGCGTCGTTACGGAGATATTCCTTGACGACAGGCTCATAGATTCTCACACCGTGCGTGTGGGATTCAGAAGTGCGCAGTTCAAGGAGGACGGCTTCTACCTCAACGGCAGAAAGATAAATATTCGAGGGCTCAACCGCCATCAGAGCTATCCTTACGTCGGCTACGCTATGCCGAAGTCGATGCAGGAGCTTGATGCGGACATACTTAAAAAAGAGCTTGGACTCAATGCGGTCAGGACGTCTCATTATCCGCAGTCCCAATATTTTATAGACCGTTGCGATGAGATAGGCTTGCTCGTATTTACCGAGATCCCCGGCTGGCAGCACATCGGCGTCGGCGAATGGAGGGTACAGGCGGTAAACAACATTGAAGAAATGATAGTTCAGTATCGCAATCACCCGTCGATCATTCTTTGGGGCGTTCGTGTAAACGAATCTCCCGACGACGACGAGCTGTACGCTCGCACAAATGAGCTTGCGCACAGGCTCGATCCCACCCGTCAGACGGGCGGCGTGCGTTGCATAAAGAAGAGCAGTCTTCTTGAGGACGTATACACCTACAACGATTTCATTCACTGCGGAACCAACGAGGGCTGTGAGCCCAAGAGCAAGATAACCCCCGATATGTCGAAGCCCTATCTCATTACGGAGAACAACGGTCATATGTTCCCCACGAAGAGCTTTGACACCGAGGAGCACAGACTCAGCCACGCTCTGCGTCATGCGAAGGTGCTCGACGCCGTTGCATCCCACGACGACATCAGTGGAAGCTTTGCTTGGTGCATGTTCGACTACAACACGCACAAGGATTTCGGCAGTGGGGACAGGATATGCTATCACGGTGTACTCGATATGTTCAGAAACCACAAGCTCGCCGCTGCGGTATACGCAGCACAGCAGGACGAGGTCGACGTTCTCGAGGTTAGCTCGAGCATGGATATCGGCGAGCACCCTGCGAGCGTTAAGGGCGAGGTTTGGGTATTCACCAACGCAGACAGCGTAAGAATGTACAAAAACGACGTATTCATCAAGGAATACTCCTCCCGCAACGACCGTTTCCCGAGCCTTGAGCACAGTCCGATACTCATTGACGATTACGTCGGAGACCTGCTTGAAAAGGACGAGGGCTTTACCGAGAAAAAGGCGAAGGCGGTAGCGGAGCTTCTCAATTATATGGCACTCCACGGCGGATACACGAATCCTCCGGCAGAGCTTAAGAGCATGTTCTCCAAGTGCGTTATTCTGCACGGAATGAACGAAAAGAAGATAAGAGATCTGTACGGCAAGTACATCGGCGACTGGGGCGGCGTCAGCACGGTATACCGTTTTGATGCGATCAAAAACGGCAAGGTCGTAAAGAGCGTTATCAAGCAGACGATGAGCAGGATGAGTCTTGAGGCTCTTCCCTCCTCCGCCGTTCTGTGCGAGGGCTCGTCCTACGACGTTGCGGAGGTCAGAGTTCGTGCGGTCGACGAAAACGGAAATCTTCTCTCCTTCTGCGGTGAGCCGCTTGCGATAAGCGTTGAAGGACCGCTTGAGATCATAGGTCCGAGCATCACGGCACTTCGAGGCGGAATGGGTGGCTTCTACGTAAAGACAATAGGACAGCGAGGCAGAGCCGTTGTAACGGTTTCTACCCCTGCGTGTGAAGCTGTAAAGCTTGAATTCAGAATCAAATAACGAACAACAAATAACCGAAAGCAAAAATCCCGACGGCTCAGCCGTCGGGATGTTTTTTTGAGATATTATTTTTTATTTTATTTTCTTTCCGTCCGAGAAGGCATTTCCAACCCTTTCACCGAGCACGTGGTAAAAGTGGTTGCAGCTGTCGTAGCAGATCGGTGCGAGCTTTGAGACGTCGATCTTACCGTTTGCGTCGAGCACGCACTCATCGGCGCAGACATTGACGATCTCACCGATGCAGATGCCGTCCTCGTTGAATTTGACGAGCTTACATTCAAGTGCCATCGGCAGCTCCTCGATCAGAGGTGCGTCGACGTTTTCGCTCCTTACGGAATGAAATCCGGCTCTTGCGAATTTATCGGGCACGTCGTTTGCGGAAACGATACCGACGTAATCGCACGGAACTACCGTATCCGCCGTTGCAAAGCTTACGGTAAACGCTCCCCGAGCCTTTATATTTTCCGTGGTCCTATGGTCGTGCGAAAGGCAGAGCATCACCTGATTCGTATCGTAGATGCCGCCCCATGCGGCATTCATTGCATCGGGTGTGCCGTCCTCGCCGTAGGTTGCGATAATGAGCACGGGACAGGGATACAGCCACGTTTTAGCTCCGAAATTTTTTCTCATAAATACCTCCCTTGCCGCCGTCGGCGGCGATATATTTTCACGGAAATTATACCACAGGGCGTTTTGATTGTCAATCCTCGGAATAAATTTTTCCGCACGGGAGATAATAAGCATCAAAGGGACGGTGAAAAAATGAAATTCGCAGGTGTTATCGCCACCTCGCTTTTGTCGATTGCGGCGATCTTTATAATCACCAAGCTCATAGGGCACAAGCAGATCTCCCAGCTCGATTTTTTCGACTATATCTGCGGAATAACCGTAGGCTCGATAGCCGCAGAGCTTGCAACGGAGCTTGAAGAGCCGATCTATCCCCTGCTCGCTCTTGCGGTATACGGGATCATATCCGTTCTTCTTAGTCTTGCGGCACGAAAGCTTCCTCGGACGAGGAAATTTATCAACGGGACTCCGACGATACTGATGAACGACGGCAAAATATACAGGAAAAATCTTAAAAAAGCGAAACTCGATCTCTCGGAATTTATGATAATGTGCCGTGAGCAGGGGTATTTTGATCTCAACGACATCAAATGCGCCGTATATGAGTACGACGGCAGGCTTTCCGTTCTACCCACGGCGGCAAGTCGCCCGGTTTGTGCGGAGGATCTGAAGATCACCGCACGGCAGACTCACGTCGGGACGGAGCTTATTATGGACGGCAGGATATTGGGAGAAAATCTCGAGCGGCTCGGCAAGAGTGAAAATTGGCTTGAGCTTTCTCTTGCGGCACGGGGGTATGAGAATGTGGGGGAGATATTTCTTGCGATCTATCGCTCCGAGGACGATTCCTTACAGATATTTTCGGGAGAATAGGCAGCAAAAAAGCACTTGCGATGCAAGTGCTTTTTTATCAGTTGGGATCTCTCGGCATGATTATTGCCGCAATGATATATGCGAGCACGGCACTTCCGCCGGCGAATGCAAGCACGACTGCTCCGAGTCTGATTATCGTGGGATCAATGTTGAAATATTCCGCAATCCCGGCGCAGACTCCGTCTATCATCTTGTTTTTGCTTGATTTATAAAGCTTCTTTTCCATAATGTCCTCCTATAAAGATAAATTTATTTTTCAAGAATATCAAATATCCGTGCCCAGACGCTTTCGTCCTGCTCGGTCATTCTTTTCCAATCGAATTCGGAGACGAATCTTCTCTTTTGTTCATCCCCCGAGAGCTGTCCGCTCTTTAAGAGCTTTGCACGGCGTGATGTATATTCGCCGAGATATTTCACGGCGTCTGCGGTATAGTTGGGATTATGTCCCTTTCCGCTCTCGAGCAGAAATTCGACCGTCGGCTTTTGCGAAAGCTCCTTATACAAAAGGTCGTAGCTCAGCTTTCGCTTACAGAGCATATCGTTATCCGAATATATAAGCAGTGCTCTGCCGCCGAAGCCTTGAAGCGTATCACGAGCGTCGATATCGACGAGGTCGCCGTTGCTCCTATGCTCGAGAGCCATGACGGCTTTTCTGTACAGTGCAAGAGGTCCTGCGAAGAACGATGCGACGAGATTTTTCACGGAAACAAAGCCGCTGATCACGACGATGTGGGAGATGTCGGGGTGGAATTTCGCTATATTGAGAGTTGAAAATCCGCCCCAGCTGTGTCCGATCACGGAAATATCCCAATTTGCAAGTCTCGGGAGCTTTTTGAGTGCATTTATACAGTCGTTGAGGTCGCAAAGGGACTGCGCCATGCCGTTCGTATTCTCTCCGCCCGATTCCATACAGCCCGTATGGTCGTAGGCGAACACGGTATATCCGTGGGAGCAGAGCTTTTCTATCTCTCTCATATACGAGCGGTGTCCGCCGCCGAAGCCGTGGTCAAACACCACGAGGCGTCCTTCCCTTGCGTTTTCGTAACGGTAGAAATATCCCTTGAGCCTATGTCCGTGCGACGAGGAAAATTCAAACGGCTCGCTCGCAAGGTTCGGAAAATCCTTTGCGGAAAAATAGAATGCCGTTCCGTCGCCGTCGCATCTGACGAACGCCATGGATCTGTATATATCGAGTACCTTTTTTTCAAAAATCATAAATTCCTCCGGGCTGCCCGGCAGTTCCTTCGGGCACAATCGGTATTATACCACAGACGGCGGCGAAATTCAACGCCTTTTTCGCTATTTTATAGTTTTTTCAAAAAATCCTGCGATTTTTAATTCTTTTTATTCGTTATGCACTAAATGCGGCGACTGATTTTAACCATTTTCAACAAAAATCAGCGAAAATCAAAAAAGCCCTTTCTTTATTCCCTCTTTAGTGGTATAATATGATATTGGAAAGATATACTTCCAAATAACAAAAAAACAAACGGAGACCGTTATGAAGAATTTTAACAAATTACTCACACTGCTCCTTGTACTGCTTCTCATTCTGCAGTCCACGGTGCTCGGCGCATTTGCCGTTGAGCCCGTCGACACGGACCTCGGTGGCACATACTCGGCAAGCAGTACGACGCAGCCCTCCTATTCCACGAAGTACAATTCGGGAACGAGGGGCGTTACCGCAACCACGCTGAACGGCACGGGTGCGGCGGCATACTACACGAGCGGCTACGATTTCGATACCCTCTCGGAACTCGGCTCATCTGCGTTGCTCTCATCGCTTCGCACGCTTATGACGTCCACGCACAAAAAGCAGTCGAGCTACAATGACTGCAAAAACATGGCTAAATACACGGATTGCCAAAACGAGGATGGTAGCGTAGTTCTTTTGTACACATCGTATGTAACTACAACAAGCACATTCAATGCAAGTTCTCCCGGTTGGAATCGCGAGCATGTTTGGCCCCAATCTCTCGGCGGATTTAGCACAAGTGGTCCCGGTGCTGACCTTCATCACATTCGTCCGGATAACGTAAAGACTAATAGCACACGAGGCAACAAATTATACGGCAATGTAACAAATGGATCTCAAGCATCCGGTGATACTCTCGTAGGCGGAATTTCCGGCGGAACATTTAACAGTACATACTTCGAGCCCCTCGACGAGGTCAAGGGCGACGTAGCGAGAATTTGTCTTTACGTATATGTAAGATACGGCGGAGATTACTCGAAGTGCTCCGACATCACCAACGTGTTCCAGAGCATCGACGTGC
>CAZONA010000004.1:25171-51370 GCA_964581025.1 uncultured Lachnospiraceae bacterium
GGAGATTACTCGAAGTGCTCCGACATCACCAACGTGTTCCAGAGCATCGACGTGCTCCTCGAATGGTGCGAGCTCGATCCCGTTGACACGTGGGAGCTTGGAAGAAACGAGGTAGTTGCCGCATATCAGGGCAACAGAAACGTGTTTATCGACTACCCCGAGTACGCATGGCTTATTTTCGGACGTGATGTTCCCGAGGATATGTCCACTCCCTCTGGCGAGGCGAGCAACGGCATTCTCGGCGGCGGATCGGGCAGCGATATCGGCGGAAACGGCGGAAACAACGGCGGAAACAACGGCGGCAACAGCGGCACGACCACTACCTCTCCTACGCTTGTAACCTCTCCCAAGGCAGGAACGGGATACAAGTTCGGTATGGTACAGACAATGGCGGGCGGCACTTACTATCTCGCCGGCGGTATGGATTCCAAGAACAGTTTCTATTTGGCAACGACGAGCGATGCTTCATCGGCTATTGACGTTTATCTCGAGAGCACGAGCGGCGGATATTATCTTTACACGCTGAACGGCTCGACGAAGAATTATATTAATTCCGTCTCCGTTACGGGAACGGACGGCAAACCCCACGTGAATGCCGTATTCAGCACCACCGCATCGAGCGTTTACACGTTCGACACGACGCTTAATACTCTTGTAACCAAGGTTGACGGCTCGACCTACGCCCTCGGAACGAGAAACGACAAAACGTACACAACGGTAGGTCCTGTGCTCACAAGCAACGATCCCTTCGTATGTCAGTTTTACACGACGAGCACAACGACCGATCCCGTTGATCCCGTTGATCCCGTCGATCCCGTCGATCCCACGACCGCAAAGGAGATACTTGATGCGGCGTATGCTTTGGCAAGCGGCGGAAGTCTTGACGGAACGTACACGCTCACGGGCGTTATCACCGCTCTCGATTCCTACAACAATCCCACGATAGTAGTCGGCGACTACACGTCCCAGCCCATGTACTGCTACAGGCTCACGGACGATCGCTTCGAGATTGGTGCGACGATAACCGTTACGGGTAGCATCAAGAATTACAACGGGCTTGTCGAAATGTACAACTGCACGCTCGACAGCTTTACCGCTCCCTCGACGACTCCCGACAATCCCGACAATCCCAATAATCCGGATACTCCCGATAATCCTGACAATCCCGATAATCCCGACAACACCGCAGTTGCGACCTTTGTTAGTGCGGTGAACGGTCTTAACGGACTTAAGGGAATACAGCTCTACCGTGAGATCTCCGGTGCTCTTTCGATTTACTCCACGCTCACCGCAGAGCAAAAGGAGCAGGTCAGCGCACATTACACGACGCTCAAGCTTGCTATAAGCAGCTACAACTCCGCAGTCGAATCCGTAAATTCCGACACGCAGAGCGTTGCACAGGCACTCACCGGACGCACGGAGATCACAGTCGCTGCACTTTACTTTGCAGTATATGATCTCTTCTGCAAGAAATACATTTGAAAAGGAGGATCGACACAATGAATAATATCGGAAAAATACTCTCCGTAATGCTCATATTCACCTGCCTCTTCTGCCTTACCGCCTGCCCCGTTAACAACGAGGAGCTCGATAAGCTTGCAGAGCTCTTGGCTAATGCGTCCGCAAATTACACGCTCAAGGTAAGCACATCCTCCGAGGGCGGCTTCTCCTCCTCCGAGGAATACACCGTGAGCGAGGCGGACGGCGCACGCACCGTAAGCTACAAAATAGAAAAGCTCAACGGCTTTACCGTTGAGGGCGACACCGTTACCGCTCCCGAGGAATACCGCACGGTAAGTGAGGGCACTCTCACGGGCAGCGACGCCGCATTGCCGAGGTTCGACCTTCCGAGCTTTGATTTCTCGACAAGCTCCTTGAAGAACGTTCAGGTTGCGGAGGTCTTCCCTCTTCAGCTCAGTGCGGAGATATCCTCGCTTGAGAGCTTCACGGGCAAGGCTCTTAGCGGAACGGGTGCTACGCTCGGCGTAACCTACACCGAATCCGCAATCACCCATATCACGATCAGCTACACGACCGAATCGGGCAACAGCTGCGTGGTGGAATATATCTTTAACTAAAGATTAAAATTTATAGAAAACCGAGTCGGTTACCCGACTCGGTTTTTTATACTTAATCTGCTTTTTGCGTGGGGTGATCCAATTCCCTATAAACCTTGACAATAAATATCACGGCGACTATAAAGGTCAATATATCCGCTGCAGGAAATGAAATCAATATTCCGTCAAGTCCGAAAAAGACGGGCAAAACGATCGGCAAAAGCACTCCGAAGACTATTTCACGGACAAGCGAGATGGCTGTTGAAAGTGCCGCCTTGCCAAGTGCCTGAAGATATATGAACGTGCCCTTATTTATCATTGCAAGCGGCATCATACAGAGATAAATGCGGAAGCACTTGACCGCAAAGCTCGAATAATAGGAGCTTTCATTTGCCGCACCGAAAAGGTTTGCGATCTGCAAGGGGAAAATTTCAACTATCGCAAGGGATATTACGCCGACGCAAGCCTCGGCAAGCAACAAATACGTAAAGAGCTTTTTCGCTCTGTCCTGCCGCCCGGCTCCGATATTATAGCCCACGATGGGAATGCATCCGGCGGCAAAGCCGATGGCGATCGAGATAGCGATCTGGAAAAATTTCATAACTATACCGAGCACCGCAAGGGGTATTTGCGCATACTCCGCCTGACCGAATATTTCATCCGCCGCACCGTATTTGGTGCACATATTCTGCACCGCCGCCATAGATATTACAAGTGATATTTGCGCAAGGAAGCTCGTCATTCCGAGGGAAAGAAATTTTTTCACAAGTCCGCCGAAAAATCCGAAGCACCTCTTATTGAGCCTTACGGTCTTCATATTACAGATATAATACAGGGAAAGTGCGGCGGTCAGCATTTGCCCTATTACCGTAGCGATTGCCGCACCCTTCATTCCCATTTTCATCGGGAAAATAAAGATGGGATCGAGGATGATATTCGCCGCCGCTCCGAGAAGAGTCGAGAGCATTGCGAATTTCGGGCTTCCGTCAGATCTGATGATCGGATTCATTGCCTGACCGAACATATAAAACGGAATACCGAGAGTTATCCAAAAGAAATATTCTTTTGCGTAATTAAATGTTTCCGCATTTACTCTGCCCCCGAACAGCGTAAGTATCGGATCTGCAAGGAAAAGATACACTGCCGTCAGAACGACGCTTGAGATAACGCAGAGCAAAACGGCGTTTCCGATGCTCTTATTTGCGTCCTCCCTCCTGCCTGCTCCGAGCGAAATGCTGACAAAGGTGCACGTGCCGTCGCCTATCATAACGGCAATGCCGAGTGCGATCACGGTGAGCGGAAACACGACTGTATTTGCGGCGTTTCCGTATGATCCGAGATATGTGGCGTTGGCGATGAATATTTGGTCGACGATATTATAAAGTGCTCCGACCAAAAGTGAGATTATACAGGGTACGGCGTATTTGCTCATGAGCTTACCCACTCCCTCGGTTACAAGATAGGATGAGTCGTTTTGTTTCATATTTACCTCCACAAATAAAAATAAAAAGGGTGCAAGTCCGTTAAGTCGGACTTACACCCTTAGGCTACACACTGACGATATTATAACAAATTTTCAAAAAAATTGCAATGATTTTTTTGCACAAAAAAATCTTTTTTACCCTTATTTTTTCGGGAATTTGATGTCTCTATTCTGCAGATATATTCTCTGCCGTGGAGCTTGAGCCAATTTCGTCTTTCCTTATAATCGGGGATGATCTCCCCGACCGTTTGCCAGAATGCAGGCGAATGATCCAAGTGAACGAGGTGTGCAAGCTCGTGGACGACCACGTAGTCAAGTATTTCGGGCGGCATCAGGGCGAGCAAGGCGTTGAAGTTGAGATTTCCCACAGCAGAGCAGCTTCCGAAGCGTGTTTTTTGCAATTTCACGCTCACCTTACCGTAGCTGACGCCCATAAGCGAAGAAAAATATTCCAAGCGTGGCGTGATGAGGCTTTGGGCAAGCCGCTTCAGCTCCTCCCTCTCCCGTTCGTCAAGCTCTTTTCCGGCTCTCTGCAGGCATTCTCTCGCCTGGGCGAGATGCTTTTCTATCCAAGGACGCTTATGCAATATGAACCTTTCCACGTCCTCTCGCTTTACACCCAACGGTGCGTGCACCTCGATACGTGCGTCGTCCGTTATTCTGAGAGATACGGTTTTACGTCGGGAGTGCAAAAGCTCATATTCGATATCATCGACACGAAATTTCAAGTTCTATCTCCGTGACTATCATTCTATGTCGATTCCGCCGAACAGGGCGACGCCGTCGATATAGATGGTATATGCGCCGTTGGGATCGCTCTTTTCGACATCCACGCCGCCGAATATTCCGACTGCGTTGCTTATAACTCTTACGTTATCGGGGACGAATATATCCACGCCGCCGAAGATCGCCGACGCCTTTATCACGCAGTCGTGGTCGATCACCGCACCTCGCAGGTCGCATTCAACGCCGCCGAAGCATGCGGTGAGCACCGTTCCGTCGAAGGCTCTGCCGTTATAATTTGCCTTTTCTCCGTTGAACACGGCGGTCTTGCTGTCGATTGTTCCGCCCCTTGTGTGCGTTTCATTTACAATTCTTTCACTTCTGTCCTTTTTGAAGGACGAGACTATCAGCTTTATTCCGATGATGGCAATAATGACGGGCAGAAGAAGCTTCCAGAGCATATCAAACCCGATAACATCCTGACAGCAAAGGAGCAATACCACGCCTACTGCAAGAAAGAATGCACTACCAAGCTTTTCCTTTTTCGTGATAAGATCAACTGCCGAGGGGACGATGATAAAGAGCGTCCACCAGCCGCTGAAGAAAACGTTAAAATCAATGATCTCGAGGGCATTCAGGGCTATTACCACAGCCACGAGTATCAAAACTATTCCCCAAATTATTCTCCTGATATTTTTCATAAATATCACCTCTTTCTCTGAATTACACCGACATTATACTCCCAAAAAATCGTGCTTGTCAATAGGCGTTAATAATTTTTTAATATTTTTTTGTCCGGTGGGAGAAAACGAGGCTGATTTTGAAAATATATTAAGTAAATTTGATATTTATTTTCAAAAAAGTATAGAAATTACGGCACTTTTGTGCTATAATGATTATAATTAGGTTAAGTATACATTCTTACCGAATACGGTTATTACGGAGGCTTTATGGCTCATTATATAGAAAAGCTCGAGCAGCTCACTCTACCCGTCGTCGTGCTCAACGGAACCGTGGCGTTCCCTGCCATCACGGTGAATTTTGAGCTGAGTGAGGCGAAAAACGTCGGTGCGGCGGAAGCTGCGAGCGAGCTTGGTTCATTTATTTTCATCGTATCGAGAAAGCAGCTCTCGAACGATCCGATAAAATTTTCCGATATTTTCAATATCGGAACGGTTGCGAAGATCAAGCAATCGGTCAAGACGCCCGAGGGCAAGCTTCGTGTTATAGCGGAGGGTTTAGCTCGTGCAACGGTGGAGGAATATGCGGAGCTTGACGCTTATCGTGCGGCAAGGGTGATCTGCAAGACACTGAACACCGAGGACACGGACAGCGTTGCGAACGAGGCTTTACTCAGAGAGGCGATAGGCTCGGTCGAGCGAATGGCGGAATATCTTCCGGCGTCCTCGAAGGAGCTCCTTTCCGCACTCGGAAAAATCAAAAATCCCGGGGCACTTGCGGATCTTATTGCTTCAAACATACTTGTACGTCATACCGACAAGCAGGAGATACTCTCCGAATTTGAGCCGATCGCACGGCTCAAGAGGCTTATCGTTCTGCTTGAGGAGGAAACGAGCTTACTTGAATGCGAGAGTGCCATTCACAAAGAGGTACGCTCTCGTTTGAACAGAAATCAAAAGGAATATTATCTCCGTGAGCAGCTTCGTGTTATTCGTGAGGAGCTCGGAGATGGCGGCGACGAGGACGATTACACCACTCGCATTCTATCCGCTCATCTTCCGAAGGAGATCGAGTCGAAGCTTTTACGAGACAGCGAAAAGGCTTCCCGTCTTCCCTTCGGCTCTGCGGAGCTTTCCGTGATGAGCACTTATCTTGACACGGTGCTTGAGATACCGTGGAGCAAGTCGAGCAAGGATCGAACGGACGTTTCCGCCGCCTCGAAGATACTCGAGCGTGATCACGACGGGCTTGACGAGGTCAAGCGTCGCATTCTCGAATTTCTTGCGGTCAAGGAATTAAATCCCGAGCTCAACAATCAGATTATTTGTCTCGTAGGTCCTCCCGGAGTTGGAAAAACGTCGATTGCCGCATCGGTCGCATCTGCTATGAAGCGGAAATACGTGCGTGTTTCTCTCGGCGGCGTAAGGGACGAGGCGGACATTCGAGGACACAGAAAGACTTACGTCGGTGCTATGCCCGGCAGAATAATAAACGCTCTTATCGAGGCGAAGGTCAACAATCCGCTCATTCTGCTTGACGAGATCGACAAGCTGACGAGCGACGCACACGGAGATCCGACGTCCGCTCTGCTCGAGGTGCTTGACGGCGAGCAGAACAAGGCGTTCCGTGATCATTTCGTGGAGCTTCCGATAGATCTTTCGAAATGCTTCTTCATTGCGACGGCGAACACGCTTGAAACCGTTCCCCGTCCCCTTATCGACCGTATGGAGATAATCGAGCTTAAGATATACACCAAGCGTGAGAAGATGAGCATTGCGAAAAATCATCTTATCGCAAAGCAATTAAAGCGTCATGGGCTTTCAAAGCGCACCCTGAAGATATCCGACGGGGCACTTGAGGAGATCATTGATCACTACACTCACGAGGCGGGCGTCAGAGGACTTGAGAGGACGATAGCGTCCCTTTGCCGCAAAGCCGCTTACGAGATCGTATCGAACGGTGCAAAATCCGTCGTCATTGACCGTGGCGACGTGGCGAAATATCTCGGTGAGAAGAAATATCTTCCCGAGCTTATCGAGAGCAAAGACGAGGTCGGTCTTGTAAACGGGCTTGCCTACACGGAGCTTGGCGGCGACATGCTTAAGATCGAGGCGTCGGTGCTTGAGGGCACGGGCAAGGTAGAGCTTACGGGATCTCTCGGCGAAGTCATGAAGGAGAGTGCGCACATAGCCATCAGCTATGTACGCTCGGTCGCAAGGAAATACGGCATTCCCACGGATTTCTACAAGACGTGCGACATACATATTCATGCACCCGAGGGTGCTGTTCCGAAGGACGGTCCGAGTGCCGGAGTTACCATGGTAACGGCACTTGTGAGTGCTCTTTCCGGTATTCCCGTGCGTCGTGATATCGCCATGACCGGTGAGATAACGCTCAGAGGAAGAGTTCTGCCCATCGGCGGCTTGAAGGAAAAGACGATGGCGGCGTACAACGCCGGCGTCAAGACGGTACTCATTCCCGAGGGAAATCTCAAGGATCTCGAAAGCATTGATCCTCTTGCGAGGGAAAATCTTCGCTTTATTCCCTGCGTAACGCTTGAGGACGTTTTGGACAACGCTCTTATAAAAAACGAAAAAAGCACCTTTTCCGATGAGTTGATCCCACAGCTTCAGGCGGTGGAGCTGTCGCTCGGCGGCACGAGTGCTTACAGAAAGTAGGAAATATGGCTGTAAATTTTCAAAATTCATCTCTGCGCATAACTGCCGGGCTTGCGAAGCAATTCCCGACCGACAGGATGCCCCAGATAGCCTTTTCGGGGCGCTCGAACGTCGGAAAGAGCTCGCTCATAAACACTGTGCTCGGCAGAAAAAATCTCGCACGCGTATCGTCGATGCCCGGCAAAACTATCACGATAAATTTTTACGACGTGGACAAAAAATTCTTTCTCGTTGACCTTCCCGGCTACGGCTACGCAAAGCGCAGGCTCGATTCCAAGAGGGCGTGGTCAAGTCTTACCGACGGATATTTCACGCAGAACAAAAATATCGACCTGCTCTCCCTTGTCGTTCAGCTCGTGGACTGCAAGGTGGGGATCACCGACGACGATGCTATGATGATATCGTTTCTTAACGAGATGGGTATCCCCTACGTCATCGTTGCGACGAAGGTAGACAAGCTTAACAAAACAGACCGCACGACACAGCTTACGAGGATAGCGGACGACCCGCTTCTTGCACCAGACACCATACTGATACCCTTCTCCTCCCACACCGGTGAGGGAAAGGCGGAGCTTCTTAGGGAAATATTAAAATATTCCGGAGTTTAATCGAATATGCTTAGTTATTTTTCAGGCTTACTTAACAGAATACCGCAGATGCTTCTGCTCCTCCCATCCGTGCTGATCTCACTCTCGATTCACGAGTCGGCGCACGGATATGCCGCTTACAAGCTCGGGGACGACACGGCAAAAAATCTCGGCAGGATAACGCTCAATCCGATGAAGCACTTCAATCCTCTCGGATTTTTGTCGATGCTCCTATTCAGCATCGGTTGGGCTGAGCCCGTGCCGATCAACGCACGGAATTTCAAAAAGCCCCGCAGGGATATGGCTATCTGCGCTTCGGCAGGACCGCTCTCGAATTTCTGCCTTGCGATAATCTTTACTGTTCTTCTGCGATTAGTTATGATACCGATAGGCTCTATATCGGAGGGCTTATATTGGGCGAGCGGAGGCTATTACGGCATTGACGACTCGCTTCGGGAGAACGTGATGTTTACCGTTCTTTCCCTGCTTGCGACAGTGCTCTACTTAGGTATAACCCTCAACTTAAATCTTATGATCTTCAATCTCATTCCCCTCCCTCCGCTCGACGGCTCGAGGATCGCATATATCTTTCTTCCCACGGAAACGTATTTCAAGATAATGAGATATGAAAAATATATCATGATCGCTTTCATCGTTCTTATCGCCTCCGGGCTTATAGATCTTCCCCTCTCCTATATTACGGGTGGCTTATCCGATCTGCTCTATACCGTTACGGGTATGCCGGACGATCTGCTTACGGTAGTAATCAGCGATATTTTGAACCGACTTCCCACATTTTCGTTTTAACAAATTTACTTTGGAGATACTTTAATGGAAGCATTGACTTACCGATTGGATCAGTTTGAAGGTCCGCTTGATCTTCTGCTGACTCTGATACACAAGAACAAGGTCAATATTGAGGACATTCCCATCTCGCTTATTTGCGATCAGTATATGGAGTACATCGCTGCCGCACAGGAGATGGATATGGATGTGGCGAGCGAATTTCTCGTTATGGCGAGCGATCTTATGCTAATCAAGAGCAAGCTTCTTCTTCCTCGCACGGAGGAGGAGAGCGAGGATCCGCGCAAGGAATTGAAGGACGCCCTGCTCCGCTACGAGCAGGCAAAGCGTGCCGCAGAGCTTATGCATCCGCTATATGCGATGTATTCGGCACGGTTTATAAAGGATACGGACGAGATCTCGGTCGACCGCAGCTTTGTTGACGATCAAAATCCCGAGAGGCTGTATCTTGCGATGCGTCGGGTGGCGGATTTCAACAATGCGATGGACAATGCGCACAGGAATGCATTCACCCCGATGATAGCAAAGCCCATCGTGCCCGTTGAACACAAGATACTTCAGATAATGACGAGACTGACCTCGACTCGTTATCAAAGGCTATCCGATTTTCTCGACGACAGCGTTTCGCTCCCCGATATGATAGCGATATTTATCGGTGTGCTTGAGCTTGTTAAGACGGGACGTATTCTGCTCGTGGAGGACGAATGTGCTCCCGAGGAAAACAACTACGGTGCGGACACGGTTTTCACTCTCAACGAGAACTACGTGCCGCAAAAGGAATTCAACGATAAGGAGACATACTGATGGCTGACCTTGAAATACTTGAAAACGTCGATGCGGAAAATGCGCTCGAGGATTCGGCGGAGACAACTCCTATATCCTCTGCGGCGGCGATAGAGGCGATACTCTTTGCGGCAGGATATCCCGTAAGATACGAAAAGCTTGCGCAGGTGCTCTCGCTCACTCCGAGCGAGGTTAGGCGTATGGTATCGGAAATATCCGAGGTATACAACACCGACGAGCACGGGATAATGCTCTTAATGCTCCCCGAGACCTGCCAGCTTTGCACGAAGGAGCAATTCGGGGCTCAAATTCGTGAGGCACTCGGCATAAAGCGAGGCGGAAATCTCTCCGCATCGTCGATGGAGGTGCTTGCGATAGTGGCATACAATCAGCCCGTTACACGAAGCTTTGTGGACATTGTACGAGGCGTGGATTCAAGCTATGCGATGAATTCCCTCACCGACAAGGGACTTATCGAATGCTCGGGCAGGCTCGACGCTCCGGGCAGACCTATGCTCTATTCGACGACGGACAAATTTTTGCGTGTATTCGGTCTGAGCTCCATAGCAGAGCTGCCGGAGATAGAGCAATTGCGTGCGGTGGACGAGCAGATGGAGATAATGCTTTCCTCGGAGGAGGAGACTGCGGACTGATCAATCGTAAAAAGGAGGACTTGTGATGATTGCGCTTTATATAATAATCGGAATAATTGCGCTCATTGCGGCGATCCTTTGCGTAAGAGTCGGAATAAATATAGTGTTTGAGGAGGAGCTTGCGGTATACCTTAAGGTGCTTTTTCTCCGCTTCAGGCTCTATCCTCAAAAAAAGAAAAAATTCAAGCCGAAAAAGCACGGCAAGAAGCGTGAAAAGGCTAAAAAGCCCGACACGGTCGTGAAGGACGTGCACTCCGAGCCTAAGAAAAAGCCTCCGATAACGGAGACTATTGCCACGGTTACGGAGCTTATCAAGGCTTTTTCTGCGGCATTTGCACGCAAGCTTCACGTAAGGCTTGCCAAGATAAGCATTAAAATTGCGACGGGGGACGCCGCACAGACCGCTATACTTTACGGTGCTGCTTCGGGGGCGATGGCGTGTCTTATCGACCTGCTCGATTCGATAACCTCTCTTTCCTCTCTGCGACGCTCGGAGATCTCCGTCGTTCCCGATTTTACGTCGGAGCACACAGAGGCGAGGATCAATATTTCCCTCTCCGTCAGCGTATTCGGCGCACTTACGGTGCTCATCAAAACTCTTTTGAAATACTTAAGTCTTAAAATAAAAAACAACCGAAAGGAAACTGAAGAAAATGGCTAATGAAAACAGATTCGATACGATGTTTAAGACCTCCTTTGAGAATATCAAGGGGATGCTTGATTCGAACACCATCGTCGGAAATCCGATAGAGACCTCGTCGGGTACGACCATCATTCCCATCTCCAAGCTCAGCGTGGGCTTTGCGACCGGCGGCGTCGACACGGGTGCGCAGGTGCAGAAATCCAACAAGTTCGGCGGTGGCGGAGGCAGCGGAATGAGCGTTACTCCCGTTGGCTTTCTCGTTATTTCGAAGGATGGCAAGACCGATTTTGTAAGCTGTGAGGGCAAGGTCGGGACCGATCCCGTGGAGCAGGCATGCGAGCTGCTCGATCGCTCGCCCGAAATAATTCAGAAGATAAAGAACATCTTTACGTCCTCGAACGGCACGCCCGACGAGGTCGTGGTTGAGGAGATAATCAAATAACGCACCTGCTTTGCAGGTATAATGGATCACCCCGAAAAATATAATCGTTTTGGGGTGATCTATATGAATTTTTTCAAAAGAGGGGCGGCGGTGCTTCTCTTGATATGCGTGCTTTTTCCGATCGGCTCGATAAATGCGAAATCTCTCGGGAAGGATTCCTCGATATCCTCGATTTCGGCAAGCTCCGCCTGTCTTATTGAAGCGGAGAGCGGCAAGGTACTTTACGGCAAAAGCCCCGACAGGCGATTGCCGATGGCGTCGACGACGAAGATCATGACCGCCATAGTGGCTCTCGAGAGCGGCGTTTCTGTCGATTCGGTGCTTACCGTTCCACGCTCTGCGGTCGGGACGGAGGGCTCGTCCGCATATTTGCGTGAGGGTGAGAGGATCACTCTTGAGTCCCTTCTCTACTGTCTGCTTCTCTCCTCTGCCAACGATGCGGCACTTGCGATTGCCGTATGTCTTTGCGGAACGGTGGAAGCGTTTGTCGAGAAGATGAACGGGAAGGCGTATGAGCTGGGGCTTGAGGACACGCATTTTGAAAATCCGCACGGATTACAGGCGGATGGGCATTACACGACCGCTCGAGATCTTGCAAATTTGCTCGCTTATGCGGTGAAAAACGAGGATTTTCTTCGCATTTCCGGCTCATACCGAGCCGTGATCTCACGTGATGGCGGCATTACGAGCACGCTTGTAAATCACAACAGGCTGCTTCGAACCTACGACGGCATAATTGCCGGCAAGACGGGATACACACGCACCTCCGGCAGATGTCTTGCGACCTGTGCGGAGCGTGGGGGCGTTCGGCTGATTGCGGTTACGCTGAATGCGCCGAGCGATTGGAGCGATCACGCAAGGCTCTACGATTTCGGATTTTCCGCCTACGAGCGAATATATTTTGACGGCATCTGCACGGATATTCCCGTTATTTCGGGGGTGGTGGCGAGCGTATCGGCATGCTCCGAGCCCGTATCCGCCGTAGCTTCGAGAGATCGTGGGAATATCGAATGCGTTATCGAAGCTCCCCGTTTCATTTTCGCCCCGATAGGTGCGGGCGAATGCGTGGGGTGTGTGAAATACGTTTTGAACGGCTCGGTCATTGCAGAATCTCCGCTTATCGCAACGGAAGGCGTTGAGAGCGAATCGGGAAAATTCGATTTTTTTGAATGGTTAAAGGATCTTATAAAGGAATTTAGGGAATGGATAAAATAAAGCTTCAAAAATATTTTACGGACTGCGGAGTGCTCTCTCGCCGTGCCGCCGAGGATGAGATCCGTGCCGGCAAGGTCAAGGTCAACGGCAGGCTCGCCGAGCTCGGAGAGCGCATTGATCCCGAGCACGACACGGTCGAATACAGGGGGCGCATAATTTCAAGGCGGCAGGACGCCGGGCACGTATACGTAATGCTCAACAAGCCCCGTGGGATAGTAACGAGCCTACACGACGAAAAGGGGCGTCCATGCGTCGGGGATCTCGTTTCGTGCGGCGTGCGTGTTTACCCGGTCGGGCGGCTCGATCTCAATTCGCAGGGCTTACTTATTATGACCGACGACGGCGAGCTCACGAACAGGCTCACGCATCCGAGGCACAGCATTCCGAAGATATACGAGCTTGACGTTGTGGGCGAGGTGAGCGATGAGCAATTCGCCACGCTGAACAGCCCGATGGTCATCGACGGCTATACCCTTCTCCCCGTCAAGACGGAGCGTTTATCCGTTTCGGAAAAATTTACGACTCTGCGCATGACTCTTTACGAGGGCAGAAACAGGCAGATAAGGCGGATGTGCGAGCAGGTCGGCTTAAAGGTGGCAAGGCTTAATCGGGTTGCCATCGGGGAGCTGTCTCTCGGCGATCTTCCACTCGGAAAGTGGCGGTATCTTACGGAGGATGAGCTTGAGCTTTTGAAATAAAAAAACGCTCCGTGCGGAGCGTTTTTTATTTTGTCAGGAGGGCGACTCGGTCGTTTCCGGAATAGTCCTTGAATATTTTGCACGCAAAGCCGTTCTCTGCGGCGATATTTGCCACGTCTGCAGCTTGGTCGTAGCCTATTTCAAGGAGGAAAAAGCCGTCTTTTTTCAAAAGGCGTGAATAACGGGAGACGATCCTGCGATAAAATATAAGACCGTCCTCTCCGCCGTAAAGTGCGGCGTAGGGCTCGTGCTTCAGCTCGGGGGCAAGCTCTTTTATGACCTCGGGGCGAATATAGGGTGGGTTGGAAAGTATTGCGTCGAAGTGCTCACGATCAAGCTCTCCGCCGTCCTCGAAAACGTCAAGGCAGAGTCCCCCGACTCGCTCGGAAACACCGTTAAGCTCTGCATTTTCAAGTGCGAGGGCAAGTGCTTTTTCAAATTTATCGACCATCACGGCGGTCGTATCGGCACGCTCGGCGAGAGTTGAGACCGCTATACATCCGCTACCCGTACAGAGATCGAGAAAATGCGCTCCGTGTGGGAGCAGCTCTATTGCGTGCTCGACGAGCACCTCGGTATCGGAGCGTGGTATGAGGCAATTTTCGTTGACCTTATAGGTCTGGCGGTAAAAGTCCCATTTTCCGATTATATATTGCAGCGGCTCGTGATTTTGGCGGCGTGCAATTGCGTTTGCAAGGCTCGGCAGGTCTCCGAGCTCACTCTCGGGGCTTTGGCGAAGCTGTGAAATTTTCAAGTCGGTAAAGGCTTCGACGAGCAGTCCTGCCTCGTATTCACAGCTCTCGGGAGCGACCTTACGCAGAGCGGACACGATATCGTTATATTTCATATCAAATTCCATTCCGTCGCTTTTGGGCGACAAGGTGATTATTAATAAAAGTTAACAATTTTTTGCGCAAAAAATATTGCTTTTTTTGAAAAAGAATGGTATACTGTAATCAGAAAACTATGTATGGAGGTTTATTCTATGGAAAAAAGAACAAACTACGGCAAAATCATCGCCGTTACCGTAGCGGTAGTTGCCGGATTTACGGCAATTGCTCTCGTTGTGTACAAGCTTTTCGTGAAGGACCTTGCCAAGATCTACGCACATGACGAGGACGAGGATTACGAGGAGCTTTTCGCAGAAAACGATGACGACTGCGAGTGCGAATGCGTACAGTGCGATGAGCCTACGGGGGAGACTCCCGTCGAGGGATAATTTCCCGTCAAATTAAAGAGCCTTCATTACGAAGGCTCTTTTTCGTTGCCTTTAGTTCTTATTTACGCTCCATCAGCTTTTGCGCACGCACGTCCGTTCCCGAAAAGAAGAGCACGGTATATTCTCCGAGCAGGCGGCTGGCTATGCGGTCGGTATATTTCTTCAGTATATCGTCCTTGGTGAAATTCGTGCTCACGATCGTCGGCTTTCTTCTGCTGAGGCGGTCGTTGAGCAATGCGTAGAGCGTCGAGACGGTGAACTGATTTATTATCTCCGTGCCGAGGTCGTCGATTATGAGCAGGTCGCACTCGTAATAGCGTTCGATCAGCTCGTTCGGCTCATTCGAATACGTCTTGAATCTCTGCACCTCAAAGGTGGAAAACAGGTCGACCGATCCGGTATAGAAAACGTCGTTCCCTCTCTCGATGACACGCTTTGCAAGTGCGCTCGAGAGGTGAGTTTTACCGAGTCCCGTTCCGCCCATCATAAGTATACTTGCGGATTCTCTCGGCTTGAAGGTGTCCGCATAATTTACGAGAAATTCATAATTTCTGCGCATCAGCTCGTAAGATTTAGGGCTTGAGCGGTAATAATCGAGGGAGAAGCTTTCGAAGCTTTGCGTTTTGATAAGCTCTCCGAAGCCGCTGTTCTCAATACCCGCAAGCGTGAGTGCTTCACGCATACAGCTACACATTTTATTATCGTCAAAGCCCGTATCCTTACAGATAGGGCAATCGTACTTCACGTCCGAATAGTCCTCGGGGTAGCCGTGTGAGCGCAATATTTCCGCTCTCTTCTTTTGGAGGGCGAGGTTTTTTTCCTTGACCTCGGCAAGACGCTCACGGTAATTTTCGCCCGAGAGAGAGGCGGAAAATATCTCGAGTCCGGTAAGGGAGAGCTCCTTATCAATTTTTGCAATCTCGGGTATACGCTCGTGAAGCTCCGCCTCACGCACCGAGGCACGCTCACGTGCTATGAGATATTTTTGACTGTATTCGTCGTATATACGCTTATAAACCGAATTATTGTAACCCATACTGTCTCCTATTTTTTATCAGCGTAGCTTCTTTCGATAGCCGCATTGAAGAAATCGTCGATATTGAAGCTTGATCCATCGTCCGCACTCTCCTTGGCACGTGCCTCGATTGCGGCGTTCACGTCCTCAAGCGTGCGAAGTCCGTCCGTATACCATCTTTCGAGTATTGCGTGCGTATAGGGTATCGAGGGCTTACCCGTGGCGTTTATCGTAATATCGTAGGCGCGCTCGATGATGTCCGTATCGTAGCGGAAGGTATTTGCCCATGCGTTGATGCAGGCGGATTCCTTGGAATTGAATTTTCTCGTGCCTATTCCGAAAACGGCACGCACCTTGCCCTCGTAGCTCTGTCTTGCTTCCCTTGCACGAAGCTCCTCCTGGAGTGCGACGGCATCCGTAAATCCGTCGTCGATGCAGGAAACGGCGAGCTTTTCTATATACCTCAGCGATTTCTGACCGTTCTTTGCGGCGAAATGCATAAGGAGGATTATATAATCGTTATCGAGTCCGAGGTAGTCGACAAGTCCCATTATGACCTTAATATCTGCGGCGGTGAATATTTTGCCGAGGATATTCTGGCACTCGTCTATGAGTCCTATGACCTGTGCGTGGCGTGAGAGCAGGTCGTTGAGCTCCGCACTCGTATACTGCGGCAGGTCGCTGAGCTTTGCACGCTTGGGTATATCGGATTGCGGCTCGGCACTCTTTGCCTGTGCCGCTTTTTTTGCGGTGCTCTTGGGCTCGTTGCTTTCTTCGGTTTCAGGCGAGATGAGCATTCCCGTTCCTCGCCAGAATGCGACGGACGCTTCGACCTCGCTCTCCTCGCATGCGAGCTCCTTTGCGATGGCGGAAACGAAGCTTCCCTCTCTGTATTTTTCGGACGATGCGACGAGCAATAGCACCTTAAGGTCGAATTTCTTCGCCTTATCAACGTAGGTGAGCACGTCGGTGGGGAGAGCGGTGAGGGACGTTCCGTAATTTAACGCTATCTGATTTTTTTGCTTTCTTTTCATAGGGTTTACTTCCCCTCCGCACTCTTGTGAGCAAGGCGGTAATTGAGCGTCATAAGCGAATCGCCGAGGTGGACGTTTTCGACGATTATATCGCAGTCGAGCGAGTCGAGCTCCTGCCCCGTAAAGTTCCAAATTCCGCCGATATCCGCATCCGCAACTCTCTGCGCCATGGCAAGTGCGTGCTCCTTCGGGAGCGTCATTACCGCCATATCGATCGTATGCGTTGCGGCGTATTTTTCAAAATCGTCGATATGCAGGATCGGTATATCGTTTACCGTTGTACCTATAAGCTCCTGATTTACATCGAATATCGCCACGATATCCACGCCTCTTTTCTCGAACATTTCGTTCTTGGCAAGTGCACGTCCGAGGTTTCCTCCGCCGATGATGACCGCCTGAAAGCCCGAGCTGACGCCGAGAAGCTCGCATATACGTGCGTAGAGGTAGTTTACGTTATATCCGTAGCCCTGCTGCCCAAATCCGCCGAAGCAATTCAGATCCTGTCTTATCTGGCTTGCGGTTATATTCATTCTGCGTGAGAGCTCTGCGGAGCTTATTCTCGATTTTCCCTCGCGTATAAGTATTCTGAGATATCTGAAATATCGCGGAAGTCTTTTGATGACCGCATCGCTTATGTTCTCCTTGAGCATTATCGGCTCTTCGTTATTCCAATTATCCTTCATTTTTTATGTCCTCACATTATTAGCATTGTTAAATTTCGAGTTTTACACATCCCCGTCTCGAGAAAAGCCCTTGATTTATCGGGTTTTCCACAGTTTCCACAGGGTTTTCCACAGGCGGTCTGTGGAAATTTCGTCAATCAAGCGGTGAATATGCGCAAGCGTTAAGTCGTGTATCGGCAAGGTTTCCTTTCACATACTCATAGTATCCTGCAAGTGCGATCATCGCTCCGTTATCTCCGCAAAGAGATCTGTCGGGCATTACGAATCTTACGCCTCGACGCTCGCAAAGTCTTGCGATGGCGGAGCGCAAATGGGTATTTGCGGCGACTCCCCCCGAGATGGCAAGGGCGTTCGCTCCGCTCTTACTCAGTGCGGCGTCGAGCTTTTCCGTGATCGCCTTGACGACCGTATCGGTATAGGATGCCGCCACGTCGGCGTAGCTGATATCTATTCCCTTTTGTGCGTTGGAATTTATGTAGTTTAGGGCACTCGTTTTGAGTCCCGAGAACGAGAAGTCGAGGTTATCTCCCCGAAGTGCCGGCGAGGGGAAGCTTATCGCCTTGGGATCGCCCTCGTAGGCGAGCTTATCAAGTGCCGCTCCTCCCGGGTACGGCATACCCATAACTCTCGCTATCTTATCGAAGGACTCGCCTGCCGCATCGTCCCGTGTCGTGCCGAGCTCCTCAAATTCCGCATAGTCTCGGATATTATATATTGCCGTATGTCCGCCCGAGACGACGAGTGCGAGAAACGGGGGCTTCAGTGCCTCGTCCGCAAAGTACGCCGCTGCGACGTGCCCCTTTACGTGATCGACGGCAACGAGGGGGATACCGTTTGCAAAGGCAAGACTCTTGGCGAAATTAACTCCCACAAGAAGTGCTCCGATGAGTCCGGGAGATGCGGTTACGGCTATTGCGCCGAGGTCCTTCAGCGTTATATTTGCCCCGTCAAGTGCTTCACGGGTGATACGAGAGACCGCTTCTATATGTGCACGGCTTGCTATTTCGGGGACTACTCCGCCGTAGAGGCGGTGAGTGTCTATTTGCGATACTATTATATTTGAACGTATATGCGGAGCTCCGTCGACTATCTCCACGACCGATGCGGACGTTTCGTCGCACGAGCTCTCCATTCCTAAAATATACATTTTTATACTACTCCGTTAACTGTGTTTTTTATCATTACGAGTGCGTCCTCACGGGGTGAGGAATAAAAGCCCCGTCTCTCTCCCACGATCTCAAAGCCGAGTGAGGAATAGAGATTTATTGCCGCAGAATTACTGCGTCTGACCTCGAGAGAGAGCGTGCTCACTTCCCTTTTTGTACATTCGCAGAGCACGAGCTCCATTATTTTTCGTGCCACTCCGCATCTGCGATGCTCCGCATGCGTTGCGAGGTCGATTATCTGCGCCTCGTCGAGCACGAAAAGCACGGTACAGTATCCGACGAGCCTATCTCCGTCAAGGCAGGCGACGCAAATGCCGCCGTTACCGCAAAGGATACCGAGGGACTCTGCGCTCCGCTCGACGCCGAATATCTCACTCTCGAGCCTTGCGACATCGGGCAGAAGCTCCTCCGTCGCTACGACAAGCCTATACATATCAATAGCCGAAGCTTCCCGTGAGGGAATCGTCGTTTTCTATCCAATCGTTGACGTCGATGACACGGAAATTTTCCCTATCGTCCCGCACGACAACATACGCTATGCCTGCGTTGATGACCTGACGCTTACACATCATACAGCTCGTACAGTCGGGAACGAGTGCTTCGCTTTCGGGATCGACGCACGCCATATAGAGCGTTGCGCCGAGCATCTGATCACGAGGTGCAGCGATAATGGCGTTTGCCTCCGCATGCACCGATCTGCAAAGCTCGTATCTCTCTCCGCGGGGGATGCAAAGCTTTTCACGCATACAAAACTGCAGCTCATTGCAATTTTTTCTGCCGCGGGGTGCGCCGTTATAGCCCGTGGATATTATCACGTCGTTCTTTACGATTATCGCTCCGTATTTTTTACGCATACAGGTGCTTCTCTCGGCGACCGTTTGCGCTATGTCAAGATAATAATTTTCCTTTGAAATTCTGTCCATTTTTATCTCCGATACTACACGAACATATTTATACATAATATATTATAAAGTAATCGGACGACAAAATCAAGGGGTTTTTGAAATTTCGCCGGGATTTTCGGAAAAATAAATATCCACTCGCACAGAGTGGATACTTATTTTATCGGCTTCAAAGCACCTTTCCGAGAAATTCCTTGAGTCTCGGGTGCTTCGGGTGCTCGAATATTTCCTCGGGAGTGCCGTCCTCGAGTATTTTTCCGCCGTCCATAAAGATGACACGGCTTGCGACCTCACGTGCGAACGCCATCTCGTGCGTTACTATGACCATCGTCTGCTTCTCGCTCGCAAGCTCACGCATAAGCGAGAGCACCTCGCCGACCATCTCGGGATCGAGTGCGCTCGTGGGCTCGTCGAAAAGCATCACCTTCGGCTGCATTGCGAGGGCACGGGCGATGGCTATTCTCTGCTTCTGTCCGCCCGAGAGCGTCGAGGGGTATGCGGACGCTTTATCCTCAAGTCCTATACGCCGCAAAAGCTTCATTGCCTCGCTCTCGTAATGCTCCCTGACCTGACGCTTATTCATTCCGCTCCTTCTCATTTCGCCGCCGTATATTTGCATCGGAGCGAGGGTTATATTATCGAGGACGGTCATATTATTGAAGAGGTTGAAATTTTGAAAAACCATTCCCATATTGCGTCTGTGAATATTGATATCGACCGAAAAATCGGCTATGTCCTCGCCCTCGAAGAATATATTTCCGCCGTCGGCGTCCTCAAGGCAATTTATACAGCGTATAAAGGTTGATTTTCCCGAGCCCGACGGTCCGATCACGACGACCTGCTCGCCCTCTTTTATTGTGGTGCTTATTCCGCAGAGCACTTCTCTGCCGTCGAATTTCTTTTTAAGATCCTTAATTTCTATCACTTCTTGCGAGCCTCCTCTCGATCAGTCTGACGATCAGCGTTATAATGAGCACGAGCACTATATATATGAGTGCCATAACGATATAGGGCACCATCTTTTCGTAATTTTTGCTCCCTATCGTGCTAAGGGCGGTATAGAGGTCATAGACCGTGATAAAGCTGAGCACCGAGGTCTCCTTGATAAGACTTATAAGCTCGTTTCCGAGTGAGGGGAGGATATTTTTCAGTGCTTGGGGGATCACTATCTTACGCATTGCGGTGGGGTAATCAAGTCCGAGTGCACGTCCTGCTTCAAGCTGTCCTTTATCGACCGAATTTATGCCTCCTCGCATCATTTCCGACACGTATGCGCCGCTGTTCATTCCGAACACGACTATTCCAACGGCGAGCGAGTTGACGTTTCGCACTCCGAGTGTGGGGAGAAGGACGTAGTATGCGAGCAGGAGCTGCACGACTATGGGTGTTCCTCGGAATATCGCCACGTAGACCGAGCATATTTTATCGAATATCCTCACGGAGAGCTTATATTTCGGAGCTACTCTGATCACGGCGATGAGCGTGCCGATGATCATTCCGATGATGAGTCCGAGAAATGCGACCTCTACGGTATTCATCAAGCCCTCAAGGAGAAGCTTGCGGAAATATTCGCTTTGCATCGTCGAAAAAAACCTTTCGAATTTTACCGTCCAGTTCATTTTTTCTCTCCGTTAGTCGTTAACCGCTTTGACAAGAGCGTTGGCAGGTGCTTCGTCGACGATGACGGCGTAGAGGTTGCCGTTCACAAGGTCCGTTATTGCCTCCTGTGCGGTGGAATAGCCCTTGCCCGTGATATTCGGAAAGCCCGAAAAGCCGAAATCCTCGTCTCCGTTTACGTACATTCCGCCCGTAGTCCCTATCTGATAGCCGATATTAACGCCCGAAAGCTCGGAGAGCTTTTTCTCGACCTGCTCTGCCGTGGTGCAGTCGTCAAAATCCGTATTATCGGCGGCGACGATGAGCTTTTGGGACGCCTTATAATAAGTATTCGTGAAATCGTAAAGCTCCGCACGGTCCTCGCTGACGGTGATCCCTGCCATTCCGACATCGGCGTAGCCTGCGTCAATCTGTGAGAAGATATCGTCAAAGCCTATATTTTTCACGACGAGCGTGAGTCCCGCAGATTCCGCATACGCTGCGGCAAGCTCTATATCCAAGCCGTATATCTTACCGTCGTCGCCTATGTACTCAAACGGCTCGAATGGGCAGTTGGTAACGACGACGAGGTTCGTTTCGTCGTTCTTCACGTCCGATGTGGTAACGTCGTATCCCACCTTCTCGCCGACGCCCTCGAAATACTTTGCGACGAGTGCGTCAAAGCTGCCGTTCGCCTTACTTTCTTGCAAAAACGCATTAAGGCTCTCGGTAAGCTCGGTATTTCCCTTTTTGCAGACGAAGGCATACTCCTCGTCGGTGAGCTTTACGTCGATGAGCTTCACGCCGCCGGGGGTATTATCCGAGGGGCACGCAACGAGCGCAAGTGCGAGGGCACAGGCGGCTGTCAGTGCCGCAAATATTTTAATCAAATTTTTCTTCATTCCGTTTTTCATTTTTATTTTCTCCTCTTTTTTATTGACCTTGGAGATTATACTAAATAAAAATTCATTTGTCAAGGGGTTTTTGAAAAAATATTCATAATTTTTTATATTTTTATTTGATTTTATGAATGTTTATGCATTTTTGATGAATATTTTCATATTTTCGCTCCTTGAATTTAGAAAAATGCTTGCGAGGCGGAGCGGTCGGGGGATCGAAATCGGGATATTATCAATAAAATATGCGTCGAAAGCGAAAAAAATTTTGTATTTTTTGCGGATAAAATTTGATAATTTATTGACAAATGCAAGGGGTTTGTGATAAAATTAAATATATCAATATAAAGAAAGGAATCTTTATTTCTATGGAAAAACTCGATCCTAAATACTCAGCCCTGTTTGAGCCTTGGAAAATCGGTAACGTAGAGATCAAGAACCGCATAGTCATGTGCCCCATGGGCGGCACGTCGCTGTTCGGTTGGTTTGAGCTCGGCGGCTGCCACTTTGACAAGGAGGCTGCAAAGCTCTTTATTGAGCGTGCCAACAACAACGTTGGTCTTATTATCCCCGGTATCGCACCACTTCGCGACACGTTCTGGGGTAAATGGCTCTGGCAAAATCCGAAAATGTTTGATGAGCTGAGGGAGTTTATGGACGAGATCCATAAGACCGGCGCAAAGCTGTTCGTTCAGCTCACCGCCGGAATGGGACGCTCGTGGGCTATCACCGAGTCCATCGCTCCCCTGCACAAGAACAAATTTACACGCGCAATAATCAAGCCCGTTATCGACACGAGCCACGAGCTCGCTTCCCCCAGCCCCCAGCCTGCACGTTGGGCTCCCGACATTACCTGCCCAGAGATGACCGTAAAGCAGATCCACGAGATAATCGAGGCGTTTGCAAAGACGGCAAAGCTCTGCAAGGACGCAGGCGTTGACGGCGTTGAGGTTCACGCCGTGCACGAGGGCTATTTGCTTGACCAGTTTGCTATTTCTTACTTCAACAAGCGTGATGACGAATACGGCGGATCCTTTGAGAACCGTTTCCGTTTTGCCGCTGAGGTAGTTGCCGCCATCAAGGACGAGTGCGGAACGGACTTCCCCGTTTCTCTGCGCTATTCCGTTGAGTCCAAGCTCAAGGATTTCTGCTACGGTGCTATGCCCGGCGAAAAGTACGTTGAGGTAGGAAGAAATATGGAGGAGAGCGAGAGAGCCGCTAAGTATCTTCAGGACGTCGGCTACGATATGCTCAACGCCGACAACGGTACATACGACTCCTGGTACTGGGCTCATCCCCCGATGTACATGCCCGAGAACTGCAATCTCGAGGACGTCGCTCACATAAAGAAATTCGTTACCATTCCCGTCGTTTGTGCGGGCAGAATGGATCCCGAGGTGGGAGCTCAGGCTGTTGCCGAGGGCAAGATCGACGCTATCGGCGTTGCACGTCAGTTCCTTACCGATCCCGAGTGGGTTACGAAGCTCGTTGAGGACAGGATCGAGGACATCAAGCCCTGCATCTGCTGCCACAGCGGTTGCTTCAACTTCTCCTCCTCCAAGGGACACGCAAACACGCAGGATCTCAAGGACACTATGGGACTTGCTCGCTGTGCGCTCAATCCCGAGACGATGCAATCGAAGAAATATTACGTAAAGCCTGCCAAGAAGTCGAAGAAGGTTGCCATCATCGGCGGCGGTATCGGCGGTATGGAGGCGGCTATCCTCTGCGCTAAGCGTGGACACAGCGTAACGCTTTACGAAAAGACCGACAAGCTCGGCGGTGTATTTATTGCGGCTGCCGCTCCCTCCTTCAAGGAAAAGGACCGTGCGCTCATTGCATGGTACAACCGTGAGATCAGAAGATACCCCGAGATTGATATAAGGCTCAACACAGAGGTCAAAAATCTCAGCGAGATCAAGGCGGACGAGGTCATCGTCGCTACCGGTGCAAAGCCTCGCAGACTCAACGTCAACGGTGCTCACACCACGATCGAGGCAATAGATTACCTGCTCGGCAACCGTGAGGTCGGCGACAGAGTCGTCGTTATCGGCGGCGGACTCACGGGCTGTGAGATCGCTTACGATCTCTACCTCAAGGGCAAGAAGCCCGTTATCGTGGAGATGCTTGACGACCTTATCACGACGCCCGGAATCTGCCTTGCAAACACGAGCTACCTTCGTGATTTCTTCAAGACGAACCACGTTCCCGTTCATCTTGAAACGAAGGTATGTCAGATCAAGGACGACGGCGTTATCGTTAAGTACAAGGACGGCACTTACGAAACTCTGCGTTGCGACAGCGTAATTACGTCCATAGGCTACAATCCCGCTCCCGTTGAGGGCTCGCATTCCGCTCACGTTATCGGCGACGCCGACAAGGTCGGCAATCTCCGCTCGGTAATTTGGGGTGCTTGGGACGTAGCGATGAAGATATGATCTTTTGCAAAGAAAGGAATTATTTGATATGGTATTAACTAACGAACAGCAAGCCATACTTAACGGCGAGCGAGGCGAGGCTCTTGCCAAGGTTATGGAAACGGTGGTTCGCTACGGTGAGCTTTTCGGTGCCGAGAAGCTCGTTCCCGTAACAAGCAAGTACAATCACCTTGTAACGAGCTTCGGTCTTAAGATGATGAAGCCCGTATTCGATCTTATGCAGCAGCTTATCGACGCAGGCGTCGTAAGCTCACAGCAGTTCTCCGTCGATCCCCGTCCGCTTGACAAAAACGTTCCGCAGAATTTTCTGCAGACCTTGATTTTTAACAATTTTATGTACTCCAAGCAGGATTTCTACGAGGATCAGCTCAAGTCGCTCGGAATTTTGAACGACAATGCATACACCTGTGCGTGCTATCTCGATCAGGTCGGAAACAAGCCCGAAAAGGGTGAGGTTCTCTCCTGGGCGGAATCGAGTGCGGTCGTTTACGCAAACTCCGTTCTCGGCGCAAGATGCAACCGCAACTCCGGTATTATCGACATTATGGGCTCGATCGTGGGCTACGTTCCCTATTTCGGATTGCTTACCGACGAGGGCAGACGTGCTACGTGGGTGGTTGAGGTCAAGACCACGAAAAAGCCCGAGGCTCAGCTTCTCGGCTCGGCTATCGGTATGAAGGTAATGGAGGACGTTCCCTACATTAAGGGGCTTGACAAGTGGCTCGGAACGGAGCTTGACGATGCGGCGTGCACGTATCTTAAGGATTTCGGCGCAGCTACGGCTTCGAACGGTGCGGTCGGACTTTATCACGTTGACAACCTCACTCCCGACGCAAAGGAGCTCGGTGAGAGCCTTATTTGCGAGGGTGCGAAAACCTACGTTATCGACGATGCGGAGCTTCAGAGAGTTTACGATTCCTATCCTGTTATTTGGAAAAATCCCGACGCAAAGCCGAAGCTTTGCTTCATGGGATGCCCCCACATGAGCCTTGAGCAGCTCAAGTCGTGGACGGTTCGTCTTGAGGATGCACTCAAGGCGGCAGGCAACGAAAAGGTCGTTATTCCCACTGTATTTACAAGTGCGCCCGGCGTTATTGCGGAATTTGAAAAGACCGAATATGCCGCTCGCCTTAAGAAGACAGGCGTAATACTTTCCTATATATGCCCTCTTATGTATATGAACAATCCGCTCTGCGGAAAGATGCCCGTTATCACCTCGTCCAACAAGCTTCGCACGTACACCACGGCAAGATATTACACGGATGATGAAATTCTCGTTCAAATAACGAAAGGGGGAAAGTGATATGAAGGTATTTAAGGGTAGAATCGTTGCTCCCGGCAACGTTACGGCAGAGGCTGTGGTCTCTCACAACGGTCTGAACACGCTCGCATCCTTCCAGAAGGCTTTACAGTTCGGCGACAAGAAGGCTACCTGCGGCGACCAGAACAACCCCGATCTCTACAACAAGCAGATGGCAGGCAAGGCTCTTTGCCTTCCCCAGACCATCGGCTCGACCACGGGCGGACTCGTGCTCTATTGCGCATGCGCTATGGGACGTCAGCCTGCGGCTATGCTCTTCTCGATGCCCATTGACTCCCTTGCCGGAGCAGGCGTTATCCTTGCGGACGTTTGGCTCAAGGATGAGAAGGCTCACATGGCGGTCGTCGACTCGCTCGGGGACGAATTTCTTAACTACGTTAAGGACGGTATGTCCGTAACGGTCAAGGAAGACGGAACCGTTGAGGTTGGTTGATTTGAAATAAAAATTTGGGGCTGAGTCGTTGACTCAGCCCCCGTTTTTT
>CAZONA010000005.1:0-51228 GCA_964581025.1 uncultured Lachnospiraceae bacterium
ATTGTATCACAAATTCCCCCCACAGTCAACGAGTTTCGGGAAATATTTTTTGTTGATTTCTGCGGAGATTTAGCGACCGTCCCCCGTGAGCGAGCGGGCGCAGAAAATTGACAGCCGCACTCTGTTTTTTTAATCGAATTTCACCGCTGTTGCTGCACAAAATCGCCCACACCAACCCGTAGGGGCGACCTGCGGTCGCCCGTAGAGTTTTTAAGGTTCACAATAAATCAAATCTCCGTTGCCAAAAGCTCGGTTTACGAAAGGCTCGCCCTTAGGGAGAGCTGGCGGCGTAGCCGACTGAGAGGGGCTTAACTTTTGTTACTTTCCCTACAAAATTCACCTGATTTCTGCGGAGATTTAACGACTGCACCCACGGAGAAAGTGGGCGCAGAAAATTAGTAGCACGCCAATATTTTTTTGATGTACAAAAGCTTTATCGTTGTCTCATCGTAGGGCGGGGGCTTGCTCCCGCCGGGTTCAAAATAAAACTAAAATTTATAAAACGATAAAAATGTTAGTTTGAATTAAATGCGGCGGGAGTAAACCCCCGCCCTACGAAAAAACAATAGAAATTTAATTCAGCGCAGATTTCAAAGCCCCCACGGGCGACCACAGGTGCGCCCCTACGGGTTGGGTGGGTGTCGTGTGTGCGGCAACGGTAATAAAATCTTCGGTGCGTCGACTGTTTTTTGATCAAAAGCCTTTCAATCGTGCGTCGTTCAAACTCCGTAGGGGCGACCTGTGGTCGCCCGCTACAAAATCAAAGTAACTTTAATTAAAAATCGGCGGGAGCAAGCCCCCGCCCTACGATGAAACGCAGTATAAATTTCATTCAATGCCAAATTTATGGCACGGTGATAATAAATTCTGCGCCTACTCTCTCCGTGGGTGCAGTCGTTAAATCTCCGCAGAAATTGGGTGAATTTCGTGGGAAGGACGACGGGGGTATAGACAGCAAGACTTTTTTGACGCTTTTTCTTTTGCCTAAATAGGCACAAAAGAAAAAGCTTTGCAAAAAGAAAATGCCGATTTGCGCTCACGCCGCGCAGGCGGTCGCTTTTTGAAAAAAGCGACGTAAAAACTTTTATTAATGCGGCTAACGCCGCAAGCGACGCCCATTCAGTGCGGCGAAAACTTTTATTGATGCGGCTAACGCCGCAGGTACTCCACACGGATTGGGGGTTAATTTTTGTGGCAACGGAGATTTTGTTTAATGCAAATTTCAAAGCATTTCGGGGATAAAAAAGCCCCACCGCCTCGGCGGTGGGGAAAATATTATTCAAAGGTCAACGAATTTACGATTCGAATCTTATGTGCAAGGTATCGGATCGTGATCCGTGGGGATCATCTGTAAATTATCGGGTTGATGAGTCCGTAGCTTCCGTCCTTTCTGGTATAGACGACGGAGACGTTATCGGTTTCGAGGTTAAAGAACACGAAGAACTGATGTCCGAGCAGATTCATCTGCATTATCGCTTCCTCTACCGACATCGGAAACAGCTCAAATTCCTTTGTTCTGACGATGAATTCGGGATCCTCGTCGAGCACCTCGTCGAACGCCGGGAAGGTGAATTCGCCCTCCTTCAGACGCTTTTCGAGCCTTGTCTTATTCTTTCTGATCTGGCGGTCGATTATCTCAACGCAGCGATCCATTGCATTCTGGAAGCTCGTATCTTCGACCTCGGCACGAAAGATAGTGTTTGCACCGCGTATCGTGATCTCCACCGTATCACGCTCACGCTTGCAGCTGAACGTTACTGTTGCTGATGCCTCCGAGCCGAAATACTTATCGAGCTTCGCAAGCTTTCTTTCAGCCATTTCCTTGGTTGAATCCCAAACATTCATCTGTCTGCCAACAATAGTAATCTTCATAGTATCATTCCTTTCGATATGGTTTTACAAGAGGTATTCCCTCTCCGATTACAGTATACCACATTACTTTGAATTTGTAAATAGTTTCTATAAAAAAATATCGGCTTTTTTACTATTTTGTGAAAAATAGACAAAGCCGATATTTCATTATTCTCTGTTTTCGCCCACGCAGTCCTTAAGTGTGGGTTCTCTCGTGATCATTCCCTCAAGGTGAGCGTCGTGTCCGTACTCGATAACGTTATATTTTCCGTTTTCGTACTCGATATGGCATGCGGCGGCGTTACTTATCCAACTGTATTTTTGCAGATTTTCAAGCGTATCGCCGTACCAGAGGCAATTCATAACACGGATGGCGGTGGCGTGCGTTCCGATGAGGACGGTCTTACCGTCATTTTCGGCGACGATCCTCTCGAGCGTATTCTTTATTCTCTCGAAAACCTCCGCTATGCTCTCTCCTCCCTCTGGATGTGCGTGTCCGATATCGTTCTGGAAGGTATAGTAGCTCTCGGGGAATTTCACGGGGAGGTCGACGAAGCGTTGCGTTTCCCACTCGCCTGCGTATATTTCACGCAGTCCCTTTTCCTTATGGATCTCAAGTCCGAGACGCTCTGCGGTCGGCAGCACGGTATTATACGCACGGCTAAGGTCGCTCGAATATATTTTATCTATATGGAACTGCTTCAGATATTCCGTGAGTCTTGCGACCTGCTCCTCGCCGAGCGGCGAGAGTCCCCAGTCCGTCTGACCTATGAATATTCTTTCGTAATTTCCCTTACTGTTTCCGTGTCTTACTATTATAAGCTTTACCATATTTTTATCCTTTCGATTTTTGAATTCATATCAAGCATTGAAAAAGAGCCGCACGGGCTCTTTTTCGTTTTTCGGGGATCACTCCTCGGTATTCGGTGCGTAGCCTGCGCCGAGGTCGATTCCGAAAAGCTCTGCGAGCTTATTGAGCTGATCAGCCTTCTCCTGCTTTTCTTCCTCGGTTATCTCCTCATTATTGGAGTTGAGGTCGTGAGCGCTGTTAATGGCGTTTTTGAGCTGCTCCTTTGCGTCGTCGTCTATATCACCGTTAACTTTCTCGATAGTCTCGGTGATAAGTTCGGAGCTGAGAACATCGTCAGTGGTATCGAGGACGATCTGATCCGCATCCGCCTCGTCGTTCATTGCCGACTCGATGGTTTTAATAAGTCCCGTATAGGCGGCGGACTCACGCTCGGCAAATTCCTGCTTTGCCTGCTCCTTCTCCTCCTCGGTGGCGTTTTCGTCGCTTTGGAGGTCGTCCATTGCTTTATAAAGACTATCAATATAGCTATTGATTATATTCTCCGCAGTTGCCTTTGATGCGTTATCGTCGGGGATCGCAGAGGATATCATGCTCGAGAGCACCTGCTTATTTATATCCACGAGGTCGGGATCGTAGGACTCGTAAAGCTTCATAAATGCGTCAAGTGCGGGGTTTTCGACCACCTCGATATCTCCCGTACCGACGTCCTCCGAGGGCTCACCGGGCTTTTCCGTATTATCGCCCGTGCTCTCGCTCGGTCTCTTCTCGGGCTCGGAGCTCCAAGCGGACGAGATATCAGTCTTAAGAGATTCGAAATTGCTCTCCTCTATCGCTCCGTATGCGCCGAAGAGCATAAGGAAGCAACAGACTATACACGTTAAGAGTGTTGTTAAAAAGTTTATCATCGCTACACCTCCATCAAGCAAGCAGTGCCTTGAACAGATTGACAAGTCCCGTCATTACCTGCTCGTAGGTCTTACCGGAATTTTGAACGGTATCGTTTATGGAATTTACGACAAGGGGATTCATAATATCGCCGAACTTATCGTTCATTACAAGTGCGTTGAGCAGGAGAGGCGGAAGCTCGTTCATACAGCTCGTTCTGCCCATAGCGTCCATCGCTCTGCCGAGAACGACGAACTCATCAAGCAGTGCCTCGACGTCGCTTCCGTTCTCACCGGACGATTCGCCGAGCGTCTCGACCATTTCCATAAGGTCGGTGATGATCACCGCAAGCTCCTTGGAATCCTGCTTTCTTTCCTCGAGCGTCCAATCCTCAAAATCGTTTGCCGCCTTGAGCTTTTCCACCGTTACGCTCTTTGCGACGAAGGTTTCACGGTTAAGCATACTAAGGGCAAGTGCCTTATCTGACTCACGGGTTGCTACTGCGGTATATCCCATAAGGAGAATGTGCAGCTCGTCCTCGGAATACTGCGTCGTTTTGGACATATAGGCGAGGAAGCCCACGAGCTCGTAGACGGGGGACGTCTGCTCGGAATAGGTCTGTGCGTTCTCATCTGTGAGAAGGACGATATTCGGCTCGTCGGCGGACAGATCGTAGAGGTACGCTTTACCGCCGAAGGATATCACGGGATAGCCGAGGGACATATCCTCTGCGGCGTGCATAAATGCGTTCTGGACGTTCATCCAATGTGCGCAGTAGGCAAGGAAATCAGCCGATCCGACATTTCCCTCTGCGATGCATTCGGAAACGCTCTTACCGCTTGCCTCGCACGAGACGGCGAATGCCACGACTCTCGCCATATCGAATCCGTCGTTATCTATACTCGGAGCGGTATCGGCGTCTGCCATGGACTCCGCAAGTCTTTTAATAAATGCGTCGTATGCCTCCGCATCGTTTTCGGGAATATCGAGTGCCTGACCGAGCATTTCGCTGATCTTTACAAATAGGGGCGGAATGACCTTTTCATACACGGACAGCTCTGCGGTGGCGGAAAGGATATTTCCGACCGCCTCCTCGTCTCCGAGTATCTTCTCGATATCTATATCCTCGTCGCCGAGCAGCGAATCCGCAACTCCGCTTGCGACGAGTGCGTCGACGACGGAGGATACTGCACGGAGGTCGTTTTCGACGAGCTCCTTATCGGCGTTTTTATAATGGTCGAGGAAATCGTATTTAATATTTGCGGTTATATCGTTATCGTCCGCAGGCTTCGGATTATCCACGTCCGCAAGCACCTTATCGAGCACGCTCGTGAGTGTGGATACCACGACGGGATTTGAAACGATAACGTCGATATCTTCCTTGATATGCTTTCTCTCGGATTTGCCGGACATCACCTCGGACGCCGCTCTTACGCTGTGCGTGATGATATCCTTAATGACGTCGTCCGCATACATTACTCTGCCGTCGACCGTCATTCTGCCGCCGAGTCTTACCGTATAATTCATCAGGTCCTTGAGAGCAAGGCTGTCGTAGAGCTGATTTACAAAGCTTTCTTCAAAGGGCGTGAGCACCTGATCGTCAACAACGGTTGCGACCTTATATATTTTACTGTCATCGGAATCGGTATCGCGTATTCCGTCAATTGCCGCTTCAAGATACGTCATACCGTAGAACAGGGGCATGAGCACGACGCCGAACACAAGGAATGCGCTGACTGCGCCGCAGACGAGGGAGATGGTTTTATTTTCCCTGCTCTCCTTGAAGAAGCCTCGCTTCTTAAGAGCCTTCTTCTCAAGCTTGACTCTTTCCTTTGCAAGCTCGTCGATATCCTGCTTTCCGAGCTTACGGTACGGGGCGTATATCAGATCCTCAACGGTCTGCTCGGGCACCACGCCCGTTTCCTCGTACTCCTCGGCAAGCTCCTCGGCTCTTTTCTCGCTTTCCTTGATGGCGTTCTTGACTCTTTCCTTCTCCGCCTCGACCGACTCGTGAAGCTCACGTCTTGCTCTGCGCTCTTTTCTCTTATTGATATAGGCGCAAATGAGATTGACGTGAAGAAGTCTGAAGAGAACGAGCAGGATGAAGAACACAAGCATAAACGCCACGGGCGTAAGGAGAGTGCCTGCGTATGCCTTTATAAGCTCCATAGCGTCCTCAAAGCCGACGAGCAAGGTCGCTGCGTTGACCTTATCTGCGATGAAATTGACAAGGGGCTTCATACAGCCGCAAGCCTGCAATATAAACGTAATAATGAATGCAACGGGCACACAGAGCAGCCTCAGAGCATTTTTTTGCATTGACCTCTTCCCTGCCATCACCGTGCCGAAAAGCATCGCCGAGGCAAGAAGTGCCAGAAGTATCCATTGAAAGTTCATATATCCCTCCAAAATAAACAGTACAATATATTCGTAATTAATTTTATCACAACGAAACACAATTTGCAAGTATTATTTTATTATTTTTATATATTTTTTGAAAAATAAAAAAGAGGGGCGGATATCCGTCCCTCTTAAAGTGTGATATATCAGTTAAGCGTGATGCCGAAAAGGTCTGCGATCGCCCGATACTGATCCTCTTTGATTGCAAGCTCCTCGTCGCTGAGCTCCTCGGAGGCTCTCGTTTCGTCGAGCTTGGTCTGAATGGTATTCTGTATCTGCTCCATTGCCGAATCGTCTATCTCGGCTGTCGCTTCCTGTATTCTTTCGGTCATTTCCTCGTCCTCGGTAATAGAAACCACCGTTCCGAGGCAAACCTCGGAGTCGAGCACCGACTCAACGGAGCTGCTTATCCGCTCGTCGCTCGGTCTTTCGCCCTCGGTCGAGGTATTGAGAATGTCGACAAGTCCCGAGAGAGCCTCGGTCTCTCTTCTTGCGAATTCGTCCCTTGCCGCGTTATTCTCCTCCTCGCTTGCGTCCGAGTCCTGCTCTCTTTGCGCATCTATTTGTGCAAAGAGGTTATCGACGTAGCTATTGACGATATCGGAGATGAGCTCGCCGTCCTCCGTGCTCGTATCTATCGAGCTGCTGATGGTGGTGGAGATGGTCTCCTTCTTAGCGTCCGAGAGTGCGGGGTTATGGTTATCGTAAAGGTCCTTAAAGGCGTTTTCGGTCTTTTCCTCAAGAGTCGGCTCGGGTGTGGGCTCTACGGGCTCGGTGGGCTCATCGGACATATCAGGAGCAGGATCGTCCTTATTCTCGGAGTCCATATATCCGCCGTCTCCGTCGGAGGTTCTGTCGGAGGAAAGGATATACTCCAATTTATCGACCATTTCCTCGACGTTATTTTCCTTTACCGTCTGCAATGCGCCGAGCACGAGTATTGCCGTGCAGAGCAGGAACGTTCCGAATTTGATAAGAAATTTAATCATTGAATAGCACCTCCGAATCCGTTAATAAGTGTTCTTACGGTTGCCGCAAGGTCGTTCATGACCTCGGTATAGGTGAGCTCGCCGCTTGCGACGAGGTCGTTGAATTCATACGCAACGTATGCCGGCAGATATGCGCTGAACGTTTCGTTGCCCACGAGTCCCTCGAGAAGAAGCGGAGGAAGCTCGGATATGCAGCTCGTTTCTCTCATATAATCCATCGTTTCGCCGAGGGTTACGAACTGCGCTATCATTGCGTCGATATCGGCACTCTCGCCGTCGGTATTATCCGTTTCGCCGAGGCTGTTTACTATTTCGAGCAGGTTGACGATTATATCTACGCAAAGCTCGGTGTCCTTTTCTCTTTCCGCCTCGCTCCAGTCCTCGAAATCCGATGCGGCGATCATGCCGTCGACGGTCGAGGTCTTGGATCTGAATGCGTCCTTATCTACAAGCCTTTGCGCAACTGCGACGCAGGCGGTATTATCGGAGCTCCTCACGTAATCGGAAAGGAGGGAGACGAGCTTTTGCTCGGTCATTCTTGCGGTCGAATTGATCGCAAGATATTTAATGAGATCGTATATGGGGGATATTTTCTTTTCGAAGTCTGCGTAGCTCTCGCTCGAGGGATCGGGAACCTCGAAAATCCTTCTCTCGTTCGAGTCGTACATATAGAGCTTGCCGTCGACGCTGACGGTGAGATAGCCGTAGGATCTGTCCTCGGACGCATGACCGAAGGCACTCTGAAGCTCACTCCAAATTTCTTGGTAGGTACAGAAGGACTGATAGCCGTTATGGCTCTTATTTTCCGTGCTCGTTACCTTTTTGCCGTTTGCGGCGCAGTATTTGACAAAGCTCTCAAGCTCCGCATTATTGAATTTCCACGTATGCATTGCCGCTTCTGACTCGCCGTTGAGCACTTCAAGAAGATTTCCGATAAGGGCGTCGTACGCTTCCTCGTCGTTCTTCGGTATTTCGAGCGTGTCGCCGAGCATATTGATGCCGAGCTTAAATGCGCTCTCGATCGTGGGTGCGCAGGCGGAGAGGTCGGATATTGCGGAAACGATGCTTGCGAGCGTTTCGCCGTCCTCAAGCAGAGAGGACATATCCGTTTCGTCGCCGTTTATTGCGCTGTAAATTATCTTTTTCTGCGCTAAGACTCCGACTACCGCTCCGAGAGAGGCGAGGTCGGACTCAACCGTTGCTTTATCTGCATTCTTATAGTGCTCGATAAAGGTATTGACGAGCTCTGCGGTGAGGTCGCCGTCCTCGGCATTTTCAAGCTCCATATCGGCAAACATATTCATCAGAACGTCCGCCGCAACGGAGGCTATTACGGGATCGGTGAGAAGTGCGTTTACGCTGTTCTCAACGTCGGCGCACTTGGATCTTCTCGACGTCATTTGCGATGCGGCAAGCAAGCCGTTTCTTGCGATGCTTCTTATCGAATCGTCCGCATAGGCGGTCTTGCCGTTATCGAGAACTATCTTACCGCCTGCCTTTACCGTATAATCGGTGAGGGCGGTGAGGGCGGTTGCGTTATAGAATTTCACGACGAAGCTTTCGTCATAGGGGGAAACGAGGTACTCATCGAGAACGCTTACGACCTTTTGCACTTGGCTGTCGTAGGAATCCGAGCCGTCAAGCGCATTCGTTGCCTCGGAGAGAAGTCCCATGGTATACGTTATAGGCATAAGCAGTATTGCGAGGATGAGCACTGCGCTGATGACGCTCGTGCCGACGGATATCGCCCTTCTCCATGCACATTCGGGGTAGACGGGCGGATTTTTCGCCTTTTTGACCTTTTCCTTTGCCTCGGGCTCGGGATCGGTTTCGGGTTCGGTTTCCGTTTCGGGTGTTTGCTCGGTCGGTGCGGATTCCGTTATCTCGCTTACCGCTTCGGGTGCGGACTCCACAACCTCTTCGGTATTTTCCTCGGGAGCAGCCGCCGTGGCGATCGCCTCGGAAAGCTCATTGGCTCTTGCCGCCTGCTTCCTTTCCACGGAGCGCAGCACGAAGTGTATTACTATATGGAATATCCAAAGCAGGACGAGGAACACTGCGATAAAGAGTGCCGGGGTGATGAGCGTGCTGAGTATCGGGGGGATGACATCCTTAACGCCGCCGAGATCGTCGGGCAGCATTTCGGAGAGGTGTATTGCCTCCGAGACGGCGTCGACCGCTCCCTGAAACACTCCGCAGATCTGCAGGATGAAGGCGATAAGGAACGACAGCACCGTCGCACCGAGCCTTAGGGAATTTTTCAGCATTGAACGTGAGAGCGAGCTCACTGCGCCGATTATGAGCGTTACCGCAAAAAGCGACGCAAGTATCCATTGTAAGTTCATTTTAGGTTGACCTCCGTTTATATATGGATTTACGTTTATATTGTACCACTTTTCGGATAAAATTTCAATAGCTTATTGAAATTTCGTTTTTACACGTCGAGCGTGCGGACTCTTTTTTTGATTTTCGAGATCTCACGCAGCATTCTGACGGAATCTTTGAGGACGTTGACCTTGCTCTCCCTATGGTTTACTATCATTGCGGGGAGCTCGTATATCGAAAGTCCGAGCCTTTGTGCGACGAGTATAACCTCAAGGTCGAAGGCGAAGCCGTCCGTTTTGCAAAGGGAGAATATTTTTCTTCCCACGTCGCCGCAAAAGCCCTTATAGCCGCACTGTGCGTCGGAGACCTTGATGCCGCCGAAAATTCCGAGCACCTTAAGATACGTGCGGGATGCGAGGCGGCGTATCGGGGTATAGCCCTCGTAGCCCCTCGGGTGCTTTGCACGTGAGGCGACGAGCATATCGTAGCTTCCGCTCTCGAGCACCTCCACCGCCTCGGCGGTAATATCAAGTCCGTAGGCAAGGTCGGCGTCGGTGAATATCACGGTCTCTCCCACGGATGCGAGCACCGCCTCTCTGACGGCGGAGCCCTTGCCCCTGTTTTTTTCGTAGCCGACGGTGCGGACTCCGGAAAGTCCCAGCCCTTCGACAAGCTCTCTTGAGCCGTCCGTGCTTCCGTCGTCGGAAAAGATTATCTCGAAATCGCTTCCGAAATTTTGTGTCATATATTTATGTATCTTTCTTGCCGTGCTCTCGATTATCGAGCTTTCATTATACATCGGCACGCATACGGATATTCTCATTTTTTATCTTCTCCTTCGTAAACGTAAATATCGACCTCGACCTCGGTCGCAAGGCTCTCAAGGGAGAGCAGTCTTTGCATATCCCTCTCGCTCGTGCGGTAGCTGTACGGCGTCATGGAAAACAGGCTTCTTATCGCCTTGGGGCTGTTAAGCTCTATCGTATAGGAGAGCGTATGACTTTCCGCAAGTCGCATATTCTTCGGCATATCGGCACGGGGCTCGTTGGTATAGACGGTATCGTAGACCGCTCGCTTCAGACCGAGAAGGTGATTCTTCCCTGCCACGACCTCGATGAGTCTGCCGTGTGGGGCGAGGACTCTTGAAAATTCGCTCTCCGCACAGGGAGCGAAGATATTGACGAGTGCGTCGGCACATCCGTCGTGCAGGGGCAGATTGTATATTCCGCCGACGAAAAAGCTCGCATTGGCAAGTCCGAGGCGTGATGCGGATTTCGATGCGGCGATGATCGCATCCTTTGAAAGATCGAAGCCGAGCACCTGCGCACCTGTGGCGGCGGCTATGGCGTTCGTATAATATCCCTCTCCGCACCCGGCGTCCACGATGCAGGAATCCTCTCCGCAGTCCGAAAGCAGCTCGCAGAGCTTTTGCGCTATGGGGGCGTAATAGCCGAGGTTCAAAAATTCCGTTCTCGACCTGACAGCTCTCTTATCGTCGCCGCCCGACGCTCTGCCGGGGCAAAGATTGACGTATCCCGACGCAGCGATATCAAAGCAATGCTTTTTTCCTCCTCGGCAATACAGGCTTCCGCCCTCTCGATAAAGCTCCGAGCCGCACACGGGGCACGAGAGCACATCAATATTTTTCATACCGTCCTCCGCTCAAATTGAAATAACAGTATCATTCTATACCGAAATTGTGAATTTTCTTTGAACAAATGCGATATTGGAGCAAAAATACGGGGTTTTTGCTTGCAATATTGCTTTTTTTCGAAAAAAACAGTTGAGAAAAATGCGGTTTTGAGTTATAATGTAATAAAAACAGCGGAGGTAAGTATGCTCGGGCGGATAATTTCATTGCTTAAGGAATTTAATATCGACACAGCCTCGTGCATTTCGCTCGAGAGATGCGAGACGGTGCGCCCCTATCTGCTCGAGAGGTGCGGCATAAGTGAGGGCTCGGCGGTGATCTTTGCCGTTCCCTATCTTACCGAGGTGAGCTTTGGGGAGAGGAACGTTTCCTCTTATGCGGTGAGTCGGGATTACCATCTATTTTTCGCACGGCTCTTTGATGCGATACTGCCCGTTTTGCGAAGCGAATATCCCGAAAACGTCTTTGCCGGCTTTACGGATCATTCGCCGATAAACGAAATACGGGCTGCGGCGAGTGCCGGGCTTGGCGTTATAGGCAAAAATCATCTTTTGCTAACAAAAAAATATTCGTCCTACGTTTTTCTCGGGGAGATAATCACGGACGCAAGGCTCGCCGAGGACGCAGTCGGAGAAATAAGATACTGCGAGGGGTGCGGCAAATGCGTTCGTGCCTGTCCCATGATGTCGGAGGGCACGGAATGTCTTTCGTCCCTCACTCAAAAGAAGGGCGTGTTGCGCCCGGACGAGGCGGAGGCGATATTAAAAAGCGGCTGTGCGTGGGGCTGTGATATCTGTCAGGAGGTCTGCCCACACACTGCCGTGGCATTGCGGTGCGGCACTTTATTTACGCCGATCGAATTTTTTCACGTCTCGACGACTCCCCGTCTCACTGCCCGTGAGATAGAGGAAATGGGGGCGGAGAGCTTTTCGGAGCGTGCTTATTCTTGGCGTGGAAAGGCTACGATATTAAGAAATCTAAAAATACTTGAGGGAGAGGAGAGCTGAGCATGGTACATTTTATATACGGTCCGGCGCACTCGGGAAAGACCGAGCTGCTGCTCGGGCACATTGCGAACGACGCAAAAAGCGGCAGGCGTGCATATCTCATCGTTCCCGAGCAGGAAACGGTTGCGCTTGAGCGCAGGGTGGTTTCGATGCTCGACGGCTCGGCTCAGCTGAACGTTGAGGTAGTCAACTTTTCAAGACTCTGCAATCTCATCTTCCGTGCGGTCGGGGGTATCTCTTACAGCACTGCGACCTTGCCCGTCAAGGCTCTCGTTATGTGGAACACGATTCGTGAGCTGTCGCCGATGCTCGAGGAATACAAGGTCGGCGAGGTTTACGATTTTTCGCTCACGGAGCGCATGCTCTCCGCAGTAACGGAGCTTAAGGCTTACGGCGTCTCCTGTGCACAGCTTGAGCGTATCTGCGAGCGTTTGCCGACGGATTCTTCCCTTCGTCCGAAGCTCCGTGACGTTTCGCTCATATATTCCGCCTACTGCGCCTGCCTTTCGGAGAGCTTTTCCGATTCCCAGGACGATCTGACGAGGGCGAAGGCACTTATACCGAAATTTTCGCTCTTTGGCAATGCAAGCGTTTATATCGACTCCTTCTCGAGCTTTACGGGGCAGGAGCTTGAATTCATATCCGCACTTTCAAGGTACTGTGCGGAGATATATATAACCCTCCCCCTCTCCTCGCCGAACGATCCCTCTATGCACCTTGAGAGCGTGCGTTCCACGCTTGCAAGGCTCAAAAGCTCGCTCGGGGGCGGATTTGACGAGGTGTGTCTCAAGGCAAAGGAGGGGCGCAGAGCCGCCGCACTTGAATATTTTTCGTCGGCGATTTGGAATTTCGAAGCGCCGCCATTTTCCGAGCCTGCGGACTGCGTGAGCGTATACGCATGCGAGACGCCGTATTCCGAGTCGGACACGGTAGCGTGTGCGATAAGGCGTGCGATGAGCGAGGGCATTCGGTGCTCCGAGATCGCCGTGATACTCAGAAACGCCGAGGAATACCGAGGGGTGCTCGACGTTTCGCTCGAAAAGTACGAAATCCCATATTTTATGAGTGAAAAGACGGATCTTTTGACAAAGCCGCTTGCTAAATTCATATTCAGTGCATTGAGGATAAAGGAGAGCGGCTGGCGAAGCTCCGAGGTGATAGCGCACTTGAAATCGGGCTTTTGCGACGTTGATCCGTTCGATGCGGACATATTCGAGGACTACGTGCTTACGTGGGGCATTGGCGGAAACGGCTTTTTCGAGCCGGTGTGGCTGATGAATCCCGACGGCTATTCCGCAAAGCTTACGAAGCGTGGGGAGCACATTATCGCCGTTGCGAATTCAGTTAAAAATGCGCTCGTTCCCCCTCTGTCCCTTTATTTTTCACGGCTTGACGCATCGGAAAACGTAAGGGAGATGTGTGCGGCGACGCTTGATTTTCTCAAGGACTCCAAGATAACCGAAAAGGTGCGGCGGAGCTGTGAGGAAAATCTCGCCTCGGGCAACAAGCGTGCGGCGGACGAGGACACGAAGCTATATTCTTTGACTCTCAACGTACTTTACGATCTTGCGCAGATACTCGGCGAAAAGAGGTTTACCTCACAGGAATTCTGCGCCGCCCTAAGTCTTATGTTTTCCGAAAGCGAGATCGGCACGATCCCGACGTCCGCCGACGAGGTGCTCGTCGGCTCTGCTCCGATGCTCCGTGCCGGAAATATAAAATTTGCGATAATTATGGGACTTAACGAGGGCAAGTTCCCTGCCTCAGTCGGCGAGAGCGGCATTTTCACCGACGCAGACAAGGAGCTGCTCGGGGAATTTGATATTGACCTTTCCGCAAGCACGGAGGTAAAGACGAGCGAGGAGCTTTTCTACGTATCCAGAGCCATATCCGTGCCGAGCGAGCGTTTGATGCTCACTTATTCCGCACTCTCGTCGGGCGACTCGGCGCAGAGGCAGTCGATTGCCGTGGAGAGAGCGTATGAGCTTTTGCCCGGGCTTTGCAAAATACGGGAGAGGGACATTCCCCCGATCGAGCGGATATGGAATGCGGAAAGTGCACGCACCGTTCTCTCACGGCTCGGCGACACCGAGGATGCGATCTCTCTCGGCGTAATCGATACCGAGCTTGAGTCGGATATTCCGCTTAAGAGACGGGAATGCAGCATTTCCCCCGACGTCGTTCGGGAGCTTTTCGGCGAGCGCATTTCAATGACGCAGTCAAGGCTCGAAAAATACGTGCTTTGCGGCTTTGATTACTACTGCTCCTACGTTTTGAAGCTCCGTGAGAGCAAGAAAGCCGTTTTCCGACTCAACGACATAGGAAGCTTTATACATTACATACTCGAGGGCTTTATGCGTGAGGTGAGCGCCGACGGCAAGCTCTCCCTCTCGATGACCAACGAGGAGATAAACGCCGTTCTCGACCGCACGGTCAGCTCCTATCTGCTCGGGCTGCTCGGTGAGGATTATGCGGTATCCAACCGCACACGCCATCTGTTCCTGCGTCTGAAGCGGCTCTCGTTCACGGTGGCGGAGAGCTTACTTGACGAATTTCGTGCAAGTGAATTTCGCCCTGCGTATTTTGAGCTTGGCATCGGAACGGAGGGATCGGACATTCGGGCACTTGAATTTACGCTCAACGACGGCACGCTCGTCAGTCTGAGCGGCGTTGCCGACCGAGTCGACACCTACAAAAAGGACGGGAACGTTTACGTTCGAGTCGTGGACTACAAGACGGGAAGCAAGGAATTTTCCCTTGCCGACGTCAAGGAGGGCTTGAACACTCAGCTCCTTATCTATCTTTTCTCGCTCTGCCGTGCGCAGACTCAAAAAAAGCGTGCGGAGCTCGGCTGTGATTCGGGCGGCTCGGTCTTACCTGCCGGAATACAGTACCTTTCGACCAACGCACCCGTCATTTCCCTTGACACGCCCTACGGTGAGGACGCACTTGAGGACATGCTTCAAAAGAAATTTTCACGCAGTGGGCTTCTCACGAGCGATGCGGATATACTGCGTGCGATAAACAGGGATCTCGATCCCAGATACGTAAGCAAGGTGAGCACCTCGGCGGACGGCACCGTCAGCGGTAAGTTCCTTATTGACGGCGAGGGCTTTGAAATGCTTTACGATATGCTGACGGAAACCGTCATTCGCGTGGCGCAGAGCCTGCGAGACGGTAAGGCGGACGCTTCGCCGCTCATCAGGAAGAAGCAGTCGCCCTGCAATTACTGCAAAATGCGCTCGATCTGCCGTGCGCCGATCATTATTAAGTAGGAGGTGGGAAAATGGCTAAAAATTGGACTCCAAAGCAGCTTGAGGCGATAAACGCAAGGGACAAGACCCTGCTCGTTTCCGCCGCCGCCGGCTCGGGAAAGACCGCCACTCTTACGGAGAGGATCGTTCGCCGCTTGACCGATCCCGTATCCCCCTTGAGCATTTCGAAAATTCTCGTGGTTACTTACACACGCATGTCCGCCGCCGATCTCAAGCGCAAGATATCCTCCGCAATATCCGCACAGCTTGCAAGGGATCCGGGCGATCGCCGTCTTTCCCGTCAGCTCGTTCTGCTCGAAAGTGCGATGATCTGCACGATCGACTCCTTCTATCTCGACGTGGTGCGCTCGAATTTTCAACGCATCGGGCTTCCCTCAAGCTTCAGGCTCGCAGACGAGGGCGAAATAGCTCTTCTCCGCAAGCGGACGATGGACTCGGTTATTGATCGGCACTACAACGACGCACCCGACGGGGACGACAGCTTTCTGTCCTTCGTTGAGGGCTTTACCTCGGCAAAGCAATCGGACGCACTTTCGGACGTGCTTCTCGATCTTTACAAAAATCTTTCCTCGGGAAATTCGGGCACGGACGTGCTCGGAGAGCTTGCAAACGAGCTTCTCTGCGGAGCGGAGGAGGATTTCTTCCGAAGTAGGCAGGGCAAGATCATTCGCACGAAGCTGCTCTCGGGAGCGAGGAGCTACTATTCGTCCCTTTGCACCTGCTGTGATATCATCGCCTCGGACGAAAACGTAAGCAAGGCATATCTTGCGAGCTTTGCGAACGAAAAGCAATTCTTCGGCGAGCTTTGCGAGGTGCTTGAGAGCGGAAGCTACACGGATGCTCGGGAGAAGCTTTTCTCCTTTTCAAAGAAAAATCTCTCCTCGCTGAAGCGTGAGCTTCAGACCGAGGAGGTGCTTATGTGCAAGGAAATACGCACGGAGGCTCTGAAATTTATATCCGAGACATGCGGCAAATATTTTTCGCTCGATGCGGAGAGCGTTTCCGAGGCGATGCGTGAAACCGCCGGGATAATCACGTCCCTGCACGGAATATTTACGGAATTTGAGGAGGCGGTGCTCAAGGAAAAGATCTCCCGTCGGAGCTTTGGCTTTGACGACATCCGCAGCTTCGCTCACAAAATTCTCGCCAACGAGGACGGCTCGCCGAGCGACGTTGCGCTCTCCTACAGGGAACGCTTTGACGAGATTTACATTGACGAATACCAGGATGTCGACGCAACGCAGGACGAGATCTTTTCCCTGATATCCCGTGGGAACAATCGCTTTATGGTCGGCGATATCAAGCAGAGCATATACGGCTTTCGAGGTGCGAACACGGACGTTTTCGCAGGCTACAAGAGGGATCTTCCGCCGCTTTCCAAATCGGACGACTCCGACGGTGCGCTGATATTTATGTCCAACAACTTCCGTTGCGACGAGAACGTTATAAAATTTACGAACAAGGTATTTTCATTCCTGTTCGGGCACTCGGGCGAGAGCATCGGCTACACTCCCGAGGACGATCTGATCTTTTCCAAGGTCGAGGAGGGGCGGACGCTTCCCTCTCCCGATGTGAATATTACGCTTATCACCACCGACTCCGAGCCGTCGGACGAGGAGGATTCCGGTGATGATCCGGAGGCTGAGTGGATCGCAGGCGAGGCGTTACGCCTCATTGAAAACGAGCGCAAGGCGGACGGCTCGCCGATAGAGCCGCGCGACGTTGCGGTAATAGTACGCACCGGTGCTCAAATGGCGCAGATAGTTCGTGCCTTGACTCAGGTGGGTATTCCCTGCTCGGACACGTCGAAATACGATCTGTTCGAGACTCCGAACGTTATGCTCGTGATCTCCCTGCTTTCCGCCATAGACAATCCGCACAGGGACATTCCCCTTGCGGCGACTCTCTATTCTCCGCTCTTTGCCTACACGATGGACGATCTCATAAGGCTTCGCTCATCCGCCGAGCCTGCGGCGTCGCTCTTTGAAGCGTTACGGGGCTACTCGGGTGAGGACGAGCGGCTTATGCGGAAAAACGCACGTTTTCTCGAAAAGCTCTCAGATTACCGCAAAAGAGCGGCGGCTCTTTCGGTGGACAAGCTTCTCAATTATATTTACAGGGATCTTTCCCTGCTCTCGCTTGAAGCGGACGCATCGCAAAATCTCACACGGCTCTACGAAATGGCAAGGACCTTTGAGGCAGGCTCGTTCAAGGGGCTTAACAACTTCATATCCTACATAAACGAGCTGATAGACTCGGGGAACGTGCCCACGCTCTCCCCCGAGGATGCGGACGCCAACACCGTCAAGATCATTACCGCTCACAAGTCGAAGGGACTCGAATTTCCCGTCTGCTTTATCTATCGGGCACAATCGCCCTTTAATCTTCGGGACACGACGAACAGCATTCTCTATCATCCCCGTGCCGGGATCGCTCTGAAGCTTCCCTATGCCGGCGGAATGGCTCGACTCAACACTCCGATGCGTGAGGCGGTTTCGACCTCGATGGTCGATTCTCGTATCGAGGAGGAGATGCGTGTGCTCTACGTTGCCTTGACACGTGCAAGGGAGAGACTGTATATTTCCGCAAACGTCGGCAAGAGACTGGAAAGCTTTTCGGAATCTGCCGGGATATGCTCCCGTTTTCCGAGCGATTTCAGGCTCAAGTCGTGTCGCAGCTGGCTTTCGTTCATTCTTGCGGCGATCTATCCGCTTGAGGATGGGGACGGCTACACCGTCAACGTTATCGAGAGGAGCGAAGCGTCCTCCCGGGCTCACGAGGTCATTGACGGCACGCTTATCGAGAGTACACGTCTTACGGACGAGGAGCTTTCGCTCGTGCGTGAGCGGCTTGCGTACTCCTACCCCCACGCTTTTCTCGGGAAGCTCCCCGCAAAGCTCTCCGTTTCCCGACTGACTCCGACAGTACTCGACGACACGGATCGGGATGCGGCGTCTCTTGAGGACACGGACGAGGTGAAGCTTCTTGAAATTGAAGAATTTTTGGCTGAAAAGTCCCGTGCAAGTGCGGCGGACAGGGGCACGGCAACTCACCTGTTTTTGCAATTCTGCGATTTCGAGCGCACGGAGCGTCTTGGCGTCGCCGACGAGCTTACCCGTCTTACCGAGGAGGGCTTTATTGCTCCGAGCGTTGCAAGGCTTATCAATATCCGACAACTCGAGCGTTTCTTCGAGAGCCGTTTCTTTGCGGAATTCAAGCGTGCAAGGCGAGTTTTCCGTGAGCAGAGGTTCAATATCTTACTCCCGGCATCCGATTTTTCGGATGATCCGGAGCTCAAGCGTAAGCTTGGGGACGAGCAGATACTCGTTCAGGGCGTTATCGACCTTTTCTTCGAGAGCGAGGACGGAAAAATAATTCTCTGCGATTATAAAACCGACCACCTCACCCCCGAGGAGCTTTCGGATGCGGCTCTCGCCGCCGAAAAGCTCGCCGCACGCCACGCTCGCCAGCTTTCCTACTATTCGATGGCAATAGAGCGGCTTCTCGGTCGCAAGCCCGACAAGGTTTTGATCTATTCCCTGCCTCTCGGCGAGAGTGTAGAGATAAAAATATAACGAAAAAGGACTTGGTCATACGATCAAGTCCTTATTATTTTACTTATTTTATTTGACGTCGATTATTCCGCGGCGTGCTCTCATCTGAGCCTTCATACGAAGCTCGGTATTGAGTATCTTTTTACGAAGGCGGATGGATTTCGGTGTAACCTCGATGAGCTCATCGTCGTTGATATATTCGATGGCTTCCTCAAGCGAGAAAATTCTCGGGGGTGTGAGAATGAGCTTTTCGTCCGCACCCGTGGAGCGAATTGCCGTAAGGTGCTTTTCCTTACAGGGATTGACGGCGATATCATCGTTCTTGGGGTTCTCGCCGACGATCATTCCCTCGTAGACCTTGGTTTGCGGTCCGACGAAGAGCTGTCCTCTCTCCTGCGTATTATAAAGTCCGTATCTCGTGGTCTCGCCGTCCTCGCTTGCGATAAGGCATCCGGTAAATCTCATCGTAACCTCGCCCTTATAAGGCTGATAGCCGTCAAAGAGGGTATTGATAAGTCCCTCTCCTCTGGTATCCGTGAGGAATTCCGAGCGGTAGCCGAAGAGGCAACGGGAGGGGATGGAATATTCCACTCTCATTCTGCTTCCGACCGACGTCATCTCGATAAGGTCGCCCTTACGTCTGCCGAGCTTCTCGATGACAGAGCCGACGTAATCCGTGGGAACGTCGATCGTTACTCTCTCCATCGGCTCGCATTTGACGCCGTCTATCTCACGGTAGAGCACACGGGGATTGGAGCACATAAGCTCAAAGCCCTCTCGGCGCATATTTTCTATAAGTATGGAAAGGTGCATCTCGCCCCTGCCTGCGACCTTGAAGGAATCCGTCGTGTCGCCGTCGCTGACACGGAGCGAAACGTCCTTAAGGAGCTCACGGTAGAGCCTGTCCCTGATCTGACGGGACGTTACGAGCTTACCCTCACGCCCCGCGAGAGGTCCGTCGTTGACGGAGAAGGTCATCTCCATCGTCGGCTCGCTGACCTTTACGAATTCAAGCGGCTCGATGCAGGTCGTGGAGGTTATGGTATCGCCTATGGTGATATTCTCCGCACCGGAGAAGCACACGATGTCTCCTATGCTCGCCGAGTCGACCTGAACTCTTCCGAGTCCGTTTATCTGATAGAGCGAAATTATCTTCGCCTTTTTGGGTGCTGCCTTTGAATGGTAATTGGAGATCATTACCTCCTGTCCCTGCTTGACCGTTCCTCGCTCGATGCGTCCGATACCGATACGTCCGACGAAATCGTTATAGTCTATGGACGATATGAGGAGCTGAAGCTCGCCCCCCTCGTCGCCCTCGGGTGCAGGAATGTAGTCGAGTATCTTATCGAAAAGGGGCTTGAGGTCCGTTCCGACGGTGTTCATATCGTCGCTTGCAGTTCCGGCTCTGCCCGAGCAGAAAAGGAAGGGACTGTCGAGCTGCTCGTCGTTTGCGCCAAGATCAATAAGAAGCTCAAGGACCTCGTCGATGACCTCGGAAATTCTTGCGTCGGGCTTGTCTATTTTATTTATGACGACTATAACTCTGTGATTGAGCTCGAGTGCTCTCTGGAGCACGAAGCGTGTCTGGGGCATAGGTCCTTCCGCCGCATCGACGAGAAGTATTACGCCGTTTACCATCTTGAGAACACGCTCGACCTCGCCGCCGAAGTCCGCATGTCCGGGGGTGTCGACTATGTTTATCTTTACTCCGTTGTAATGAACCGCCGTATTCTTGGCAAGGATCGTTATGCCTCTCTCACGCTCGAGGTCGTTCGAGTCCATAACTCTCTCCTCCGTGGCTTGATTTTCTCTGTAAATTCCGCCCTGCTTGAGAAGCTGGTCGACGAGAGTCGTCTTGCCGTGGTCAACGTGTGCGATTATCGCTATATTTCTGAGGTCTTCTCTAACCACTTCATTTTTCCTCCGTATTGTATAAGTTGGATAACTAAATAATTATATCACTTTTTGCAAAAATATAATATAGTAATTTGCACGGAATTTTCGACTTTTTTGAACTATTTTTTGTGTTTTTTGACGGTTAATATCTCAAAAAGAGAAAATTTAATGCCGATTGACAAAGCGGAAAAAGTATGATATAATCGTAGCAACGACAAAATTGAGGAGTTTTTTATGCGCTCTTACATAAAGGCATTGATATTTGACCTCGACGGGACGCTGGCGGACACCGTTCCCGCAATCTGCGAGGCGGTCAACATGACGATGCGCTCGCTCGGTATGCCCGAGCTGACGGAGGCGGAGGTGAGGCTCAACATCGGGCACGGTCCTCGCCACCTGATCACACGCTCCCTGCCCCGTTCGGCACTCACTGCCGATCCGACGCTTGCGGACAGGGCACTTGAATTATACGATGAGGCTTACGGGCAGACGTATCTTCACACCGACTCTCTCTATGGGGGGCTCGGAGAGGTGATAGAGGAGCTTTCGAAATATTACAAAATTGCGGTGCTCTCGAACAAGCAGGACGAATACGCCCGTGCTCTCGTCGAAAAGCTTTTGCCGCCCGGAATCTGCTCTGCGGTACGGGGCACGCTTGACGGCGTTCCGGCAAAGCCCGAGCCGGATGCGGCTCGGGCGCTCGTTGCGGAGCTTGGTCTTTCCCCACACGACTGTATGCTTATCGGGGACAGTGGGGTGGACGTTTTGACAGCGGAGAATGCGGAGCTTGACATTCTGTCCGTGTCGTGGGGGTACACCTCGAAAACAAAGTTAATAATGAGCGGTGCTATGGAGATAGTGAACGATCCCTCGGAGCTGCTCGAATATTTCAAATAACGGAGGAAAAAATGAAGGATCTTACCAAACCGTCAAACAAATGCTTAAAATACGCCATTTGCGTGCTTTGCGTCGCCGCTCTCGTTGGGATCGGCTTTCTGTTGCGGCTTATCGACTGGGATATTCTCTATTTTATTCAGAACAATCTCAGGTGCGGCTTTTTGGACGTTGTAGTTCCCCTTTTCACCACGCTCGGCGAGTGGGCGATCTGCTGGATAGTCATCGGGCTTGTGATGCTCATTCCGAAGAAAACGAGAAAATGCGGCTTTTGGACGCTCGTATCGCTCGTTGCGGTGATGCTTATTTGCAACATTGCACTCAAAAATCTCGTGGCGAGAGACCGTCCGTGCTATCTCGTTGACGAGGCGTTTTGGGAATCCATAAGGCTCGTCGGCAACCCCTCTGAATATTCGTTCCCCTCGGGGCATTCCGTTTCGGGAATGGCGTCCGCACTCACGATATATTTCCATCACAAGAAGCTCGGCATTGCCGCCATCGTCGTTGCGGTGCTTATGGGGCTTTCTCGTCTGTACGTTTTCGTGCACTTCCCCACGGATATTTGGGGCGGATTTCTCATCGGTGCGGCTATCGCTCTCGGCGTTCGCTTTGCGGAGCTGAAGATCACCGCCTACCGTCAGAGCAAGGCAAATGCTTAACGGCTTACGCATTAAAATCAAATATCGAAATACGCCTCGGTCGCCCGAGGCGTATTGATTTTTGGGAATCTGAAAATTGTCTTGACATTCGGCGCTTGATTTGGTATAATAATTACATATAGCTTTTAGGAGGTCATGCAATGGGAAACGGTTTTTCCGATATTGTCGGCAACAGCGAGCTCTGCTCGTATTTTGAGCGTGCCGCACGGGACGACCGACTTTCGCACGCATACATTCTGCTCGGTCCGCACGGCACGGGAAAGCGGACGCTTGCCCGTCGCATTGCCGCCGCCGCAAACTGCGAAAGGCGCAAGGACGACGGCTCTGCCGTTCCCTGTGGGGCATGCGATTCCTGCAAAAAAATACTCGGCTCGGACTCGGCGGACGTAGTCTTTATCTCACGTGAGGCGGGCAAGGCGACGCTCGGTGTGGATTCCGTAAGATTCATACGCTCGGACATGGCTTTTGCGCCGAACGACGGGGATTTCAAGCTATACATAATCGAGGATGCGGACACCATGACTCCGCAGGCGCAAAATTCCCTGCTTCTCACGCTCGAGGAGCCGCCGGAATATGCGATATTTCTTTTACTTTGCGAGGATTCGGACGCTTTACTCGAAACGGTCAGGAGCCGTGCGCCGATACTGCGTATGAGGATACCCGATCGGGATGCGGCGATCGAATATTTACGCAAGAACGACTCGGGGGCGAGGGCATTTATTGATTCCTCACGTGAGAAATTCGACAGACTCTATGCGATATCGGGCGGAAGCATCGGCAGGGTGCTTGAGCTTATTTCCTCTGCGGAGAAGGATCAGCTTTTGCAAAATCGGGAAGCCGCAACGCTCTTACTCGAGGCACTTGCGCACGGGACGCAGGCTCGGGATATTGCGAGCATTTACGCCGCTTTCTCTGCAAAGAGGGACGAGAGGGACAGAGTCATTGACAGGCTCTCCGCTTTGAGTGCCGCCGCAAGAGATCTTATGCTGATCAAGAAATCCGATGCGCCGCATCTGATATTTTTCACGGATCAGGGCTATGCGGAGGAGCTTTCGTACTCTTTTTCCGTGCAGAAGCTCACCGAGCTTATTGAACGCACGGAGGAGGCTCGCATTTCCCTACTCAAAAACGCCAACGTGAGACTGACGATCACAAATCTTCTCACGACTCTTATATAAACGGAGATAAATATGGAAAACGATAAGAACATTCAAAATAACAAGGTCGACGGCTCGACCGAGGGCAGGAGATCGGAAAAGAAAAAGCACCATCGCAGGTTTAATCGCAGGCGCAAGCCAAAGCGTGAGGGCGGCGAGGGCTCTCCCGAGCTTCGGGATACGGAGCTGACGGAGTCCGCAGAGGCGGAGACGTCGGAGGGCGGCTTTTCGCAGAGCGAGGAGGAGCTGGAATTTTTGGAGGACGGCTCTCTCGAAAGCTCCGAGGAGACCTCCGCAATTTTCAAAAAGCCCGAGCCCGATCCCGACGAGGAAAAGGTCGAGGTCGTGGGCGTAAGGTTCAAGCGTGCGGGCAAGGTATACTATTTCGCACCCGAGGGCATTCAGGCGCAGAAGGGCGATTTTGCGATAGTCGACACGGCTCGAGGTCCGGAGTTCGGAGAGATCTTCATTCCGAACAGGCTCGTGGGCATTTCCGAGATAGTTCCGCCGCTCCGCCCGGTAATACGCATTGCGACGGCGGAGGATATTACTCACGACGCCGAAAATTCGAAAAAGGAGCGTGAGGCTTTTGCCGCCTGCCTTGAGCAGATCGAAAAGCACGGGCTTGATATGAAGCTCGTCGACGCTCAATACACCTTTGACAACAGCAAGCTCCTGTTCTATTTCACCTCTGCCGGCAGAGTCGATTTCCGTGAGCTTGTCAAGGACCTTGCCGGAATTTTCAGAACGAGAATAGAGCTTCGCCAAATCGGTATCAGAGACGAGGCAAAGCTCATCGGAGGTCTCGGCGCATGCGGCAGACCGCTGTGCTGCTCCACGTTCCTCTCCGATTTCGTGCAGGTATCAATAAAGATGGCTAAGGAGCAGGGGCTGTTTCTCAACTCTTCGAAGATCTCGGGCACGTGCGGCAGGCTTATGTGCTGCTTGCGCTACGAGCACGAGACGTATGAGTACGAGATCGCTCGCACGCCTGCTGTCGACACGACGGTCAAGACTCCCGACGGACTCGGCGTCGTGGTGGAATCACGTCCCATTTCGGGCACGGTGAAGGTCAGGCTCGCAGGCAAGGACGACGAAGCTCCGAGGGTCTATCCCCGTGGGGACGTTAAGGTCGTTTCGGCGACAAAAAAGTCCGCCAAGGCTTGATTTGATAAAAAATTCAAAAAAGTTTTCGCAAAGCTATTGCTTTTTTATATCGGACTGTGTTATAATTGTTTAACAAATACTAATGGAGGTATTTTATCATGGCTTATAAGATCACAGATGCATGCATCGCTTGCGGCGCTTGCGCCGAGGCTTGCCCCTGCGGAGCTATCTCCGAAGGCGACGGCATGTACGTTATCGATCCTGACGCTTGCGCAGAGTGCGGCGCTTGCGCTGACGTTTGCCCTGTAGGAGCTCCCGTTCAGGAATAATCAGATCGTGTTTCAAAAATACGGAGCAGACCGTCTGCTCCGTATTTTTAATTTTCGGAAAATAGGAGTGTGCTTTAAGTGGATGCGATTTTATGCGAGGGGGAAGCTCTCACGCAGGTAAATGAAAATATAAGGCTCATACAGAAGAGGAGGGGCTTGACGTTCGGGACGGACGCCTTTTTGCTCGCCGCCTTCATAAAGAAAAAATCGAATTCCTACGCCGTCGAGCTTGGCGGCGGAACGGGGATCGTTTCCCTGCTCTGCGCCTCTCGAGAAAAGCTCTCACGCATAAACTGCGTTGAGCTTCAGCCCGATTTTGCCGACATTATCGCACGGAATGCGGAGCTGAACGGTCTTTCGGATCGGGTATTTTCCGTTTGTGCGGACGTTCGGGATCTCAAGGCGTCGGTGCTCGGCAAAGAGGCGGACGTGGTTTTCGCAAATCCGCCGTATATGAAGGCAAACTGCGGCAAGCGCAACGAGCACGACGAAAAATATCTCGCTCGCCACGAGGTCTGCGGCACGGTTGCGGATTTTTGTGCATGTGCGAGCAGGCTTCTAAAGCACGGCGGCTTCTTTTACTGCGTTTGGCGTCCGGACAGGCTCACGGATCTTATCTGCGCTCTGCGTGAAAATCGGCTCGAGCCGAAGGAGCTTTGCTTCGTTCACGCTTCTGCGAGCTCCGCACCGTCGATGGTGCTCGTAAAAGCCAAAAAGGGTGCGTCCTCCTCATCGGTCATTCTTCCTCCTCTGTTTTTGAGCGAGGTGGGCGATCCGAGCGTGATGACGGAGCGTGCGAGAAAAATTTACGAGGTGTGTGATTTCAATGAATGAACTTAAAAGAATACTCAGCTACACCCGTCGTGCCGTTGACGACTATTCGATGATAGAGGACGGCGACAGGGTTGCGGTCGGCGTTTCCGCCGGCAAGGATTCGCTCACGCTTCTTGTGGCACTTGCGGAGCTGAGGAGATTTTATCCCAAAAAATTCGAGCTTATTGCGATAACGGTCGATATGGGCTTTCCCGAGACGTCTTTTGAGGGCATCTCGAGGCTTTGCGATGAGCTCGGCGTCGAATATCATATCGTGCCGACGCAGATATACAGTATAATTTTCGAGGAGAGAAAGGAAAAGAGCCCCTGCTCCCTTTGCGCAAAGATGCGTCGGGGCGTGCTCTACGGCACGGCAAAGGAGCTTGGCTGTAACAAGGTCGCACTCGGACATCATTTCGACGATGCGATCGAGACCTTTATGCTCAATCTCTTCTTCGAGGGCAGGATCGGTTGCTTTTCGCCCGTAACGTATCTTTCGAGAAGAGACGTAACGATGATCCGTCCCCTGCTCTATGCAAGTGAAAAGTGCGTAAGGCAATTTGCGACCGCAGCGGAGCTTCCCGTGGTCAAGTCCTCCTGTCCTGCGGACGGGAACACGGAGCGTGAGGAGATGAAGCAGCTGCTTCACTCGCTTGACATAAAGTACAAGGGCTTGCGCTACCGGATTTTCGGTGCGATGCAGAGGGGCGAGATAGACGGCTTCAAGCCTGCCGGCTCGAATGCGAAATTAAAGGATTATTTTGACGGGGAGGACTCGGACGATGAATAAATATTCGTACACGGAGGATATGCTCCCCTCCCTTTTACCGAAGCGTGATGAGCGCTCGCACAAGGGCAGCTGCGGTAGGGTTCTCGTGATCGGCGGCTCGCCGTGCATGAGCGGTGCACCGTATTTTTCCGCAAAGGCGGCATACCGCATGGGTGCAGGACTCGTTGAGGTCTTTACCCACGAGAGCAACAGGGTGATAATGCAGACGCTTCTGCCCGAGGCGGTGCTCTCCGTTTGGAGCGAGGGTGCGCTTGATTTTGCGGCATTTGAGAGATCGATTAAAAAAGCTAAGGTCATAGCGATCGGAATGGGACTTTCGCAGAGCGAGGGGGCGCTTGAGATACTGCGTTTCACGCTCAAAGCTCGCACCTGCCCCATAGTCATAGACGCAGACGCACTCAATCTTATCGCAGGCAACCCAAATCTTGCGTCGCTTATCGGCGAAAACGCCGTGCTGACGCCCCATCCGCTCGAGGCAGCAAGGCTTTTGGGGGCGGAGGTCGGCGATATCGTTGCCGATCCGCCGCACTTTGCGAAAGCTCTCGCCGACAGATCGGGGGCGGTATCTCTTTTGAAGGATCACCGCACGGCTGTGGCAGATCCTCACTCCGATGATATATATATCAATTTGAGCGGAAACAGCGGAATGAGCACGGGTGGCTCGGGGGACGTTCTCGACGGCGTCATCGCAGGGCTGATCGCACAGGGCAAATCTCCGCTCGACGCCGCATGCCTCGGTGCGTATATCCACGGTCTTGCCGGCGACGTCGCCGCCGATAAGCTCTCCGAATATTCCGTCATGGCGAGCGATATCGTCGACGCAATATCCGCAGTCTGCAAAAAAGCCCATTGCTGAGCAATGGGCTTTTTTATTTTACACGGTATATGTGTATTCTCCGGTGCTGACCGTTTTCGCTTCGCCGTTCGGCAGGATGATCTCGGCACTGCAATTGGCAGGGATCTTGACCGTGTAAACGGTCTTTTCTCCCCGTCTCTCCCAGCCGCTTTCGACAAGTCCGTAAATGCTTCTATAGCTTGCTCTTGCGTATGTCAATGTGCCGCCGACGGTGGGCTTGATCACGAAGGTATTCGGCTTCTCACCCATTTTTATTCCGCACATCGAGCCTATCAGCCATTCGCAGAGTGCGCCCTTTGAGTAATGGTTAAGCGATGCGATTCCTCGGTCGCTCGTCATATTCCCCTCCCAAGACTCCCAAATGGTCGTTGCGTCGTTTTTCGGCATAAAGAGCCAGCCGGGGCATTCCTCGTTTTCAAGCAATTTATATGCATATTCGGGATCTATATCCGCAAGAATATCAAGAATATGCGGCGTTGACAAAAATCCCGTACCGAGTCGCCAGCCGTAATTTTCAAGTGCTTTGACAAGACGCAATCTTGCGTATTTCTCCTGCTCGTCCGTCAGAAGTCCCATATAGAGAGGTCTGACGAGCTTTGCCTGTCTGTCGGTATCGAGGGTGTGTCCCTTTTTGGTTATAAGCTCTCTATACGCCTCTTTTGCGCCCTCGGAATACTCTCTTATTTTTTCAAGGCGGACGTCGTCGGATCTTCCCAAGATGTCCGCTATCTTCAGGACGTGCTTTAGGGTAAAGTACGTATAAGCCGTTGATTCCTCGGGATGGGGCGATGCGAAATCGTACCATTTGAACGCCATCACGTCGTTTGGCTCTGCCCATTCGCCGTAGGACTGCCCTGCGTTAACGGTATATTTTCTGTTTCTTTCAGACATAAAGAGCGGCTTTGCGTAAGGTCCGCCCCATCTGCCTGCACGGCGGATCATAAAGCTTGCGTATTTGAGCATTCCCTCGTAGTGCTCGGAAAGTATTCTCTTATCTCCGTATTTTAAGTACATTCCGTAAGGGATATAAACGCCTGCGCAAGCCCAGCCGACCGAGCCGTTCATTACCCACATAAACCAGTCCTCGTTTGCGAAGGGGGCTATCTGCGGCAGGCGTCCGCTCTTCCACTGTCTGTCGTAGATATCCCGGACATGCTTTTTCGCAAACGGTGCATAATCGACAAGGTACGATGCGGTATTGAAGAAAAGCTGACTGTCGCCCGTCCAGCCCATTCTCTCACGTGTCGGGCAGTCGGAGGGAAAATCGGTCGAATTGCTCTTGAGCGACCAGAGGGTGTTTTTATAAAATTGATTGATAAGGGGGTGCGAGCACTCGAAGGCGGAGGCTTCTTCAAATGCGCTGTACACCGCTACGGCTTCAAAATCGTCCTTTTCAAAGGGCACTTCCGTATCAATTTGCGCATACCGAAAGCCGCCGTAAAAATATTTCGGCGTATATTCGTTCAAGCCCTCCTTGCAAACGTACGTGATCTCCTGTCGGGGCGTTTTTTTACCTTTATGGGTGCACTGTATATTTTCGAGGGTGAGCTCCCCGTTCTTATCCAGCATTTCACCGAGAGTGATATGTATTTTATCTCCCCTGTGCGCATTGAGCTTGAACGAGATATATCCCGAAAGGTTTTGGGGGAATTTCAACACCTTGTTGCCCGACGGGGTGATAATAAGCTCGGTCGGCCCAAAACGCTCGTGCTCCTTGACCGACACGTTATTCGACGCCGTCAGGTTAGCGGTAAACGGTACGGCTTTCGCTTTGCCATCATACGACGGGGATCTGCTTGCGTTCACACGCTCGCCGTCCTTCAAATCTGCAAATTCGATCGCACCGTCCCTCGACCACTTCCAAGATTCGTCCGTACACACCATTACCGTTTCGCCGTTTTTGCGGATGATCTCAAGCTGCATACGCAACTTGGTCTGCACACCGTAGGTATTCGTGCGTCCCTTTGCGCCGCTCGAGCCTCTGTACCAGCCGTCCGCAAGCTCGGCAGTAAAAATATTTTTGCCGTCATTCAAAAGATGCGTTACGTCGTAGGCTTGATACTGTATTCTTTTTCGGTAATCGGTAGAGCCGGGGGCGAGGACGAAATCTCCAATGCGGACGCCGTTCAATTTTGCCTCGTAAAGACCGCAAGCAGTCGCATAGAGTCTTGCGTGCTTGACGTCCGAGCACGAAAATTCTTTTTTGAAGGAATCAACTCCATAGCGTTGATTTTTCTTCGGCTTATAATCGCCCGATATCCATTTTGCCGTCCAATCGTCCGCACAAAGAAGTCCGAGCTCGAAGCAGGCGACGGAGGGCTCGCCCTCGTTGCCGTTTTCGTCCCAAAACGTAATGCTCCATTCCACACGCTGACGGGATATGAGGGGATGGGGATATTCCGCACGCATAGCGTCGGAGGCGACTCTTCCGCTGTCCCAAACCGTTTTTCCGTCGGAGGTGGCGACAATTCTGTACGCCGTTTGCTTGATTCCGCCGTCGCACGTCCACGTAAGGCGCGGATTTTGAACATCTATGCCGATCGGATCTGACAAATATTCCGTTCTGAGATTAACCGCTCTCATTTTGCACTCTCCTTTTACTGTATTGCGGCAAGCTCCGCTTGTATTTTAAGATAGTACGCTTCGCCCCTCTCACGTTCAAGTGCCCAAGCCGCCTCGTCGTGCTCGGACTGCTTTCTCTGCCTTGCTTCCTTTGCCGCAAGCTGTTTCGGGGTGAGGGACGAGAGCTTAGCCGCTCTCTTTTGCTCGGTTTTCTTTAATCTTGCGGCATTTTTCTCATTCGCCAAGCGTTGCTTTTGTGCCTGCTTTGCCGCTTTTTCGGCGACCTGCTTTTTGTGCTTTTCAAGCTCAGCGTCAAAGCTCAAGCCCCGTCTTTCGCATTTTACACGCAGCTGCTCCTCAAAGGCTCTCTCGTTATCGAGGCGGTATTTTTCCTCGTCAAGCCTTGCCTGCTCCTCATCGGATATCCACGCCTTGCCCTGCGACTGTGCCAGAGCTCTTTGGCGCTCCTTGATGATCGCCTGCTTTTTCTCCACGTTTTTTTCCACGTTGAGAAATTTAAGGAGCACGGCAAGCACTATTCCGGTTATCGTTTCAAGTCCGACAAATGCAAACGTTATAACGCTCTTTACATTTTCCGACTGCTCCGCCGCTACGGTTACGCCGTCCACGATGCTCGGAGCGATATATCCTGCGCCCGAAAGCATAGCGTTAAACATGCCCGTTGAGACGCCTGCGACACAGCAGGCGATGATGCCGTATACCGACATTGCCGTTCCGTCGCATCTTACGCCCGTTTTCCATTCGATATGGTCGAGCGTATCGGCAAACAGAGCCATAAAGACGTAGGCACAGGGCAAGCCGCCCATATTTTTAATAAACTGTCCTACTATGACTATATAAAGATCCGTGGGGAAAAGCCAGCATATCGCACTTCCCACGGAATAGAGAACAAAGCCCCACATGGTAACGTTGCGCTTGCCGAATTTTTTGGCGAGCGGCCAGATAAGAAAGATTCCTATGCCCATCGGAACTCCGCCGACGACGGAAACGAGCATTTGAGTTATGCCGTCGTTATACGTGCCGAGAACGTAGTTACAGTAGTACACGAGCCCGAGATTTTTCAGTCCCGAAGCAAAGGTATATATGAGAAAATAGGCAAAAATTATGATCAGATATTTATCCGTGAACACTATCTTCAAGCTCTTAAGGAACGGGAGCTTTTTTTCCTCCGATCCGACGCTCTCCTCGGTAACTCTTTCCTTTGTGTAGTAATATTCAAGCAGGGTGAGCGGAAGTGCAAGGACACTCAGCAGGCTCATAACGCTTATCCACGCAGACTTATTTACACCGAGCATCGGCATTATCGCCATCGGAAAGACGAGTGCGACCAATATTCCGCTCATCATGATCGTGGCTATCTGATTGAACACCGAAAGTCCGCCTCTCTGGATCGTATTACGAGTCGAAAGGGGCACCATAAGGTTATGGTTCATATTGTAGATGGTATAGGCAAACGAATAGAAAAGGTTATAGGACACCATTACCCACGCAACCTGAAGTCCGACGCTTCCCGTGGGAACTGTAAAGAGCAAAATGCCCGTTAGGGTGATGAGCGGTGCGGAAATGAAGATCCACGGTCTTGCCTTGCCCTGCTTTGATTTCGTTCTGTCGATTATGTAGCCCATAAGTACGTTCGTTATGGCGTCGATTATTTTCGAAACTATCGGAAAAACCGTGAGAAAGACTCCGCCCCAGACTCCTGTGAGATTCAGAACGTCGGTATAATAAACGTTAAGGTAGGTTGCCAAGACTGCATTCAAAAGAAGTGCGCCGCACGGTCCGATCAGATATCCGAGCCATTTTTCCTTGCCCGTTACGTTTTGAGAATGCACACGGCTGTTAAAAAGCTTGCCGCTCAGCATTTTTTCGGTTTTCATTGTTTTTTCTCCTTTTCCTTTGGTAATGCGGGGGCTTTTATCCCGACGCAGAAGTCCCGTATAGCCTTAAATATTTTGCCGTTTGCAAGGTCGACGAAGCCCTCTGCGAAATTGTACGGGAATCCGTCCTGTCCGGACATTGACATGGTAATTATCGAGTTGCTCTCGAGAATACGCCCAAGGAACACCGCTCCCTTTATTTTATTATCACGCTCGACTCCCTCGGGGAGCTTTTTTGCTTTTTTCATATCGTTTTTTGCAACCGAGAGAACGGCGGCAAAAAGTATTCTGCCGAAGAAGGTCTCCCGCAGATCCGAAAATCTGCTTTCCATATTTATCGGAAGCTTCGGCATCTCGGGCGGTATCTTCAGTCCCGACATCTGCTCGAAGATGCGGTCGTCGACCTTATCCATATCCGCATTTTCATATACGGATGCGACCTCCCGTGTATACGGCGAGAGGATGTTCTCGCCCTGCAAGGTCAGCTTATGAGAGAGCTTTACCGTGCGGCAGTCGGAGCAGAGCTCAAACACATATTCTCCGCTTTCCAAAGCGTATCGCTCCTCTTTTATATTCCAATAGCGCAGATCGTCCTTTTTTATATTGACGGATATGCGTTTACTCTCGCCGCTTTTAAGATAGACCTTAGTAAAGCCCCGAAGCTCCTTTTGCGGCTTGAACACGTCCGTTTTGGGTGCTCTCACATAGAGCTGTACTATCTCCGCACCGTCATATTTGCCGATATTTTGCACCATGCAGGATACGGTGATATTCTCTTTTTCTTCATCAACATTGATATCTCGGTAGTCGAACGAGGTATACGAAAGACCGTATCCGAACGGATAGCGGACGTCCTTATTTGCGGTGATATAATAGCGATAGCCGACCATTACGCTTTCCTTATAGACCTCGTTTGTGCGAACTCCGAAATCATTGCCGAACGGGACGTCGGAATAGCTTTTCTGCCACGTTTCCGCAAGCTTACCGCAGGGCGTCCTGTTGCCGAAAAGCAGCTCCGCCGTTGCTCTGCCGCATCCCTGCCCGGGGAGATACATATTTAACACCGCTCCCACGTCATCCGCAAACGGAAGCGTTATCGGAGAGCCGCCGAAAAGCACGACGGTGATCCTTTTATTCATTTTCAAAAGCGCATTCACGAGTGCGAGCTGATTTTCGGGCAGATCCGTATTTTCACGGTCTGCGCCCTCGCTCTCCACGTAATCGGTAAGCCCCAAAAACACGAGCACCCGTTCGTAATTTTCCGCAAGCTTCGTTGCTTCCGAAAGAAGAGCGTCGTCCGCCGCCGCCTCGTTCTCTATGTATCCCTTTGCATAGGAATATTTTATTCCCATTTCGTCAAATGCGGCACGGGGCGTCGAAAGCGACGTCGGATTTATCATCGAGCTGCCCGAGCCCTGATAACGAGGCTTTTCAAAAAGCTCACCGACGACGCAATATTTTTCATTTTCGGAGAGAGGCAGCTCGCCGTCGTTTTTCAAAAGCACCGCACTGTCGGCGGCTATCTCCGCAGCAAGTTCATCGTGGACCTTGAAATCCGCCGCCCTTCGTTTTTTGCCCTCGTGGCGTGCGACAAGGCGCAAGACGTTTTCCACCGCTTTATCGAGATCCGACATTGCAAGCGTGCCGTCGGCTATTCCGTCCGCGATCATTTTGCGGCATATTTTCGTATCTCCCGGCATTTCAAGATCAAGTCCCGCACGGAGCATTTGAAGTCGGTCGTGGGTTGCTCCCCAGTCGGTCATTACAAGTCCCGAAAAGCCCCACTCCTTGCGAAGAACGTCGGTCAAGAGCCACTCGTTTTGGCAGGAATACGTGTCGTTTATCTTGTTATAGGAGCACATGATCGATTCGGGCGTGCTCTCTTTTACTATTATTTCAAAGGGTTTGAGATATATCTCTCGTATGGCACGCATGTCGCAGACGCTATTGCCCATGAAGCGATAATTTTCGCTGTTATTCAGCGCAAAATGCTTAACGGAAGTACCTGCGCCGCCGTCCTGAACGCCTCTTACCTCTGCCGCCGCCATTTTGCCCGAAAGCAAGGGATCCTCGGAAAAATACTCGAAATTTCTGCCGCCACGGGGGTTGCGCTTTATATTCGTTCCCGGGCCGAGCAGGATATCAATGCCGTAGTGGGCACATTCTTCGGCTATTGCGAGCCCCATTTTATACGTATTCTCGGGATTCCAGCTTGACGCCACGGTCGCCGCAGTAGGAAACGCCGTTGCCGGCTCGCTTCCACTCACGCCGTTATCTCCTCCCTCGGCTTGCACTCGAAGTCCGTGCGGTCCGTCGGACATACGGATCGACGGAATATTCAATCTCGGGATCGGGTTCGTGTACATAAAATCCGTTCCTGCGACAAGCGCCGCTTTTTCCTCGACCGTCAGCTCGGCGAGCATTTTTTTGATATCCATAATTCTCCCCCTTTTTTATTTTCTTAATTTTATTATACCACTTGTTTTGAGTTAGCACTTGCAAAATTGTATGAAATCGGTTATAATTGTATTGTTTAAGGAGGAATTTATGAAAAATATTGATTATAATTATCTTTGCACGGTTATCGGAAACCTTTCGGGCATTCCGATACGGGCTTATCGGGGAGGAGAGCGGATATTCTTTTATTCCACGGTTGAGCTACCGAGCGATCCGCTGACGCCGTATCTCGAGGACGTTCTCGGGATAGAGTCCAACGTGGGTTACTTCATAACGCCTCTGTTTCATTACTACGGCGTGGTGAGCCGTCCGCCCTACAAAATAGTTATCGGTCCGACAAGGCAAACGGAATTGAACGAGCAGGACATACGGGAGCTTGCATTTCAATGCGACATTGGGACGGGTGATGTTGAAAAATTTATTTCCTCCGTAAAAAGCATAGTGCCGATGCCGCTTGCGAGCATAATACAGATCCTTTGCACGATGAATTACGTAATGAACGGCGAGAAGCTGTCGCTAAATGACGTAATGATATACGCCACAGAGCAGGAGGACATTAAAAAGAGACTGGAAACGGAGCGTGCGAACAGCGATTTTGATGCGGATTCCGACCTCACGAAAGCACAAAGCGGCATTCACAACACGCTTTCTCTTGAGCAATCGCTTGTAAACATAGTGAGCAAGGGGGACGTTGCCGCCTTGCGTCAATGGATGAAAAACGCCCCCGCAGTTCGCGGAGGCACGCTTGCATCGGATCAGCTGAGGCAGATCAAAAACACGTTTATAGTAACAGCCACTCTGATTTCCAGAGCGGCTATACGGGGCGGAATGGATGCAAACGATGCGCTTTCCCTTTCCGACGAATATATTCAAAGGTGCGAGCTGTGCTCAAGCATTGATCACATAACGAACATTCAATATCAGATGGTGTTTGAATACACCGAAAGAGTTGAGAGGCTGAGGCACGGCGGCTCGCCCTCGAAGCTCGTAATCGACGTCGGAAATTACGTTCAGCATCACCTCTCCGAGCCGATAAGCGTTGAGCGACTGGCAAAATCAATGTTTTTGAGCAGGACCTACCTCGCCGCAAAATTCAAAAAGGAATCGGGCACTACGCTGACCGACTTTATACTTCGGGAAAAGGTGGAGGAGGCAAAACGCCTTTTGCGCTACACGGATAAGCACGCAACCGCCATTGCCGCATATCTCGGCTTTTCGTCCCACAGCCACTTTACCAACGTTTTCCGAAAATACACCGGCACGTCGCCTGCAGAGTACAGAAAGCTGCACGGGGGGTGAGTAGGTTAATGAAATCGTTCGCACAGCTCACGATGAAATCTTCAGCCTACGACTGCAGATGAAATCCTCGGTTGCACCTCGGATGAAATTAAATCCACCCATCCGCCGTCCGAGGCGGATTTCATCCCCGAAGGGGATTTCATCATCGAAGATGATTTATCCCACCCGTTAGGGTGGATTTAGTTGAAAGAAGCGGATTGCGTTGCAATCCGCTTTTTTCTGGTGGACCCGAGGAGAATCGAACTCCTGTCCGAAAACCCCTTGATACGACCTTCTCCGTGGGCAGTCGGCTTTTTTTATTTCCCACCCGTCGCCGTCAGTCGACGGACTGCGACAGGTCCGTAGCACTTTTTTGCTTGATCGGTTCAAGTGCGAAACGCCGATGCAAGTTCACCGCTGACTTGACGTTCAGTCCGCAGTCGCGGTTCTCTGCGGAGGAACGGGTAGCCCGCAGGCTACGGCACTGCCATTGAAGCCCCGAGGGGCATCAATTAGGCAGCCATTGCAACAGTATTGTTGTCGTTTATTTTTTAATTTGAGCAGTTATCGGGATTACTCAGCCCGCCACGCTTATCGTACCTCAGAATCCCCGTCGAAACCATTACGAGCCCTTGGGGTACTTTAATATTATACACTATTTTTGCAAAATAATCAATAGCTTTTGCAAAAATAGTGTACATAGGTCAGTCTATAAATATTTCTCTTATCTGATACTGCGGCTCGCTCGTTACGTTCATACCGAGCTTTTTGAGCACCTCGACGTCCGAGGCGGAGAGCATTACGGTTGAATGTATATCGCACCCAGAGAGCTTCGGGAGCTGCTTTAGCGCATGCGCCGCCGTTGCGGAGGTATGTGCCGAAATTGAAAGTGCTATAAGTATCTCATTGACGTTCAATCTCTTATATGTTCTCGAGAGGTACTGGCATTTGAGCTTTTGCACGGGTTCGATGACCTCGGGGGCGAGAAGGTGAATTTCATCGGGGATACCGGTGATTGTTTTAAGTGCGTTAAGGAGCATTGCGGAGACGGACTCGAGCAGCTCGCCCGATTTTCCCGTGATAATTCGACCGTCGGGAAGCTGCATTGCGCTTGCGGGGACTCCGCTCTGTGCGCTCTTTTGCTCTGCGGCGGCGACGACGGGGCGATAATTTTTATTTATCCCTGCCTCCTGCATAAGAAGCTCTATCTTACTCACTGCGGCTCTGTTTTTCTCGGTATCGTCCTCACGGCATGCGCAAAGTGCGTCGAAATACCGTCTTGCGATCTCGCCGCAGGCGGCTTTTCGCACGGCTTCGTCATCGACAATACAATTTCCTGCCATATTGACGCCCATATCGGTGGGCGAGCCGTAGGGCGACGATCCGTCGTATATTTCCTTGAATATTGCGTCGAGCACGGGGAAAATTTCGACGTCCCTATTATAGTTTACTGCGGTGATCCCGTATTTTTCAAGGTGGTAGGGATCTATCATATTCACGTCGTTAAGATCCGCCGTTGCCGCCTCGTATGCGAGGTTGACGGGGTGGCGGAGGGGCAGATTCCATATCGGGAAGGTTTCGAACTTCGCATATCCTGCCTTTATTCCTCGCCTGTTATCGTTGTAGAGCTGTGAGAGGCAGACTGCCATTTTTCCGCTTCCCGGTCCGGGACCGGTAACGATCACAAGCTCCCTTTGCGTTTCGATATAATCGTTTTTGCCGTAGCCCTCGTCGCTCACGATGACCTTAAGGTTTGAGGGGTAGCCGGGGATGCTGTAATGGTGGTATATTTTCACGTTGCGCTCTCTGAGCCTGCGCTCGAATTTCTCGACTGCCGGGTGGGAGGCTTCAAACCGTGTGAGCACCACGCTTCCGACGTAGAGTCCGACGTTGCGGAAGGCGTCGATAAGTCGGAGGACGTCGAGGTCGTAGGTTATTCCGAGGTCGCCTCGCATCTTACTCTTTTCGATATCGTCCGTATTTACCGCTATCACTATCTCCGCTCTGTCCTTAAGACGCAGGAGCATTTTGAGCTTGGAATCGGGCATAAAGCCCGGCAAAACTCGGCTTGCATGGTAGTCGTCAAAGAGCTTTCCGCCGAATTCGAGGTAGAGCTTACCGCCGAATTTCGCTATCCTATCGCCTATATGCTTGGATTGGAGCTCGATGTATTTTTGATTGTCAAAGCTTATGTTATTCATTAAGACACCTCAATCGTTTCCCGACTTGAATGCACGCTCGATATCCCGTGCCGCCGCATTTCTTGCCATATCATCACGCTTATCGTAGAGCTTTTTGCCTCGGCAGAGTCCTATTTCCACCTTTACTCTCGAGCCCGACAAATATATACTGAGGGGCACGAGGGTATAGCCCTTCTGCGAGACCTGTCCGAAAAGCTTAAGTATTTCACGCTTATGGAGCAAGAGTCGCCTCTGGCGCAGGGGATCTCTGTTATAGACGTTTCCCTGCTCGTAGGGGCTGACGTGCATTCCGACGACGAAAACCTCGCCGTCCTTGATGTCGCAATACGCTTCTTTTATATTGACTCTCCCGGCACGTATGCTTTTGACCTCCGTACCGAAAAGCTCGATGCCTGCTTCGTACCGCTCGTCGACGAAATAGTCGTGGTACGCTTTTTTATTTTGTGCTATGAGCTTTACGGAGCTTTTCTTTTCAGCCATGATCCGCCTCACCTCTCTTATCTGTTTTTATTTTCATTCATTTTCATTTTGTGAGCATGTCGGGCACTCGTCGAAAAAGCCGAGTGTGCGGGCAAGTGCAATATTACCCGAATACACCGTGCTCTCGCCGTCAAGCTTCTCGCATTCTGCGGAGCGGTGGTAGCACGAGCCGTCCCTTACGAAGAAAACGTCGCCCGTCTGCGCTTCTCTGGCATCAAGTGCCGCCCAAATCTCCTCACCGTCCGCACTCACGGCACCGCAACGGCTACACGCACCCGTTTTTCCTGCGAGCAATGCCTCGTCGAGCGAGCCGTGTATTATATTCTTGGAATTTCGTATATAGGAACAATTATAGGTCGAATGCCAGAGCGTGCCCGACTCCGTCCAAAAGACGTCGCCCTCGGCGGCAAGGAGGGAGTTCTTTTTATTTTCAATCTCCGCACGCACCGACGACACGGCGTCCGCATCCGCTCTGATGCCCGTATTCCTTTCCTCCTTCGGCGTGCACGAGGGCAAAAATATCCCGAGCGTCAAGCAGACCGATATCAAGATGAGCGTCGTTCTTATATTTTTCACGGTGCACCTCCGAGAACGGTTTACTATGGTAATATTATCACAATTTTGCGAATATATCAATCGTTTTTTTGAATTTTCACAAATTTTTTCGGAGCTCCGGCATAAGAGCTCCGAAAAAATCATATTTGCTTCATTATTCTCGCCGTATGCGGATGGGCGACGAGGTCGTTTTCATACGTTTCGTAGGTGAGCATATCTATCCACCTTCCGTCTATCCTCGTGCGGTAATCCTCATCTCCGCCGTTTGCGATCACGACGACACGGGAGCCGTCCCGATATCTTTCGTAAACGAGGGCACGCTCGTCGTGCTCGAGAACACGGAAATCTCCTCTGTTGAAGGCGATCTCGAGCTTTCTCAGCTCTCCGAGCCTGCGATAATGCTCAAGCAGGGATTTATCCTCCCTGCCCCACGGGTATGTTTTGCGGCAGAAGGGATCGTGGTATCCCTCGACTCCCGCCTCGTCCCCGTAAAATACCGAGGGGACGCCGTAGACGGTATACTGTATTATTGCCGCCATTTTCAAGCGTTCCACGGCACGTGCTCTGTCCTCCCACGACATACGTGCGGTGGCAAGCTGGTCGTTCGACATATCGGGGCGATAATTATCGCCGAGGACGGTGAGTATTCTTTCCGTATCGTGAGTGCCGAGAATATTCATAAGCGAATCGCTCACGACTCTCGGGTACGAGGAATATATCTCAACGAGGACGTTATAGAGCATTTCCGCACTTCCGCAGGTAACGAAGTCGATAATTCCGTTGCGGAGGGGGTAATTCATAACGCTATCGAGCTGTCTGCCGTGGAAATAGTGTCTGCGTTTACCGTAGGCGCATTTGACTGCGGCGTTTTCCCAAACCTCGCCGATGACGATGCCCTCATTATCGGAGCAGGCGTGTACTCGCTCACGGAGCTTATACAAAAATTCGTCGGAAAGCTCGTCTGCGACGTCAAGCCGCCAGCCGCCGATGCCCATTTTCGTATATTTTTCGATAACTCCGCCCTCGCCGAGAAAAAATTCCTTACAGGACTCCTCGCCGAGATCGAGCTTTGGGAGGACGTCGATATTCCACCACGATGCGTAGGTATTCGGATAACTTCTGAAGGTATACCAGCTACGGTAGGGGGACGTGGGATCACGGTATGCTCCTCCCTCTCCGTACTTACCGTACCTATTGAAATAAAGGCTATCGTCGCCGGTATGGTTGAACACGCCGTCAAGTATTATGCGTATTCCCTTCTCCCCTGCCTTAGATATCAGCTCACGCAGAGCCTGCTCGCCGCCGAAGCCCTCGTCGACGGTCATATAGTCGCCCGTATCGTATTTATGGTTGGAATACGCCTTGAATATCGGACTTAAATATATCACGCCGACGCCGAGGGACTCGAGGTAGTCGAGCTTTTCCGCAACGCCGAAAAGGTCGCCGCCGAAGAACATATTATTATCGAGTCTATCCCCGGGGTTTCTTGCGTACTGGGGGACGCCGTTATACCAATCGCCGTTATAGACTGCGTCGCTCCTGTGGGGCAGCTCGTGCTCACCCTTTGCGAAGCGGTCGACGAAGATATGGTACATTATTCCGCCACCGAACCATTCCTTAGCTCCAAAATCGTCCTCATAGACGAGCAGGGAGAATTTTGAATCGGAATGGTACGAGAGCTCGAAATCGTAGTTATTTACGCTACTCGTAAAGAGCGTTCTCGTCCCTCGAAGGAGCAAAAATTCATAGAAAAACAGCGCAGGAACCGGACCGCAGAGCTTACGCATATTGAGCTCGACAAAATATTCCTCTCGTCCGACCTCAAGGCTCATCACGGAGAGCGGAATATCCCAATACCCCTCCGTATCTCGATTTATTCTGAGCACGACGCCCTGTACTCCCATTCCCGTAGGCACGCTCACTCTGAAGCGCACGTCGTCGCACACGGAAAACGCCCCGCAGTGCGAGGCGTTTTTCCATGACGCATCAAGCTTAATTTCTTTTATTATTTCAACGCCGTTCACAGAGGCATTGTCCTTGAGCTGACCGTACATTGGTTAAATAAATTACTCCGTTATCTTTTTGATATTCCAGAACTTGCCCGCATATTCCTCGATGCATCTGTCGGCTGCGAAGTAGCCGGCGGAGGCGATATTCATAAGGGACATTCTGTTCCATTTTTCCTTATTTGCATAATCTGCGATCATGCGCTCGTGAGTCGTGCGGTAGGATTCGAAGTCCGCAAGGCACATAAAGGGATCGGCAACGCCCATACCGGTGAGAAGGTATCTCGAGATATGTGCGAAGGACTGTCCGGCAAAGCCTCGGTTGAGGCAATCAATTATCTTACCGAGTCTGTTATTATTAGCGTAGAACTCGTTGGAATGGTAGCCTCTTGCCCAGATATCCTCGACCTCCTTTGCGGTGAGTCCGAAGATATACATATTTTCCTTACCTGCGGCGTCGAGCATTTCGATATTTGCGCCGTCAAGCGTACCGATGGTGAGTGCGCCGTTGATCATAAGCTTCATACAGCCCGTGCCGCTCGCCTCCTTACCTGCAAGTGAGATCTGCTCGCTTATCTCGGCGGAGGGGATGAGGCATTCTGCCATGCTTACGTTATAGTTCTCAAGGAACACCACCTTGATCTTATCTCTTACCTGCGGATCCTGCTCGATCTCACGGCTGATGAAGCAGATAAGCTTGATTATCTCCTTAGCCATCTGATATCCCGACGCCGCCTTTGCTCCGAAGATGAAGGTCTGGGGCTGGACGTCGAGGTTGGGATTTTCCTTTATATCAATATAGAGGTTGATTATATTGAGCGCATTGAGAAGCTGACGCTTATACTCGTGAAGTCTCTTGATCTGAACGTCAAAGACGGAATGGGTATCGAGGACTCTGCCGGTCTTTTTATAGATATGCTCGGCGAATTCCTTCTTATTCTCGTGCTTGATCGCTCTCACTCTCTCGAGAGTTGCGGGATCGTCCGCAAATTTCGCAAATTCTGCGAGCTGCTCGGGGTTATGGCGGTAGCCCGTTCCGATCGACTCGTCAAGCAATGCGGCAAGGCGGGGGTTGGAATAGCAGAGCCATCTGCGGTGTGCGATACCGTTCGTAACGTTATCGAATCTATCGGGATACATACGGTAGAAGTCCTTGAAGGTGCTCTCCTTAAGTATCTCCGAGTGGAGCTTCGAGACGCCGTTCGTGGAATGCGAACCGATGACGGAGAGGTTAGCCATTCTGACCTGACCGTAGCCGATGATGCTCATATTCGAAATTCTGTCCCAGTTGCCGGGGAAGGTATTCCAGGCCTCCTTACAGAATCTCTCGTTGATCTCCTTGAGTATCTGATAAATTCTCGGGAGCTTGAGCTTGAAGAGGTCCTCATTCCAAGTTTCAAGTGCTTCGGGAAGGACGGTATGGTTAGTATAGGAAACTATTCTCTGCACCATATCCCACGCTCTTTCCCAAGAGATATGGTAATCGTCGAGAAGTATTCTCATAAGCTCGGGAATGCAAAGTGCGGGGTGGGTATCGTTGATATGGATAGCCACCTTATCGGGCAGATTATCTATCGTGCCGTAGACTGCCATGTGGTCTCGGATGATGCTCTGTATTGATGCGGAAACGAGGAAGTACTGCTGAGTCAAGCGAAGTATCTTACCCTCGGTATGGTTATCGGAGGGATAGAGCACCTTCGTAAGTATCTCCGCATTCGTGCTCTCCTCAAGAGCTTTCGCATACTGTCCCTGCGAGAAAAGTCCCATATTAAAGTTATTGATATCTCTTGCCTTCCAGAGTCTGAGCAGCGATACTGCCTTCGAATCCGCGCCCGAGATCATCATATCGTAGGGTACAGCCTCATACTCCTCGCAGCTGTCGTAAATGACCTCCATGTGATCCTCACGCCATTCCTCGCGGACGTGTCCGCCGAGCTTGACCTTAAAGATCCTATCGGTTCTGGGTGTGAGCCACACCTCTCCGCCGGGAAGCCATACGTCGGGGAGCTCGATCTGCATACCGTCGACGATCATCTGCTTAAACAAGCCGTACTCATAGCAAAGCGAAAATCCGGTTGCCGGATAATCAAGCGACGAGAGAGAATCCATAAAGCACGCTGCAAGGCGTCCGAGTCCTCCGTTACCGAGTCCGGCGTCGGGCTCGCACTCATAAAGCTCCTCAAGATCAAAGCCGAGCCCCTCGAGAGCGCTCTTATAATTTCCTACGAGTCCGAGGTTACAAAGATTCGTCTTGAGCGATCTTCCGAGCAGAAATTCCATGCACATATAGTACACTCTTTTTCCGCCTGCGGCGTTAACGAGCTTCTTATATTCTCCTCTTTTTTCGCCGAGAATATCCTTAACGGTCATGGCAGCCGCCTTATACATCTGCTCCCTCGTTGCTTCTGCAGATGTACATCCAAAGTATCTGGCAAGCTTGCCCTCCAAATTTTCCGTGATTTCGTTCACTGTGGGTTGGTAATTCATGTGTCCTCCAAATTAAATAAATAGGTTGCGATGGGTGCTAACTCACACCCGAGCCTTACATTCTTTCGTAAAGCATATAGTACTTTCTTGCGGACGTGCCCCAAGAGAAGTCCGTATCCATTATCTTCTTCACGAAGAGAGGATAAAGCTCATTATTATGATAAAGCTCCAGAGCCGCAGAGGTGCGCTCGTAAAGCTCATCCGACGAATAGTTGGCAAAGGTAAAGCCGTTGCCGAGTATAGTTCCGTTAAGAAGCCAATAGCCCTTAATGGAATCGTAAAGTCCGCCCGTTTCTCTGACGACCGGTATTGCTCCGTATCTCGATGCGATCATCTGCGAGAGTCCGCACGGCTCGCTCTTCGAGGGCATAAGGAATATATCTGCCGCTGCATAGACGCATTTCGACAGGTCTCTGTCGTACATCATAAGCGCACGCACCTTATCGTTCCTGCATCTCTCGAGATCGGTGAAGAAGTTCTCGTACTGAGCCTCTCCCTTTCCGAGCACGACGAGCTGTATATCGTAATTATCCACAAGTCTGTATGCGACGTCTCGCACGAGGTCAAGTCCCTTATGCGACGCAAGTCTCGAGATTATGGCGACGAGCGGAACGTCCTCACGCACGGGCAGACCGAGGCTCTTTTGGAGCTCCGTCTTATTGACTCTCTTTTTCTCGATCTCACCCGAGCCGTAATTATTATATATTGCGTAGTCCGTGCGAGGATCGTAGTAATCGTAGTCTATACCGTTGAGTATTCCCGTGAGCTTATGCGCATTCTTCTGAAGCATCGGCGCAAGCCCGTGGGCGTACTCGTCGGTCTTTATCTCCTCGGCGTATTTCGGGCTGACGGTGGTTACGACGTTTGCCATCTCGATGGCGCATTTCATAAGGTTGACGCAGCCGTTATAATCGAGGTAGTCCGAATGTCCGAAGCCGAACACGAAGCCGACAATATTGCTCGGGAACTGTCCCTGATATTCGATATTATGGATGGTGAACACCGTCTTGATATTCTGGTATTCCCTTCTCCAGCGGAACTCAAAATTGAGATAAGTGATGGAAAGCGCCGCCTGCCAATCGTGTGCGTGGAGCACGTCCGGATAAAAGCCTATCTCGCCGAGCATCTGCACGCTCGCTTTACAGAAGAAGGCGTATCTTTCGCCGTCGTCGCCGAAGCCGTACAGATTTCCTCTCTTGAAATACTGCTCGTTATCTATAAAGTAGTAGGTAACTCCGTCCTTCTCGAGGCTGAGCACTCCGCAATAGAGATTTCTCCACGAGAGCTGGACGTTAAAGCTCTTTTCGAATTTCATTTTCGAACGCCACTCGGGCTTGATAGCGTCGTAGAGTGGCATAACGACTCTGACGTCGATATCCTCCCCGTATTCACGCTTAAGAGCTGTGGGAAGCGAGCCGAGAACGTCTCCGAGTCCTCCAGTAGCCGCAAACGGCATTACCTCGGAGCCTACGAATAATATCTTTCTCATATTTTACTCCTTTAACCGCAAATTTCAAAATTTTTCCGATATTCTATCAAACGGTTCTTCCCTTATCTATATAGAACGGAAGCGTTTCGTGTCCGGAGAGCATCTTACCGCTCTTGACGGTAACATCCTTATCGGTAACAACACAATTGAGGTAGACGTCGTCGCCGGTATAGGTATTCTGAAGAAGTATCGAATTCTTGACGACCGTGCCCTTACCGACTCTTACGCCTCTGAAGAGTATCGAATTTTCGACCACTCCTTCGATGACGCAGCCGTCGGCGATGATGGAATTGGTAACCTTGGCGTTTTCCGTATATCTCGTGGGAGCGGAATTGCGAACCTTGGTATATATCGGTCTGTTCTTGACGTGGAAAACGAGCTTTCTCTTGCTCGTATCGAGCATTTTCATATTGCAGAAGAAATATTTCTGCATTGAATCAATATAATTGAAATATCCGTCGTACTCGAATGCGAAGAAGCGGTGGGACTCTATATTCGGTCTGATGATATCACGGGTGAAGCTCGTATATCCTCTTGCCTGCGCCTCTCTGACTGCGGAGATGAGGTAGGAGCGTTTGACGATCATCATATTCGTTCCTATATGAAGCTCTCCCTCCTCAGTATCGTAGGGTGCGTAATCGGTCATTCTGCCGCCATCGGTGCTGCTTACTATATTGATATACTTATCGAGCGGGAATTTCAGCTCGTGCGTATTTACGAGCTTCGTGATGACGGTGATATCCGCATCGTTCTCGATATGAAAATCTATTGCGTCCGAGAAATCTATATTGCAGATCATATTGCAATCGGTGATGACTATATTATCCGCATCGCAGTTGGCAATAAAGTTCTGAACTCCGATAAGTCCCTCAAGGCGAGTGGAATAAAGTCTGTCGCCGCCGTGCGAGCCGCTCGTGATAAACGGGGGCAGTATTCTGATACCGCCGGAGCGGCGTGCGAGGTCCCAGTCCTTACCCGTACCGATATGGTCGAGCAGGGACGAATAATTATTATGCGTGATAACTCCGACGTTGGTAATATCGGAATTTACCATATTGGAAAGAGCAAAGTCTATAAGGCGGTATCTTCCTCCGAAGGGGATGCTCGCAGTCGTGCGAGGCTTGGTGAGCTCGGGGATCGATCCGTCGTGTACGTTTGAAAAGATAAGTCCTGCAGCCTTCATATCATCACCTCATTCAGAATATATCATTTGGTTATCGGGAACGTCCTCGCCGTCCGCAACCTTAACGCCTGCACCGATGACGGTAATGCCCTCGGCACATTCCTTAGGTCTGCCGACCTTGGCGGACGCACCGACGCTGACGTCCGAGTCGAGTATCGAATATTCGACCGTTGCGCCCTCGCCGACGCTTACGTGGTGCATGAGCACGGAATCCTTCACGACTGCGCCCTTGCCGACGCTTACGCCGTAGCCGAGCACGGAATTTATGACCGTTCCGTATATCTCACAGCCCTCGGTGATGGACGAATTTTCGATCACCGCACCCTCGCCGACGTACTGGGGAGCTTCGTTCTCGTGGCGTGAGAACACTCTCTTGCCCTCCCCGAGATCGAGCACGGGCTTGTCTCCGAGAAGATCCATATTAGCCTCCCAAAGAGATGCGATCGTTCCGACGTCCTTCCAATAGCCCTCAAAGGCGTAGGCGAACATTCTCTCGCCGTTTGCGAGCATCTTGGGGATTATATTCTTGCCGAAATCGTTGCTCGACGTGGGATCTGCTTCGTCCTCCTCGAGATATTTGTAAAGCTTTTCAGCCGAGAAAATGTATATTCCCATCGACGCAAGGTCGCTGTCCGGCTGCTTCGGCTTTTCGGTGAATTTATATATCGAATCGTCGGGATTAACGCTCATGATTCCGAAGCGGCTCGCTTCCTCCATCGGTACCTTGAGCACGGCGATGGTGCAATCCGCACCCCGCTTCTTGTGGTACTCGAGCATTTTTGCGTAGTCCATAGTGTAAATGTGGTCGCCCGAGAGGATGAGGACGTACTCCGCCTGATACCTCTTGATAAATTCGATATTCTGATATATCGCATTGGCAGTTCCCTTGTACCAGTCCGCACCGTCGTGCCCCTGATACGGGGGAAGGATCGAAACGCCGCCGTAGGTTCTGTCAAGATCCCACGGAAGTCCGTTTCCTATGTATTCATTGAGAACGAGGGGTTGGTATTGCGTAAGGACACCCACGGTGTCGACGCCCGAGTTTATGCAGTTGGAAAGCGGAAAGTCTATTATTCTGAACTTTCCACCGAATGAAACTGCGGGCTTGGCGGTCTTTTTGGTAAGTGCGTAAAGTCGTGAGCCCTGTCCGCCCGCAAGCAGCATGGCTACACACTCTTTTTTCTTAAACATATCAAAGTCTCCCTTCATAAACGTTATGGACTGCCCCGATAATAACAGGCATACTCATACATTGTTATTATATTACGAAATCTCCGCTTTTTCAAGTGCTTTTTTTATATTTTTGACACATTTTTTCCTTTTTGGTGATATTTCACAAATGCCGCACCCCATATTTGCACTCCTCGCAAGGAAAATCGGGGGATTTGGGGCAAAACAGATACGCCTCGGGTTACCCCGAGGCGCACTGATCTTACTTTATTCAATTAAAACCAATCGAAGTCCGTCTTTGTCGATTTGGACAGTGCTCTTGCCTCATCCAAGCTCTTCTCTATGTCGTAGACATACATACTCGAGATATAATCTCTGAACGGAACGCTTTCAAGCGGAATAGCCGGCGGAACGTCGGTGCGCTTGAAATACGGGAGCATATACGTTTTGAGCCTTTGCGGATTACGCTTGACGTAAAATTCGCCGAGCTGCAACGCCGCAAGGTCGCTCATTCTGATAAGGGATACGTCAACGGACGACTGATGCACGGAGAGCTCTCCTCTATTATCCGTATTTGCCGTTGTTTCCGTGCCGATGGTAGAGCCCATGTTCTTAACGAACGCCTCGTTCGTCTCATAGTTATTTGAGCCGAGAAAGGGCTGTGTATCGCAGTTTATCTCTATCGTCTTTCTCACGTCCTCGCCGTAGACCATATCAAGCTGATGCATTGACTGAAGGGCAAGCATCATATAAATTCTCCTCGAGCGAAGAGTGGTTATCTGATTTACGAAGTTCGGCATTTTGGGCATATTACAAAACTCATCCGCAAGGATCAAGACGTCGCGGTCAAGTGCATTTTCGTTCCTCTTCTTGCATATATCCGTAAGCTCGCCAAGCAGCTGATCTATGAGCATCGAACAAATACTATTGGTACAGTTGCAGCTTTCGTCCGTTACGATGAATATCGCATAGGGCTCGTCGCTGTGAACGGTGGATATGATATCCGACTCACGGTCGCTTGCGGTCATTGCGAGAATATTCTCGGTCAGGTACTCCCCGAGCTTTGACGTCATGCTCGCAGTATATCCGTCGCGAGTAACCTTGGCGTTCATTCCGACGATATTGATCGCCTGCTGGACGGAAAGATCACTCTTATAACGCTCGAGAAGAGTCAAGAGATCTCTGTAATCGTTGTCGTTATGGAACACCAGCCTTGCGAGGTTGCTTATCGTAAAGTTATCCACGGTCATTCTCGTATTAGGCTCCGCAGACTCGAGGAGCATCATCCAGATCACGCCCGTGCAGAAGTTTCTCGCTCCCGATACCCAGCTTGCATCCTTGGGATCGGTAGAAGGAATCAAAACGGTGGCAAAATCCTGCACAAGCTTCGATACCTTGGATATAAGGCGATTTCTCTCCTCCCTTGCCGCCTCCGCAGCCTCTCGCAAGGTACTGTATTTTCTTCCGTCAAAGGTCCTTCCCACCTTATTCTTCGATATGAGATAGGATATATTGAGATACCTATGATAATTCTCGTAGATGGTCTGAAGAGGATTGAAGGGGTTTGACCTATAAGGTCTTGAAAAGTCAAATATCTTGATCTTATAATTTCTCGCCTCGAGAACTCCGCAAAGATTTCTGTATATCATACCCTTGCTCGTGTCGGTAACGATGAAGCTCGGCTTTTTGTCATCGGGCAGACGGGAAAGCAGCTCAAGCTGGTTCATAATGTAAACGTAGCTCTTGCCCTTACCGGTCGCACCGACGAGAAGGTTATGAGAATACTTGGTCATCAAAATATTTTCGCCGTCGAAATATTCGACGAATCCGATATTGTCGGAATCAAGCGTTCTTATGCCCTGAATATCAGTCCAAACTCCGCCCTTTATGTCCTTTCCGGGCTCACATTTCACGAGCTCCAACGCTTCGTGGTTTGCAACGTTAAAATTAGTTAAAAAGCTTTTTTTCATGAATAATTCCCTCCTGTTAAATCATCAAACGAAGCCTATCTGGCGTTCGTGCTTCATAATAAATCGAATCGCATTTTCGACCTGCATATCAAGCTCATCAAGTCTTTCTCCGAAAACGGACGGACGCAGACCGTTCAGAGTGCTTGAAACGTAGGTCGGTACGCTCCACCCGAGGCAGCTGCGATAGATGCTTTCCGCAAGGGAAAAGCTGTAATACGCTCTCTCCTTGTTCCCTATCTCAAGACAGATCGCACCGAGCAGCTTAACGGCACGTATGGATCCTATACGTGCGAGAAGCTCGAGGTCCTCGAGTGCTCCCTCTACATTTCCGAGCGAATACTGCTTAAATGCTCTGCTCAAGCGTTCCGAATCGTTCTTAGGGGGTTTGTTGATAACAGCAGAGATGTTTTCAAGCTCGAGATTGCGGATACCGTTCTCGGAAAGCACCTTCTCAAGCTCCTCAGCCGCACACTTAAGGATGATATTATCGTCCTCCGTGTTGTCAAGGCTGCAGATGAGCAAGAAGTTGCGAGCCGAGCTAAGGCTGCGGTCTATTCCCTCCGACTCGATGACGTCAAATGCGGCGCAGAACGCCGACCTGTATTCATCGCTCTCGGGGAATATTCCCTCCGATCTCAAAATAAGTCCGAGCAGGCTTTTGCGCTGCTCCAAATCATACAAGCCGTCAAATACAGCACGGTAATACGACTTGAATGATTCCGAAAAAATTTTTTTCATGTTTCTACTCTCCTTTCATTTTTGAGTGGGCAGTCTTATACACCTCCTTTATAGTTTTGGGGAATAATTGCCCCTCGGTCGAGGCATCACGAACACGAGTCGGGCGATATTTTTCCCCTTCCAATACCATTGTAACACGAAAAATGAAAAAGTCAATCTAATCGCCGTAAGAGTTGGATGTTGTACAAAATCACCCCCGAAAGCGAGCTTTCGGGGGTGATTTTTGATATTTGACAGTTTATTTACCATCTCTTTTAAGTAGTCGAAAAGGATTTCTCGGCGAGATTTTCGCTTTCTTGTTTGGATTGAAAATAAGCTTCGTGCCCGAATCAAAGGCGTTTCCCTCTATGCGCTTAACGTTTTTGGGGATGGTTACGGATTTTAGAGATGGACAGTTTTCGAATGCGCCGTCGCCTATTTCTATTACCCCGTTTCCGATGGTTACCCTCCTTAGCGAAGTGCAGCCCCAAAACGCACACTCGCCTATGCTTGTTACGCTATTTGGTATTTTTATATTAATCAAGGAGCTGCAACACCAGAACGCCAGATTTCCTATATTCATTACGTTCTCCCCGATCGTTACGTTCTTTAATGCAGAGCAAAATCCAAATGCACCGTAAGATATACTTACCACGCTGCTCGGTATTACAACACTTGTCAATTTTTCACAAGCGCAGAATGCACCGGCATCTATTATCTTGGTATTCAAATTAATATTGAAGCTTTCTATTTCCTTATTCTTAACTCTTACCAATGCTAAATAAGGATTAGTACTATTACCAAGGTAATATGCATTGTCGTATTCATTGTATTTCAATGAAGGGCAGTCGGAAAATGCCCCCTCGGCAATGCTTTCGACAGTATTCGGTATTTCAATTTTTTTCAGATCACCGCAATTGTAAAATGCATTGCGTTCTATTGCTTTTACATAAGGCGGAATAACGCTATTTGCCGTACCGCGAAGTAAGGCGTTATCGGACGTTCTTATTATACAACCGTTCTCCCACTTGATGTGAGTATTATTTTCTATTTTCGCATCAACAAGATTAACAAGATCAGAAACGTTCTCCGCATATTCAGAGTTATCGTAATGAATGTGAAGAAACTTTATATACGGGGATCCGGATTTGAAAACCTTCGAATAAGTATCCCCCGACCTTTTGTTCAAGCAAAGATATTCGTCATCGAGACATCCACCGGTAGCACCAAGCAAAATATAGAAATGGCTCAATTTATATTCGTGAGATTTCAAAAGCTCACTTCGGATCATTTCAAGCGTTACGTCGCTCTCGCTTTCTCCAACCACTACAAAAGCTTCAGCTAAAAGCCTCGCAAACCGCATTTCCTCACGCCGTCTTTCTTTATATATACGCTCTTCCGGATACATATCCTCATCATCGAAGTATGAATCTTCATCATATTCTTCATCGAATCGCTCCTCATAATAAGGCACTTCGGGCAGCTCTCCTCCAAGCTTGCTTTTTATATACGCTGCGAGGAAAAAA
>CAZONA010000006.1:0-25427 GCA_964581025.1 uncultured Lachnospiraceae bacterium
TACATTTTTACATTCAAATCTTCTTAAGCCTTGCGTAGCTTGCCATGAGCTTTTTCGTGCCGACACGGTCGAAGATGATCTCGTAGAGGAGATCTGCGCCCATACGCTTGACGGAGATGACGTCGCCGTCCCCAAACGTTGCGTGGCGCACTCTGTCGCCGACCTCGAAGACCTCCTTGCCGGCAGTCGCTGCCTTCGGTGCGTGGGGAATTGCGCCGATCGTGAGCGTATCGTAAGCCGGCTTCGGTCTTTGGTGCGTACCCATAGCGGAAGCCTGCCTCGGCTGTCTGTCGTAGGGCGAGCTTTCACGCTCGATAAGCTCCTCGGGAATTTCCGAAAGAAAACGGGAGACGGGATTGAACTGCGTTTTTCCGTATAGCATTCTCTGATTTGTGTGAACGATGAAAAGCTCCCGCTTCGCACGGGTTATCGCAACGTAAGCGAGCCGCCGCTCCTCCTCAAGCTCCGCATTTGATGCGGTAATCGACTGCATCGAGGGGAAGATGCCCTCCTCCATACCGGGAATGAAGACGTAAGGGAACTCAAGCCCCTTCGCACTGTGCGCAGTCATCAGGACGACCGCATCCGCACTTTCGTCGTAGCGATCGACATCGGCAACGAGGCTCGTTTCCTCCATAAAGCCCTCAAGCGCACTCGAATAAGTGCCGTCGTCGACGTAGCTGCTCTCGTATTCGATAGCGCCGCTGAGAAATTCGTCAAGGTTCTCGAGCCGATCCTTTTCCTCCGGACCTGCAAGCTCCAGCATCCGCCGATAGCCGCTCTTCTCCATCACGTTGGAGATGAACGCCTCAAGCGACATAGTGCCGATAAGCGAGGTGAAATAATTGATCAGGTGTGCAAATTCCATAAGCTTTTCCGCACTTTTCGAAAGAGCGACGTAAGAATCCGCACGCTCGATCACCCGAAACATCGAAACGCCCTCCTCACGTGCGATGGCACGCACGCCCTCGAGAGTTTTGTCGCCGATCTTGCGCTTCGGCTCGTTGATTATTCGAATAAGACGCTCGTCGTCGTTGTGGTTCTGTATCAGTTGAAGATACGCCACGATGTCCTTGATCTCTTTTCTGTCGGAGAACCGCACGCCGCCGATGATGCGGTAGGGAATACCGCTCTTTGCGAATGTGCGCTCAAGCGTGCTCGACTGTGCGTTGTTTCTGTAGAGCAGGGCAAAATCACGGAACGACGCCCCTCGGCTCACGGAGAGTGCGATCTTGTCGGCAATATAACGTGCCTCCTCGTTCTGATCGAATACCTTTTTCACGTGTATCCGAGAGCCTGCACCGGCGTTCGTCCAAAGATTTTTGCCCTTTCTGCCGGTGTTGTGGCTGATAACGGCGTTCGCCGCATCAAGTATGTTCTGCGTCGAGCGGTAATTCTGCTCGAGCCTTATCGTCCTCGCCGTCGGGAAAACTCTGTCAAAGCCGAGAATGTTCTCGATCGTCGCACCTCTGAAGCGGTAAATGCTCTGGTCGTCGTCGCCGACCACCATAATGTTCTCGTAGCCGCCCGAAAGCAGCTCCGTGAGCGCAAATTGCGCCTCGTTCGTGTCCTGATACTCGTCAACGCAAACGTAGCGGAAGCGTTGTTGATAATATTTGAGTATCTCCGGCTCTTTTCTCAAAAGGAGAACCGTCTGCATGATTATGTCGTCGAAATCGAGTGCCTGTGAGGCGGTGAGCCTCTGCTGGTAAAGCTCGTATATCCTCGCTATCTGCCGCATCCTGTAATCGTTTCCTGCCTCCGCCGCAAAATCCGCCGGCGTGAGCAGCCTGTCCTTTGCACGGGAAATGGCGTTCTGCACGGATTTGACGGGAAGCATCTTTGCGTCAATATTCAGATCCTTCATACAGGAATTGAGAGCCTTCTTGCTGTCGTCCTGATCGTATATCGAAAGATTTCTTCCGTAGCCGATAGCTTCTCCGTGAACCCTCAGAATTCTCAGACAAACCGAGTGGAACGTGCCCGAAAGAATCTGCTCCGCACCGCCCCCCTCGCCGAGCTGGGCGTTTATACGGGAGCGTATCTCGCCTGCCGCCTTGTTAGTAAAGGTAATGGCGAGCATCCGCCACGGCGGACAGGGATCGCAGGTAAAGCGAGAGAGCACCGCCTCCGCCTCCTCACGTGTCGCACGTGCGGCAAGGGCTTCGAGGGACGCAACCTCGCCCTCCGAGATGTCAAAGGGCACGGCGTCGCTCTCGTAAGCGTTTCCGTATTTAATTATGTAAGCGATCCTGCGGACGAGCACCGTCGTCTTGCCACTGCCCGCACCCGCAAGCACGAGCAAAGGACCGTTCGCCGCAAATACCGCACGCCTCTGCATTGAATTCAAATCGCCGTAGGCTATGTTGAAAAGGGCTCTTTTCGCCCCGAGATATCTTTCCTTAAGGTCTTGCATTAAAATCTCCGTGATAAAAAATTCTTTAATCATTCTATCATAAAACGCACACATTTTCAAGTCGGGAAGCGAAAAAATATCCCGAATAAAAAAAGAAATTTTTTTAATAAAAGGACTTGACAAACCGCCGCTCTTGTGGTAAAATAGGCAAGTAATGAAGCAGAACACCCCGTTCTCACCCTGCCATATAGGTGCGCAGGCGTTGATATTTTCGATCGTGAGCCGCAGAGCGGCGTCGTGTCGTGCGGGTGTTTGCGCACGACTTTTCTTTTTGGAGGTGTTTACCCATAGCTAACACGAAAGATATGCTGATCAACGAACAGATCGACGCAAAGGAGATCCGACTGATCGGCGCAAACGGAGAGCAGCTCGGCATAATGAGCACCGACTCGGCACTTAAGACCGCATACAGCGGCGGCATGGATCTCGTTCTTATGAGCGCAGACGCAAATCCCCCCGTTTGCAAAATCATGGACTTCGGAAAATATCGCTTTGAGCGTGAGAAAAGGGAGAAGGAAGCGAAGAAGAAGCAGCAGACCGTCGAGGTCAAGGAAATACAGCTTTCCTGCCGCATTGATACGCACGACTTCGAAACCAAGCTCAAGCATGCGCACAGATTCCTCTCGAGCGGCAATAAGGTCCGTGTAGCCCTCAGATTTAAGGGCAGGGAAATGGCACATACCGCAATGGGCGCAGAGATACTCGAAAAATTCCGCATTGCCTGCGAGGAACTCGGAACGGTCGATAAGAAGCCCACGCTTGACGGCAGAATAATGAGTATGGTCATCTCGCCGATCAAAAAATAAAACCGTAAATTTGGGGTTCGCCCCGCAAAGATAAAAATAACCTCCGCGAGAGCGGACGAATACAAAGGAGATAAAACAATGGGAAAGATCAAAACACATAAGGCTTCCTCTAAGAGATTTTCTGTAACCGGAACGGGCAAGGTAAAGCTCAGCCACTGCTTCCGCCGTCATAAGACCGGAAAGAAGAGCGGTAAGGCACTCAGACAGGGACGCGGCGGCGCATACCTCAGCGAGGCTATGGCAGCTAATTACAGAACACTCATTCAGAAATAATCAAGGATATAACAGGAGGATAGAAAAATGGCAAGAGTTAAGGGCGCAATGATGACGCGCAAGAGAAGAAATAAAGTTCTTAAGGCCGCAAAGGGCTACTGGGGAGCAAAATCCAAGCACTTCAAGATGGCTAAGCAGGCAGTGATGAAGAGCGGCAACTATGCCTTCGCAGGCAGAAAGCTCAAGAAGAGAGATTTCCGTTCTCTCTGGATCGCTCGTATCAATGCACAGGCAAAGGTAAACGGCATCAACTATTCTACGTTCATGCACGGACTTAAAAAAGCGGGTATTGACCTTAACAGAAAGATGCTCGCAGAGCTCGCAGTAAACGATAAGGCAGCGTTTGCGGCACTCGTCGAGCAGGCTAAGGCGGCTCTTTAATCAAAGATCAAAAACCCGGTCAACCGGGTTTTTGTCATATATGTTTATTTGGAGGAGGTGCGTAAAATGGCTGAAAAATGGCAGTATGTATCGTCGAGATCGAACCCTCTCGTGGTGAATATCTCAAAGCTCAAGGATAAAAAATACAGAAGAGAACAGGGACTTTTCCGCCTCGACGGAATCAAGCTTTTCTCCGAATCTATAAAAAGAAGCGCACCCGTAAAATACGTTTTCGTCCGTGAGAGCGTAAAGGAACGCCTCTGCCCCACGGTCGAGGAGAGCGGAACGAACGCTTCCCTTTATATCCTCGCCGATCCGGCATTTGAGAGGATAACGGAGGAAAACGCCCCCGAGGGCATCGTAACCGTCTGTGCGGAGCTGCCGAATATCTCGGAGCTTGACGTAAGGGAGGCGGCGGAGCGAACGGGCAATACCGCCCTCGTCCTCGAAAGCGTCAGGGACGCAGGCAATATCGGCACGGTAATACGCACCGCCGACGCCTTCGGCATAGATACGCTCGTGTTCAGCACCGACTGCGCCGACCTCTATAATCCGAAAACGGTCAGAGGCGCAATGGGCGCACTGTTTACACAAAATATTATCGTTACCCCGAGTATTCCCGGGCTTGTAAAGGAGCTGAAAGATCTCGGAACGTATACCTGCGCCGCCGCATTGCATAAGGACGCAATTTTGCTCGGCTCTGCCGATCTGCCTGAAAGGACCGCAATATTCGTCGGCAACGAGGGGCACGGACTCTCAAGGGAAACGATGGATGCGTGCGATACGTGCCTTCTCATACCGATGAGTGAGGGTGCGGAATCGCTGAATGCGGCAGTCGCCGCGGCGGTCTGTATGTGGGAGCTCGGCGGACGCCGTAAGCATTGAGAGGTGGATTTATGAAAAACGATTCGACTAAAAGATCCGATGTCCTCTATTGGATATGGCTCTCCCTAAAGCTCGGAAACCATAATTCGACCTTCCAAAGACTTCTCGAGAGCTTCGAGGGCTCGGCATACCTCGTTTACAGAGCGGAAAGGGACGAGCTTGAGAGTGCGGATTGCCTTAATATACGGCAAACGGAGCTCCTGCTCGATAAGGACCTTGCCGAGGCAACATCAATATGGAGCTGGTGTAAGGAAAATAAGGTCGGCATAATAACCTACGCCGATCCCTATTACCCAGATTCTCTTAAGGAGATAAAAAAGCCGCCCGTCCTGTTCTACTATATGGGCAATATCCCGAACCTCAATAATAAGCTCTGCGTCTCCGTCGTCGGAACGAGAAAAATGACCGAATACGGAATGCGCTCCGGGTATAAAATATCCTATGAGCTTGCCGCCGCAGGTGCGGTCGTCGTCAGCGGAATGGCACTCGGTATAGATTCCGTCGCACATGCGGGTGCTGTGGGCGCAGGCGGCACGACCATCGCCGTCCTCGGCTGCGGAATAGATGTGATCTATCCGAAACAGCATAGAAGACTTCGTCGGGCGATCTGCGAGCACGGAGCGGTCATCACCGCATACCACCCCGGCTCTCCGGCGTATAAAAATCATTTCCCCGAGCGAAATTCGATAATCAGCGCACTCAGCGAGGGCACACTCGTCATCGAAGCCCCAAAGAGTAGCGGAGCACTTATAACCGCAGAATACGCCGCCGAGCAGTCAAGAGCGGTCTACGCCCTACCCGGAAGCATCGAAGAGCCGATGAGCGAAGGGCCGAACGACCTCATCAAGAACGGCGCACTCGCCGTAACCTGCGCAGAGGATATTCTCGATTACTATTTCGAGAGCAGATCCGGAAAGGTCGATCCCATGAAGCTCCGCAGAGTGCATGCGTCCTCCGAGCTTGATACGAATGTGTTGTTTGACCTCGGAATATCCGCAAATTGCCACGGCAAGGGCTCTCAGGGAACGCCTGCGTCGCTCCTTAAGAAGCTTAACGATCAGCTCAATAATAACGCCGAGCAGAACAGCGACTATTATGCCGTGCCGAAGATAAAAAAGCTCGGCGAGAGCAAAGTGCAGAGCAAGGAAAAGGTCAGTGAGGAAAGCACACCGAGCACGCCCGACGAGAGCGTCCTCTCAACGCTTACCGAGGAGCAGAGAAAAATATTCGACGAGCTCCCCTGCGACCGTCCCGTAACGCTCGATAAGCTCAGCACGCTCGGCTACCCCGTCGGAGCACTCATGGCATCGCTCACGATACTTGAGATCAAGGGGCTCATATATTCGCTCCCCGGCGGAATGTACATAAGAAAATAACCAACGAAAGGAAAAAAGTATGGCAAATCTGGTCATTGTGGAGTCTCCCACCAAGGTCGGACCGATAAAGAAATATCTCGGCTCGAATTATAAGGTGGTAGCGTCAAAGGGACACCTTCGCGATCTTCCGAAAAGCACTCTCGGTATAGATATCGAGAACGGATTTGACGCACATTATATAAATATCAGAGGTAAGGGCGACCTTATCAAGGAAATAAAAAAGGAAGCAAAGGGCGCAAAAAAAGTGTTTTTCGCAACCGACCCCGACCGTGAGGGCGAGGCGATAGCGTGGCATTTGTCGAATGTCTTGGGCATTCCCGTGGAGAATACCCTCCGAGTAAGCTTTAACGAAATAACCCCCACCGCAGTCAAGGCGTCGATAAAAGAGCCGAGAAACATTGATATGGACCTCGTAAATTCTCAGCAAACACGCCGCCTGCTTGACAGAATAGTCGGCTATAAGATCAGCCCCCTGCTTTGGAAGACCGTCAAGAGCGGACTTTCCGCAGGCAGAGTGCAGTCCGTCGCAACGAGAATAATCGTCGAGCGTGAGAACGAGATAAACGCCTTCACCCCCGAGGAGTATTGGACGATCGAGGCAAATCTCGAGAACGCCGAGGGCGTAAGCTTCTGCGCAAGATTTTGGGGCGACGGGAGGGGCAGAGTAAGAATACCCGACGAGTCGGCGGCACTTGATATCGTAAGGAGAGCAAGTACCGGAGAGATGCACGTCGCAAGCGTCAAGAGGGCTGAAAAGCAGAAAGCCCCGGCACCGCCCTTTACCACGTCCACGATGCAGCAGGAGGCGGCAAATAAGCTCGGCTTCCGCTCCGCAAGAACAATGAAGGTCGCACAGGAGCTTTACGAGGGCATAAATCTCGGCACGGAGCTCGGCGGCGTCAGAGGTCTTATAACCTATATGAGAACGGACTCTCTCAGAGTTTCCGAGGAGGCGCAGACGGCGGCAAGAGCCTTTATTGCCGAAAAATACGGTAAGGAATACGTCCCCGCAACCCCGAGAAAATTCAAAACGGGCAAGGGAGCGCAGGATGCCCACGAGGCGATCAGACCGTCAGATCCCGAGCTCACCCCGATAAGAATAAAGAAATCCCTCACCTCCGACCAGTATAAGCTATATAAGCTCATCTGGGAGAGATTCGTAGCATCTCAAATGCAGTCCGCAAGGCTCAATACCGTGAGTGCGGATTTTGAGAGCGGCGGATGCATATTCCGTGCGAGCGGATACAGCGTCGCATTCGGAGGCTATATGGCAGTCTATGAGGCTACCGAGGAGCAGAGGGGCGGCGAGGAGCTCGCACCCGTCAAGGATATTAAGCTCCCCGAGCTCAAAGAGGGCGAGAGCCTGAAGCTCACCTCGATAGATCCCGAAAAGCACTTTACCGAAGCACCCCCGAGATATACCGAGGCAACGCTCATCAAATTCCTCGAGGAAAAGGGAATAGGCAGACCGAGCACGTATACCCCCATAATCACGACGATAATCGCAAGGGATTACGTCAGCCGTGACGGAAAGGCACTCGTGCCCACACAGCTCGGTATCCTCACCACCAAAATAATGGAAGAGAACTTCGGCGATATCGTCGACTACCGCTTCACCGCAAATCTCGAAACGGGACTTGATAGGATCGAATCGGGCGAGCTTGACTATATCGAATTTCTGAATACCTTCTGGGGCAAATTCAAGGGCGACCTCGAGAGTGCCGAGCAGAGAATAGGCTCTGCCGAAATATCCGTGCCCGTCGAGGAAACGGATATGATCTGCGAGAAGTGCGGCGCAAAAATGATAGTTAAAACGGGACGCTTCGGCAAATTTGCCGCCTGCCCCAATTTCCCCACCTGCCGTAATACGAAGCCCCTTGCCACCGAGCAAAACGCAAACGAGAGCGGCGACGGTGCGGAAAATACGGATAATACCCCTGCTCCCAAGTGCGAGAGGTGCGGTGCGGATATGGTGCTGCGCACAAGCCGCTACGGAACGTTCTGGGCGTGCTCCAAGTACCCCGAATGCACCTTTATAAAAACACGCTCCAAGGAGCTTCCCACCCCGTGCCCCAAGTGCGGCGGAAAGCTCGTTACGAGATACGGTAAGAAGAAAAACGCCTTCTACAGCTGTGAAAATTACCCCACGTGCGATTTTTCGAGCTGGGATATGCCCACCGACGAAAAATGCCCCGATTGCGGCGGAATGCTCTTTGCAAAGAAGGGCAAGAATATGCTCTATTGCGGAAATAAATCGTGCGGCTATAAGAGAGCGACCGAGGCGAAGGGTGCGGAGAGTGATGACAATGAGTAACGATGCTTGCGTAACGGTCCTCGGCGCAGGACTTGCAGGATGCGAGGCGGCGTGGCAGATAGCACGCCGAGGCGTCCGTGTAAGGCTCGTCGAGATGAAGCCGAATAAATATACCCCCGCCCATCACAGCGAGGGCTTTGCGGAGCTCGTCTGCTCAAATTCGCTTCGCTCCGACAGCACGACCAACGCCGTCGGGCTTCTTAAGGAGGAGATGCGCCGCCTCGGCTCGCTGATAATGGAAGCGGCGGAGGCGACGAAGGTCCCTGCCGGCTCGGCTCTTGCGGTCGATAGGGAAAAATTCTCCGACTATATCACCGAAAGAATCAAAAATAACCCCAATATAGAGCTCGAATTTCGAGAGGCAAGCAGTATAGATCCCGATGAGATAACCGTCATCGCCACAGGACCTCTCACGAGCGACGCCATGGCGGAATATATGGAAAGGGAGCTCGGCTGTAGCGGACTTCATTTCTTCGACGCCGCCGCCCCCATCGTCGATTTTTCGAGCATTGATATGAATATCGCCTACTTCGCCTCCCGTTACGGTAAGGGCGATGCGGACTATATAAATTGCCCCATGACGCACGAGCAGTACGACGCATTTTACCGTGAGCTCGTCGGCGCAAGGGAAGCGGAGATAAAGGATTTCGATCGTGAGGCGCAGAAAAAGCTCAACGTTTTCGAGGGCTGTATGCCCGTCGAGGTAATGGCTCGCCGAGGCTACGATACGCTCTGCTACGGACCGCTCAAGCCCGTCGGACTCCCCGATCCCAAAACGGGAAAAGAGCCCTTTGCCGTGGTTCAGCTCCGCAAGGAAAACGTTGAGGGCACGATGTATAATATCGTCGGCTTCCAAACTCACCTCGCATTCCCCGAGCAGAGAAGAGTTTTCAGAATGATCCCCGGACTTGAGGGTGCCGAATTTCTCAGATACGGAATAATGCATAGAAATACCTACCTCAATTCCCCCGGATTTCTCGCAAGGGACTATTCAATGCTCAGCCGTCCCAACGTGTTCTTCGCAGGTCAGATGACGGGCGTCGAGGGATATATAGAATCCGCAGGCTCGGGACTCGTTGCCGGAATTTGCGCCGCAATGCGTGCACAGGGCAGGGAAAGCGTGGAATTTCCCGAGGAAACGGTAATCGGAGCAATGGCTGCCTACGTCGAGAGGGGAAGCACTGGCAAATTCGTCCCGATGAACGCAAATTTCGGAATAGTCAAGCCCCTCGGCTATAAGGTCAAGGGCGGCAAGACCGCAAAGAACGAGCAAATAGCCGCCCGTGCCCTTGAGAGCATCGACGGAGTGGTGAAAACGCTCGAAACGCTTGATAGGCAATAATTTTCAAAAAATAAGAACGGAGGTCGTAAGGCTATGCAGAATAAGAATCTCTCCGAGCTTGAGGCAAAGCTCGGCTACAAATTTAAGAATATCGGCTATCTTAAGACGGCACTTACTCACTCCTCGTATTCCAATGAGCTGAAGCTCAGAGGAAGAAATGTCGAGTGCAACGAACGCCTTGAATTTCTCGGCGACAGCGTCCTCTCGATAAGTGCCGCAAATTATCTTTTCAATAAATACCCCACCTACCCCGAGGGCGAGCTCACCCGTCGCCGTGCGGTAATAGTCTGTCGAGACGCACTCTCGTCCTACGCAAGAGAGCTTGACCTCGGCACATACCTCTACCTCGGCAACGGCGAGGAAAAGAGCGGAGCACGTGAGCGTAAGAGCCTGCTCGAAAATACCTTTGAATCCGTGATCGGTGCGATCTATCAGGACGGCGATCCGTACAGATTCGAGATAATTTTCAACCTCGTCTACCCCTTTTTCGAAAAGGAGCTTAAGGCTTGGGAGAGCGGAAACGTCGTCAAGGACTATAAATCCGAGCTCCAGCAGATGATACAGCAGTCCGGCGAGGATTCCCTCACCTACGTTACCGTGGCGTCGAGAGGACCGGACCACGAGAAGATCTTCGAGGTCGAGGCGAGAATGAATTCAAACATAATAGGCAGAGGAGTGGGCAGCAGTAAGCGCGAGGCGGAGCAAAACGCCGCGCGTGAAGCGCTTGCGCTCTTCGGCGAGCTTTGAGGGGACGGGAATCGGACGCACTTGCGCCCGATCCCCCTCTTTGCCTTTTTTACGGAAAATACGGAGGAAGAAAAACGATGCGACATATAAATATACCTATCTTCATCCCACACCTCGGATGCCCGAATATGTGCGTTTTTTGCAACCAACGCTCCATCTCGGGAAGAATGAGCTTTGATATCTCGTCGGTAAGACGGGATATAGAAATCGTGCTCTCCACCTCAGAGGAGGACGATAATATCGAAATAGCCTTTTTCGGAGGTTCTTTTACGGGAATAGACCGTGGGCTTATGCGAGAGCTGCTCGATATAGCGCAGAGCTATATAAACGAGGGCAGGGTGCAGAGCATCCGCCTCTCCACACGCCCCGATTACATAGACGACGAAATACTTGATATACTTGCAAAATATTCCGTCAAAACGGTGGAGCTCGGACTGCAGAGCATGGACGACGCAGTACTTTCGGCAAGCCGCCGAGGGCATACCGCCGAGCAGGCGGAAAGAGCCTGCCGACTCATTAAGAAAAGAGGATTCGAGCTTGTCGGGCAGATGATGATAGGACTGCCCGGATCGACGAATGAAAAGGAAATTTCGACCGCAAAACGAATCTGTGAGCTCGGTGCGGACGGGGCGAGAATATACCCCACCGTCGTCTTTTACGAAACCGAGCTTGCCGAAATGCTGAAGCGAGGGGAGTATACCCCACTTGATACCGACGACGCCGTCGAGCGAACGAAGAACGCCCTCCGTGTCTTTACCGAGCACGGCGTGCCCTGTATAAGAGTCGGACTTTGCTCGGGCGAGAGCCTGACAGATCCAACCCTCGTCGCAGGCGGAGCAAGCCACCCGGCTATCGGCGAGCTGGCGATGAGCGCACTCTATTTCGACCTCGTCTGCGAAAAGTTAGATGCGGAAAAAGCTCTCTGCGGGGTTGATACCCTCATCATAGAGTGCCCTGTGGGCGAAACCTCGAAAATAATAGGTCAAAAACGTGCAAATATCGCAAAAATCTGCACAAAATACGGAATAAAGAGCGTAAAAGTCCTTGAAAAAAACGAACTTTTGCGGTATAATATAAAAATAAGATAAATTAAAGCGTAAATTTACCCTGCCCATGAAAAGGAGGATAAAGCATTGTACTTAAAAAGCCTTGAAATGCAAGGATTCAAATCCTTCCCCGATAAGACCAAGCTCACGTTCGAGCACGGCGCAACGGTCATAGTCGGACCTAACGGAAGCGGCAAATCTAATATTTCCGACGCTATGCGCTGGGTTCTCGGCGAGATCTCGTCAAAGAGCCTGCGCTCGAATAAGATGGAGGACGTCATCTTCGGCGGAGCGGATAGCAGAAAGCCGATGGGCTTTGCCGAGGTCTCCGTAACCTTTGATAATACCGATCCCGAGAATAAGCTTGACGCCCCCTACGACGAGGTCGTCGTAACACGCCGCTACTACCGCTCGGGCGAGAGCGAGTATTTTATAAATAAACGCCCCGTCAGACTTCGTGATATCTACGAGCTCTTTATGAATACGGGTATCGGACGCGAGGGCTATTCCATAATCGGTCAGGGCAAGATCGCCGAGATCATTTCCCGAAAGAGCGAGGAGAGAAGAAGCATCTTCGAGGACGCCTCGGGAATTGCGAAATTCCGCCATAAAAAGACGGAAGCCGAGAGAAAGCTTGCTCAGACCGAGGAAAATATGACTCGTGTCAACGATATTTTCCTTGAAATAAGCGCACAGGTCGGACCTCTCGAAAAGGAAGCGGAGAAGGCAAAGCGTGCCATCGAGCTTCTCGAGGCGAAGAAAAAGGCGGACGTTCAGCTCTGGTTCTTCGATACCGAGAGATACAGAAACGACATAGCGAGAATAGAGATGCTCTATAAGCAGTCGAGCTTCGAGCTCACCGCCGCAGAGGACGCCGTGGCGTCCTATGAGGCGCAGAGAGATAAGCTCACCGAGGCATCTCAAACCAATAGATACGAATCGGAAAAGCTCCTTGCGCAGATAAGGGAGCAGACCGAGAAAAATCATAAGACCGAGAGTGGCTTCCGTGTGAACGAAAACGATGCGGAGCATATCCGCTCCCTTATCGAAACGGGGGAGAGAACGAAATCACAGCTCGAAGCCTCCGCAGAGAGCGAGGAGCGGGAAATCGAGAGCCACCTTTCCCGTATCGAGCAGATAAAGAGCGAGGCAGGCAAGAGCCTTAATGCGCACGACAGCACGGAGGATAGGATCGCCGCACTTGATAAAAAGATCGCCGAGCTTGACCGAGGACTCTCCGATTCTCTCGGAGATATCAAAACGCTCGAGAGCGAGAAGATACAGCTCGGCGTCCGCCTCTCCGTTATCGAAAACGCCAAAAATACCGACGACGGCAAGAACGATACCCTCCTTGCCGAGCTTAAGGAATATTCGAGAATAGATGGAGAGCTCACCGAAAGCCAAAAGCAGATACAGCGTACCCTCGACGGCTATGCCGAGGATACCGAAAACAGCGATAGGAAGCTTTCGGAGCTCGGCGAGAGCATCGCACGTCTGACACAGGAGAGAGATGGCGTCGGCGAACGCCTCACGGGCGAAAAGCTTGCCCTCATTTCGACAAGACAGAGAATAGATACTTACCGTGCAATGGACGAACAGCTCGAGGGCTATAATAACAGCGTCCGCTATATTATGAAAGCATATAGCGAGGGCAAGCTCAGAAACCCCGACGGCACGGGAATAGGCAGGATCTACGGACCGGTCTCAAAGCTCATCTCCGTTGACGAAAAATACGTCGTCGCCGTTGAAACGAGCCTCGGCGCAGGTATGCAGAATATCGTCGTCGAAAACGAGAGCGTCGCCAAGGCGGCAATGCTCGCACTTAAGCGTAGCGAGCAGGGAAGAGCCACCTTTATGCCCGTCAGCGCCATCAAAGCCCCCACCATCTCGCAGGAGCTCAGAGAAGCGTCGGCGTACCGAGGATTTATCGCATTTGCGGACGACCTCGTGAGCACCGACAGAGAGTATATGAACATCGTCTCGTATATGCTCGGCAGAATAGCGGTCTTTGATAATATAGATAACGCCACGGAAATGGCAAAGAGCCTTAAATACCGCGTGAGAGCGATAACCCTCGACGGTCAGCAGATAAATGTCGGCGGCTCGTTCACGGGCGGCTCGGTGAAGCATACGCAGAGTATACTTTCACGTGCCGGAGAGATCAAAAAGCTCACCGACGAGTGCACAAGACTTGAGTCCTCCATCTCCGTTCTCGGAGCGGAGCATTCCAAGCTGACGGGAGAAATAGAAGCTCTTGAATCCGACGTCGGCGCACTTGAGGACAGAAAGAAGATCATCGCCCTTATGGCGAACAGCGAGAATACGAAGCTCCAGCAGATCAACGCAAAGCTCGACGCCAACAGAGCCCTCACCGAAAAGCTTCGCGGGGACTACGATAATATCGCCAAAATGCGAGAGCAGTACGAGGAGGACTACGTCAGCCTCAACAGACAGCTCGAGGCGTGCGAGGAAAAGCTGACCGTCATCGGCGAGCTACGACTTGAAAAGGATATCGAGAGAAACGGACTTGCGGACGAGAGGGACGCCCTCTCGGGCGAGCTTACGAAAATATATATCCGCATAAACGAGCTCCAAAAGGATATCGAAACGGAAAATCTCCTCATCGAGAAGAGCCGTGAGCATATCGCAAGCATCGAGGCGGATATAGCGTCGCAGAACGAAAACGCAAAGCAGTATAACGAAAGGCTCGCACAGCTCGAGGCGGAAAGACTTGAAGCCGCAGAGGAGCTGAAATCGGGCGAGGAAGCACTTGCAAGACTCAATAGCGAGCGTGCCTCCCTCGAGGAAAACGGCACCGAATACGAGAGAAAGATCAGCGCAATCAACGCAAAAATCAAGGAAAAGAGTGCCGAGAAGGAGATACTTTACAGAGCCTTTACCGCAAACGAAAATAAGCTGAATAACCTTAAGACCGAGTACGATAAGCTCTCGGGCAAGCTTTGGGACGACCATGAGCTCACCCGTGCGCAAGCCCTCGCCCTCGGATACGAGGAAATAAGCGCAGAGGAGCGTCCGACGGTCGTCAAGCTCCAGACCGAGTGCAGAAATAAGCTCCGTGCCATAGGTAACGTCGACCTCGACGCCGTGAATAAATATAAGGACGTCAAGGAAAGATACGACTATATGAGTGCTCAAATAGAGGACCTCAACGCATCCCGCACCGAGCTTGAGAAGATAATCTCACGCCTCGATACCGAGATGAAGACCTCCTTCGTCGAGTCTTTCAATAAGATAAACGAAAACTTCAACCGTGTGTTCGTGGAGCTTTTCGGCGGAGGCTACGCAGAGCTGAGCCTTACCGATCCCGACGACGTTCTGAATTGCGGAATAGAGATAAAGGCGGCACCTCCCGGAAAGATCATCAAAAATCTGATGCAGCTCTCCGGCGGCGAGCAGGCGTTCATAGCGATCGCCCTGTTCTTTGCCGTATTGCAGGTCAACCCCTCGCCGTTCTGTATACTTGACGAGATCGAGGCGGCACTTGACGAGGCAAATGTCTCGAGATTTTCGGAATATATCAAAAAATATACCGGCGGCACGCAGTTCATTCTCATCACGCATAGGAGAGGAACGATGGAATCCGCCAACCGCCTCTACGGCGTAACCATGCCCGAGCACGGCATCTCCAAGGTGCTCTCGCTCAACGTGGCGGATATCGCAAAGAAGAAGGAAGGAGACTGGGATGGCATTTTTGGATAAGCTTAAGGCAGGACTTGCGAAAACGAAAAACGCACTCTTCGCCCCCATAGACCAAATGCTCAAGGCGTTCACCAAGGTGGACGAGGAGCTGCTCGAGGAGCTCGAGGAAACGCTCATCTGTGCCGACGTCGGCGCAGGTGCGGCGGAGGAGATAATCGACAGACTCAGAGCGGATATAAAAAACGAAAAGATAAAAACCCCCGAGGACGTCAAATCAAGGCTTGAGGAGATACTTCGTGATATGATAGGCGAGGGCGAGCCGCTCACGCTCAATACCAAGCCCTCCGTCATACTTGTCATCGGCGTAAACGGGGCAGGTAAGACCACCTCGATAGGAAAGATATCGAATAAGCTCCGTGAGGACGGCAAAAAGGTCGTCGTTGCGGCAGCGGATACATTCCGTGCCGCCGCAATAGATCAGCTTGCGGTCTGGTGCGACAGAGCGAAGGTCGAGCTGGTCAAGCAGAGCGAGGGCAGCGATCCCGCCGCCGTCGTCTACGACGCAATAAGCTATACCAAGAGTAAGGGCGCAGACGTTCTCATCGTCGATACCGCAGGCAGACTTCATAATAAAAAGAACCTTATGAACGAGCTTGAAAAGATAAATAGAGTTATTTCAAGAGAGCTTCCCGACGCCTGCCGTGAAAATCTCCTCGTCCTCGACGCCACCACGGGACAGAACGCAGTCCTGCAGGCAAAGGAATTTAAGCACGCCGCCGAAATAACGGGACTCGTCCTCAATAAGCTTGACGGAACGGCAAAGGGCGGAATCGTCCTCTCCATCAAGCAGGAGCTTGATATCCCCGTTAAATTCATTGGCGTCGGTGAGAAGATAGATGATATGCAACCCTTCTGTGCTGAGGAATTTGTCAGCGCATTGTTTGAATGAATATGAAAATAGTATTTGCAACGGAAAATAAACATAAGATCGAGGAGCTCACCGCAATCCTTGCAAAATATTTCCCCGACGATCCCCCCGAAATACTCACACTCCGTGACGTCGGCATTACCGAGGAAATAGTCGAGGACGGCGAAACCTTCGAGCAAAACGCCATAATTAAAGCACGTGTCGCCGCAAAGAGCGGATATATCGGCATCGGCGACGATTCGGGGCTTGTCGTGGAAGCCCTCGGCGGCGCACCCGGAATATTCTCCGCACGCTACGCCGGAGAGCACGGCAACGATAAGAAAAATAACGCAAAGCTCCTTGCCGATATGCAGGGAATTGCCGACCGCAAGGCGAAATTCGTCTGTGCGGTTGCCTGCAGATTGCCCGAAAGACACAAAATGTATACGGAGATCATCGACAGCGGAGAATGCGAGGGCGTCATACTTGATGAGGAGCGTGGGGAAAACGGCTTCGGATACGATCCGCTCTTCTACCTGCCCGAGTACGAAAAGACCTTCGCCGAGCTGACCGCCGACGAAAAGAACAGCGTCAGCCACCGTGCACGTGCGGTCGAAAAGCTCGCACGGGATCTTTCGGACACTTTAAGATATTATTCGATACAAGACGCAAAGGAAAAAGAAGAATGCACAGATACTATACACCCGCGCTCTACGTTTTCAGTATTCTGAACGGAATAATCAGCTTCCTTGTTTCCGCCTCGCTCGGAGCGACCACACCCGAGGCGGTGCTCACGGCGGCGGTAGCGACGCTCACCGTCGCAACGCTCATACCGATCACGAGGTATTTTGCGGACAGAAAGCTGATAAAGCTCCGCCGAGATATCAAGGGCGAGGTCCTGCTTGACGAAACGGCAAATCTCGTCGTCGGCGACTCACTTCAAAGGTGCTTCGTCGTGGCAACAAAGGAGGCGATGTTCATCATCTCCTTCGATAGAGGCAGACCGGTGCGGCTCGAAATAAAAAAGAACAGCGTAATGAAGATAAGCGTTACCGACGATGTCGTGCTCGTGGTCTTTCTCGACTACGGCAAGTGCATTAAGATCGTCGCGCGAAATTCCGGCGAAATGCTCGAAATACTTGCAAAGCAGGGCTTCGGCAACGGAAAATAATTAAAATCAAGAGGAAAATATGATAAATTCAAAGCAAAGAGCAACCCTCCGCTCCATGGCATCACAGCTTCAGCCGATAATGCAGATCGGCAAGGGCGGAATATCGGAAAATCTCGTAAGGACAGTCTCTGACGCACTCGAGGCACGTGAGCTTATAAAGCTCTCCGTGCTCGAAACGTGCGATCTCGGAGCAAGAGAGATAGCCGATGAGCTCGCAAGATGCACGAAAGCCGAGACCGTTGCGGTCGTCGGACGTAAAATAGTGCTCTACCGAGAGAGCAAAACGAAAAAGAGAATAGAAATTTGATTAAAATTTGATTAAAATAAGAAGGGACGGATCGATCAATGGATGATATTACGAGAATAGGAATATATATCGGAACGTTTGCTCCGATACACAACGGACATGTAAACGCCGCACGTGCGTTTATGGATCAAATGGAGCTCCACTACCTTTTCGTCATTCCCACGTATATGTCGCCGGATAAGCATCGCACGACGGGGGACGAGGACGCTCACAGACTTAAAATGTGTGCACTTGCCTTCGAGGGCGAGGACGGCGTCGTCGTCAGTGAGATGATGATAGAGGGAGGAGAAGGCTTCTGCGAGATAGACGTCCTGCGTGAGCTCTCTCGTCCCGACCGCCGACTGTTTCTTCTTATGGGCACGGATATGGCACTGAAGCTCGATACTTGGGCCGAGCCGGACGAAATATTCAAGCTCTGCTACCCCACCTACGTTCGCAGAGAGGGAGACAAGCTCCTTGAAAATAAAATGGTCGGACAGAATACCAAATATCTTAGGGAATACGGTAGGATCTGCCGCCGCATTATGACCGACGAGATCGAGCTTTCGTCCACGCAGATACGCAATATGGTAAAGAACGGGGAGGATATCTCAGACCTCGTTCCCGAAAAGGTCGCACGCTATATAGCCGATAAGGGACTTTACCTCGATTGAAATATCAAAAATTGCCAAGGCACCGATCGGAAATATACGCATACGGAGGTAAGCTTTTATGAACAATAATCTTGCGGAGAACCTGCTTTCCGAGATAAGAAACATCCTGCCCTCGAAAATGAGCGAAAAACGCCTCAATCATACCCTTGAGGTCGAGAAGATGGCAAGCCGACTCGGCGAAATTTACGCACCCGAACGCCTGCCCGAGCTGCGTGCCGCCGCATTGCTCCACGATATTACGAAGGAGCTGACGACCGAGCAGCACGTCGAAATCCTCAAGGGGCACGGCGTCGAGGTTCGGGAGAGCGACCTGCGCTCCCCGAAAACGTTCCACGCACGCACCGCCGCATTGCTGATCCCCGAGATGTACCCGAGCCTTGACGTGCCCGAAATAGTCCTCGCCGTGCGCTATCATACCACGGGTAAGGAGAATATGGCCATTGAGCAAAAGCTCATCTACCTTGCGGACTATATAGATATGTCGAGAACGTTCGAGGACTGCGTAAGACTGAGGGAATACTTTTTCGATTTCGATTTCGATAATTCGACGAATGAAGAAAAACTCGCCCACCTTAATGAAACGCTCATCCTCTCCTACGATATGACCGTCAGAGGTCTTATCGACGGCGGAAAGATCATCCACGAGGATACCTTTAGGGCACGCAATTACCTCATACTTAATAAATAAACGCAAAACAGCACCTTACATATCAAAAATGAGAGGTGCACTATGGAAAATAACACCGTAAATATATTTACCCTCGGCATAGTCCTCGCACTTATGCTCGCCCTCGTCTGCCTGCTCTTTTTCGGCACGGACGGCAGGGACGAGGAGATCGGGGACGGAACGGAAAATAATTTCGGTAACGATAATAATAAAATCGTTGACAAAAGCCCCAAAAGGCTTTATGATATATACGCCGCCCGTGCGGCGGAGGAACGGAGAATGATATGGAAGAAAACAGAGAAGAATTTTTGAGCGAGGACTCCCTTGCGGATGCAACCCCACTTGAGCTTGCAAGAGCGGCTCGATTGGTGCTCGATAATAAAAAGGGAAGGGATATAAAGATACTTAAGCCCGACGAAATAACGGGAATTGCCGACTACCTCGTCGTCTGCACCGCAACGAGCAATACACACGTCAGAGCGCTTGCGGGCGAGATCGAATATCAGCTCGAGCGCCGAGGCGTCCGCCCGACGCATATAGACGGCAGGGATAACGGCTCGTGGTCGGTGCTCGATTACAGCAGCGTCATAGTCCACGTTTTCAATAGAGAAGCAAGAGAATTTTACAATCTTGAAAAGCTTTGCGAAACTACAGAGGAATGAAAAATGAAGAACGATTTTAAGAGAATTGAAGAAAAATGGCAGTCGAGATGGGAGAGCGAGCACGCATTTGAGGCGCAGGATATCTCGGAAAAACCGAAATTTTACGGGCTCGTGGAATTTCCGTACCCCTCGGGCGCAGGAATGCACGTCGGACATATCAAGGCGTATTCGGGACTTGAGGTCATCTCGAGAAAGCGCAGAATGCAGGGCTATAACGTCCTCTTCCCGATAGGCTTTGACGCCTTCGGACTCCCCACGGAGAATTACGCAATAAAAACGGGTATACATCCGAGAGTCGCAACGGACAGAAACATAGAGAAATTCAGCGGTCAGCTTAAGCGTGTCGGCTTTTCGTTCGATTGGACGAGAGTCGTCGATACGACCGAGGAGAAGTACTATAAGTGGACGCAGTGGATCTTCCTTAAAATGTTCGAGAACGGACTTGCATTCCGTGATACAACCCTCGTAAACTATTGCCCCACCTGCCGAGTCGTCCTCTCAAACGAGGATAGCCAGGGCGGTAAATGCGATATCTGCCATTCCGATATCGTGCAGAAATCCAAGGACGTCTGGTATTTGCGTATAACGCAGTACGCCGATAAGCTCCTTGAGGGACTCAAAACCGTCGATTACCCCGCAAATATCCAAATGCAGCAGGTAAACTGGATAGGAAAGAGCACGGGTGCGTTCGTCAATTTCAGCCTTAAGGGTGCGGACGAAAAGCTCCGTATCTATACCACACGCCCCGATACGCTCTACGGCGTAACCTTTATGGTCATCGCCCCCGAGCATCCGCTCATCGAGAGAAATAGGGATAACATAACCAATATCGCAGAGCTTGACGCATATAAGGACGAGTGCGCAAAGAAAACGGAGTTCGAGAGAACTCAGCTCGTTAAGGAGAAAACGGGAATAAGACTTGAGGGCATTACCGCAGTCAACCCCGTAAACGGTAAGGAAATACCCATCTACGCCGCAGATTACGTAATGATGGGCTACGGCACGGGCGCAATAATGGCAGTCCCTGCGCACGATAGTAGGGACTACGAATTTGCTAAAAAATTCGGCATAGATATCATTCAGGTCATCGAGGGCGGCGATATATCGAAGGAAGCCTACGCAGGCGACGGAAAATATATCAATTCCGAGCTCCTTGAGGGACTCACGAATAAGAGGGACGCCATCGCAAAAATGCTCGAATTTCTCGGCGAGAGAGGAATAGGCGAGGCAGGCGTTCAGTATAAAATGAAGGACTGGGCGTTCAACCGCCAGAGATATTGGGGCGAGCCCATACCGATCGTGCACTGTAAAAAGTGCGGCATGGTCGCCGTCCCCTACGACGAGCTTCCCCTTAAGCTTCCCGAAATGACGAACTTTATGCCCGGCGAGGGCGGCGAAAGCCCCCTTGCGAAGATAGATAGCTTCGTCAACTGTAAGTGCCCCAAGTGTGGCGGCGACGCAAAGCGTGAGACCGATACGATGCCCCAGTGGGCTGGCTCGAGCTGGTACTTCCTCCGCTATATAGATCCGCTCAACGACGAGTGCCTCGCCGATCCCGAAAAGCTTAAGTATTGGCTTCCTGTCGATTGGTATAACGGCGGAATGGAGCACGTAACGCGCCACCTCATCTATTCGAGATTTTGGCATAAATTCCTCTACGATATAGGAGTCGTGCCCACGGAGGAGCCCTACGCAAAGAGAAGCGCACAGGGACTCATTCTCGGACCTGACGGCGATAAAATGTCCAAATCCAAGGGCAACGTCGTCGATCCCAACGACGTCGTCGACGCATACGGTGCGGACGTCCTCAGAGTCTATATACTCTTTATGGGCGATTACGCAAGCGCAGCACCGTGGAGCGATAGCAGCGTCAAGGGCTGTAAGAGATTCCTCGACCGTGTCGCAGACCTTACCGATATCGCAAAGGGAAGCGGCGTAACGCCGAAGCTTGAAAGCTCGTTCCATAAAACGATAAAGAAGGTCAGCCTTGATATTGAGGATATGAAATTCAATACCGCCATCGCCGCAATGATGTCCCTGCTCAATGAGATCACCGACCACGGAAGCCTCACCGTCGACGAGCTTAAAATATTCACAAAGCTCCTTTGCCCCTTCGCACCCCACCTCTGTGAGGAGATCTGGGAGGCTTGCGGAGAAACGACACTCTGCTCGCTCGCCGAGTGGCCCGAGTACGACGAGAATAAAACGGTCGACTCCACCATCGAGGTCGCAGTGCAGGTCAACGGTAAGCTCCGTGCAACCGTAATGCTCCCCGTGAACTGCGATAAGGAAACGGCGATCGCCATAGCCCATAGCGACGACAGGGTAAAAGCCGCAATCGAGGGTAAAACCGTCGTCAAGGAGATCTCCGTCCCCAATAAAATCGTAAATATCGTCGTAAAATAATCAAAAACCTCTTGACAAACGGATGCTTTTAGTGTAAAATAATACAAGATATTGTTCGATACGTTCGAACCTTGAGGGGAGGGAAACAGAAAGATGGCAGAAGTAAGAGTTAAGGAAGGCGAATCCTTAGATAGCGCCCTTCGTCGCTTCAAGCGCCAGTGCGCACGTTCCGGTATCCTCACTGAACTTCGTAAGAGAGAGCACTATGAGAAACCCAGTGTTAAGCGCAAGAAGAAGTCAGAGGCTGCAAGAAAGCGCAAATTCAAATAAGATTTGATAATAAAAAAGCCGACGTGCATGCACGTCGGCTTTTGCGTTATTTTGTACCGCCTGCGACCTCCGAGCGAAACGACTCGAGCCGCACGGCGAGTGCCCTCACGCACCCGAAAAATTTATCTCCCGAAAATTTAGCAAAGGACGGCGAATCGGCAAAAGCGACCGAGGAACGCAGAAAATCCCCGATCATCACGTCCCCGAGCAGCTCCGCAAGACGCATCGCCGAGGAAAGAACGCCCCTCACCTCCGAAATGAGCCCGAGAGCCTCCCGATACAGTGCGTCCTCGCCCGATATCACGTCCAAACGCTCGCCACGCTCCGAAAACGCCGCAAAATAGACCAAAAAGTCCGAATACGCCCCCTCGACCTCGGCGGAAAGGGAAGTCAGAACGGCGATTTTTGCACCGATCTCCGCAAATTTCGAATAGCACTCCGCCCTTACCTGCGCAAGAGCCGCAACGCATTCAAAATACCGCTCCCTGATCTCCCCTATCTCCCCCTTGCCGTATGCGGCGGAGAATAAAGTCCCGGGGGATTTTTCAAGTGCGATAAGCCCCCTCGCCTCCCCGAGCGCACGCTCGGCAAGCTCCGAAATTATGCCTCGGTGATCGGCGGAGTCCAAAATCTCCCTCGCCCGATCGGCATATTTTTCGGCGGCGAGAGGTATCTCAAGCCCGTCCTGCTCGGATAATTTCGAATACAGCTCCCACTGCTCCTTGCTAAAGCCAAGCAAAATATCGTCCATAAAGCCTCCAATATCGAATAAAGAAAGGCTCGACCAACGGATCGAGCCTTGCCTTAGCGAATTATTTTATTTCAACATTCACTCTTTTTCCGCAATCGGCGGACGCCGCCTTGATCACGGAACGAATAGCCTTTGCGATCTTACCGCTCTTGCCGATGACCATTCCCATATCCTCGGGAGCGACGTTCAGCGTAAGCGTGATGCTGCGCTCGTCCTCGGACTGAAGAACGGTAACCTCGTCGGGGTTATCAACGATCGCCTTGGCAATATCGGTCAAGGTCTGTTTCAAATCCGTCATCGTCAGCTCCGATCCATCAGTCAACGATGTTGCTCTTCTTAAGCAGGGACTTAACGGTATCCGTGGGCTGAGCGCCGTTAGCGATCCACTTCTTAGCCTTCTCGGCGTCGATCTTGATCTCTGCGGGCTCGGTGATGGGATTGTAGTAGCCTATCTCCTCGATGAAACGACCGTCTCTGGGATAGCGGCTGTCTGCAACGACAACACGGTAAAAGGGAGCTTTCTTTGCGCCCATTCTTCTGAGTCTGATTTTAACTGCCATGATATTATTCCTCCAAGAATAAAATAAAATATAATATATTTGTAAAAATCCGCATAAAACGGTATTTTTCTTAAAAAAGCGTCAGAAGGGAAGCTTGCGTCCCATTCCGCCAAGCCCCATTTTCCTGAGCTTTTTGGGATCGGAGAATTGCTTCATCATCTTCTTCATCTGTTCAAATTGCCTGAGCAGCTTGTTTACCTCCTCAACGGACGTTCCGCTGCCGTGAGCGATTCTCTGCTTGCGAGAGGAGTTGATGATTTCGGGATTTATGCGCTCCTTCATCGTCATCGAACGAATTATCGCCTCCGTGTGAGCCATCGCACGCTCGTCGACCTTAAGATCCTTCATCGCCCCACCGCTCATACCGGGCATCATACCGAGCATCTGCTCGACTCCGCCCATGCTCTTAAGCTGTTGAAGCTGATCAAGAAAGTCGTCCAGCGTGAATTTCTGCTGTCTGATCTTTTTTTCAAGCTCCGCACTCTGCTTTTCGTCGTAAGCACTCTGTGCCTTTTCAATAAGCGTGAGCACGTCGCCCATGCCGAGTATCCTCGATGCCATCCTCTCGGGGTGGAACGGCTCGATGGTGTCGAGCTTTTCGCCCGTTCCGATGAACTTTATCGGCTTGCCCGTAACGTATTTTATAGAAAGCGCCGCACCTCCGCGCGTGTCGCCGTCAAGCTTCGTGAGCACAACGCCCGTGATGTCAAGCAGCTCGTTGAAGGTTTGCGCAACGTTCACCGCATCCTGACCGATCATCGCATCGACCGTGAGCAGTATCTCCGAGGGATTCGTCTGTGCCTTTATCGCACGAAGCTCCTCCATAAGCTCCTCGTCAATGTGAAGTCTGCCGGCAGTGTCGATAAAGACCATGTCGTAGCCCTTTTGCTTTGCGTAAGCCACACCCTCACGTGCGATCACCACGGGAGAAACCTGATCACCCATCGAGAAAACGGGAATGTCAAGCTTTTCACCGACGATCTGCAGCTGCTTTATCGCAGCCGGACGGTAAACGTCGCACGCAACGAGAAGCGGACGCTTGCCCTGCTTTTTGTAAAGCCCTGCGAGCTTTCCTGCGTGAGTCGTCTTACCTGCACCCTGAAGTCCGACCATCATAACTACCGTCGGGGGAGCGGAGGATATATTGAGCTTCGCCTGAGTGCCGCCCATAAGATTTATGAGCTCCTCGTTGACGATCTTGACTATCTGTTGAGCGGGAAGAAGGGATTCGAGCACCTCGGCACCGACCGCACGCTCGGAAACCGTGGCAACAAAGCTCTTGACGACCTTGAAATTAACGTCCGCCTCGAGAAGTGCGAGCTTTATCTCCCTCATACCTGCCTTAACGTCGTCGGGGGTGAGCTTGCCTTTGTTTCTGAATTTTTTGAAAGCGTTAGCCAGCTTGTCGCCAAGACTCTCAAACATACCGTCTACCTCCTGAACTTCGTTTTTTGTGAATTGCCCGACCTGCGAAAATCATTTGAGAAGCTCCGAAAGCTCGCCGAGCTCACGAAGAAGCTCCTCCGACGCACCCTCGGCACGAGCACGAGCCTCTATGGACTCAATGCGCCCCCTCGTTTCCGCAAGACGTGAGGATAGCCCGAGCTTTTCTTCAAGAAAAAGCAGCTCGTCCTGCCCCTTTTTTATCATGTCCCGAACACCCTGACGGGAGATCCCGAACTGCTCGGCTATTTCGGAAAGGGAAAAATCCTCGTTGTAATACATATCCAACGCCTCCGCCCTGCGCTCCGTGAGCAAAACCCCGTAAACGTCGAGCAGAATGGCGATCCTAAGATCCTTCTCAAACATAACTCTCTCCGAAAAAAA
>CAZONA010000006.1:25527-33625 GCA_964581025.1 uncultured Lachnospiraceae bacterium
CGAGCAGAATGGCGATCCTAAGATCCTTCTCAAACATAACTCTCTCCGAAAAAAATAATGTGTAAAGCAAAACACTTTACACATTATATCATAACCTCACCCCTCTGTCAAGGGCTTTTATAAATTTTTTTGAAAAAGAATAAATTTTCTCTTTACAAAACAAAAAGAATTAACCGCCTCGACTCCCAATCTTGAGCGGTTAATTCTTTAATCATTCAACAGGGAATCAACCGTCATCGGTGTTCTCCATTATCATTATAACACCTCCCCGGCCCTCTGTCAAGGGCTTTTATAATTTTTTTCAAAAAACAATCAACGCCCGCCCCCGAAAAAAAGTCGAATACCACTTGAAAACGCTCGGAGGATGTGATATAATGACACTTGCGAGCCGACCGTGGCACGCAGATAAAGATAAAGCTAAGGAGATATATAAATATGAAATTAGGTATAGTAGGACTCCCGAACGTTGGCAAGAGCACGCTTTTTAACGCCCTGACCAATGCGGGAGCGGAATCCGCAAACTATCCCTTCTGCACCATCGAGCCCAACGTCGGCGTAGTCGCCGTTCCGGATAAACGCCTCGACGTGCTCGCCGAGATGTATAACCCGGAAAAATTCACCCCGGCAGTCATCGAGTTTGTGGATATCGCAGGACTTGTGCGAGGCGCATCTCGAGGCGAGGGACTCGGAAATAAATTCCTCGATAATATTCGTCAGGTGGATGCGATCGTCCACGTCGTCCGTTGCTTTGAGGACGATAATATAATTCACGTCGACGGCACGGTCGATCCGATGCGTGATCTTGAGACCATCAACCTCGAGCTCATCTTTTCCGATATGGAAATGCTCGAGCGTAGGATCGACAGAGTCAAGAAGGCGATGAAGGGCGATAAAACTCTCGGCGCAACGCTCGAGCTCCTCGAGCGTATCTATGCGACTCTTGAGGAAGGGAAGTGCGCTCGTAGCCTCGAGCTTGACGCAGAGGAGCTTGAAATGCTCGGAGAAACTCAGCTTCTCACAATGAAGCCCGTAATATACGTCGCAAACGTCAGCGAGAGCGAGGCGGATCACGAGCCGATCGAAAATCCCCTCTACGCCAAGCTCAAAGCGTTTGCCGAGGCGGAGAGATCGGAAATAATCGCCGTCTGCGCACAGATAGAGGCGGAGATAAGCGAGCTTGATCCCGAGGAGAAAAAGCTCTTCCTCGAGGATATGGGAATAGAGGAGAGCGGACTTGACAGACTCATCAAGGCAAGCTATTCGCTCCTCGGACTCATCAGCTACCTCACCGCAGGTCCTAAGGAGGTGCGTGCATGGACGATAACGAGAGGAACACGTGCACCGCAGGCGGCAGGTAAGATACATAGCGACTTCGAGCGTGGCTTTATCAGAGCCGAGGTCGTGGATTTCGACTCCCTTGTGAAGCTCGGCTCAATGAACGCCGTCAAGGAAGCCGGACTCGTCCGCAGTGAGGGCAAGGACTACGTCGTCAAGGACGGCGACGTAGTGCTATTCAGATTTAATGTGTAAGCCGAATAAGAAAATGCCTGTTGGCAGAGCCAACAGGCATTTGATACGCAATTAATACATCGCACCCTTTTCTTCCTTGAGCTGCTCGTAGAAGACGGCGGAGGATACCTGCTGATAGGACATTACCCAATAAGTGCCGACACCGCAGCAGAGCGCACCGACGATCATCCAACCGATAAAGCTGAACTGGAGCTTGAAATATCTCCACCTGTTGCCCTCCATCAGCCTCTCGCTCTCGTCGACGCATTGCTGCCAACGGAAATCGGGATTGTCGTGCTTGACGTAGAACACCATAGCGTAGGAGTAAGCAACGTAAATACCGGGGATGATGAATACGCACGTCCAAATAAGCGTGTGGAGCATGTACATAAGACCGATCTGGAAGTTGTCGAAGAAGTTGTCAAAGCCCTTGAAGAAATTCTTTATCTTAATGTTACCGTTGCCCTCAACGAGATCAAGGTGCACCGACGCAAGACCGACGGAGAGCGGACCTATGAGAATGTTGAGAACGAGGAATTCGACGACGTCGAGCAGAACGGGTATTCCGTAAAGGAGAAGATTCGAGATCCCGCCGAGGTACTTAAGAAGCACGGGGAGCAGGAACATATTCGAAAGCGTTACGAGAACGCCACTCGAGCAGCCGACTATCGCCGTCATAATGAGCGTAACCACCACGGACTTGAGCCAATCCTTGCCGAATACGTTGTCGTCAAGAAGAATACGGGCTCTCTCACGTATTTGAGAATTTGAAAGATTCATATATGCCTCCGAAAAACTACAATTCTATAGATTAATTGTAATACTTTTTTGCCCGATTGTCAAGGACTATTTTAATGATTTTGCATAATCGGCGAAAAAAATCTGCCGACGGCGTCGGCAGATCGTGAAAATTCAATTAATCCTTGCTACCCCAATCTCCCTCGGAGGTGCTGTTGAAACCATCTCCCTCGGAATTACCGTCGGAGCTCTCTCCGAACGTGCTCTCGGTGAAGCTTGCATTGTATCCGACGTTTTCGGCAACGAGCTCGTCGTAGAAAACTGCGACTGACGCCTGAATGTAGGGATTTACCCAAAGCGTGCCGATTCCGCAGCAAAGCGAGCCGACGATTATCCAGCCGATAAAGCCGAGCTGAAGCTTGAAGAGCCTCATACGGTTGCCACGCATCAGCCTCTCACTCTCGTCAAGGCACTCACGCCAGCCGTACTCGGGATGATCCGCCTTGATGTAATAAACGAGTGCGTAGCTGTACGATTTGATAATACCGGGAATGATAAAGAGAAGCGACCAGAGCGAAATATAAACGGTCGTCATAAGACCTACCATCAGATTTGAGCCGAAGTCGTTCAGCCCCTCAAAAGCAGTGGATATCTCCATCTTGCCCTGACGCCTTATAAGCTTGAGAAAAGCGATCGAAAGTCCGACGTTAAGCGGACCTGTGAGCAGATACGTTCCGATACCGCAGCTTATGTAGCTTGCGGCGGAGAGGACGAGAGAAACGATCAGCATAACGACGAGGGACATCATCCACGAGCTGCTGAATATGCTTCTGTCAAGAGCCTCACGTGCCTTTGCACGTATTTCGTAATTTGTGGATTTCATATAATAACCTCCGAATTCAGTAGTGTTACAGTAACATTTTACTACCGTTCGGCGAAAAAGTCAATACTAAAAATAAATACATATAAAAATTGGAGCTTTTTATGAGAATGAGAAAGAAAAAGCACGGTGCGGAGAGGATCGAAGCCTGCTCCCACCTGCTGATAACACCGAATGAAAAATTTTTTGCCGATCCGACCTCGGCGTTTCCCGAAAAAAAGCCGCTCCGCCTCGAGATAGGCTGCGGCAAGGGCAATTTCGCCGTCGGAATGAGCGCACTTCACCCCGAGGCGAACCTTATCGCAATGGAAAAGATATCCGACGTCGCCTGCATCGCACTTGAAAAGGCGGAAGCGGCAAGGGACACGAGGAGCGATAACCTCCGCTTCATCATCGGCGACGCAAAGAACCTCCCCGAATATTTCCCCGAGCATAGCCTCGATCGAATATACCTCAATTTCAGCGATCCGTGGCCGAAATCGGGACACGCAAAACGCCGCCTGACGTACCGAAGCTTTCTCGAAATATACCGTAAGCTCCTTGTCGACGGCGGAGAGCTGCATCTTAAAACGGATAACGAGGGACTCTTCGACTTCAGCCTCGAGGAATTTGAGGCTTGCGGACTTGAAATTCTTTGGGTAACGAGGGATCTTCATAATTCCGAAAAAATGCGGGAAAACGTTATGACCGAGTACGAAAAAAGCTTTTCCGATAAAGGTCAGCCCATCTTTTCCGCCCACGTCCGCTTCGGAGGAGTAAAAAATGAAGAATAACGCAAACGAGCCCTGCGGCGTCCTCGTCGTCGATAAGCCCGAGGGCTTGACCTCCCACGACGTTGTCGGAAGGGTAAGACGCCTTTTCGGAACACGCAGAGTCGGACATACGGGAACGCTCGATCCGCTCGCCACGGGAGTGCTCGTCGTCCTCGTCGGACGTGCCGCCAAGGCGTCGGAGTACCTTGTCGCAGATACTAAGCGATATATCGCCGGACTTCGCCTCGGACTCACCACCGATACCGAGGATATAACGGGCAGGACTCTCACCGAGTGCGAAAATATCCCGCATTTCGAGGAGGTCAGCACCGCCTGCGAAAAATTCGTCGGCAAAATAAAGCAGATACCGCCAATGTACAGTGCGATCAAGGTCGACGGTAAAAAGCTCTACGAGCTTGCACGAGAGGGAGTCGAGATAGAGAGGGAAGCGAGGGATATCGAAATATTCGAGATCTCCTGTACCCCCGCCGACCGAGCGGACGAATATATCTTGGAGGTCGAATGCTCCTCCGGCACGTATATCAGAACTCTCTGCGCCGATATCGGAAAGAGCCTCGGATGCGGCGGTGCGATGAGTAGCCTAAGACGAGTGCGAGCAGGCGACTTCGATATCGCAAATTCCCATACCCTCGAAGCCCTTGAAAATATGACAATTGATGAAAGATACGCCGCCCTCACACCTGCCGAAAGCCTCTTTTCCGAGTTCCCCTACGTCGCCCTCCCCGAATTTTACGAAAGGCTTTGTAAAAACGGCTGTGAAATATATCAAAATAAGATAGGCACGCACTACCCGACGGGCACGAGAGTCAGAATATGCACGCATAGCGGCAAATTTTTCGCTCTCGGCGAGATCTGCGAGTACGAAAAGGGCACGGCTGTCCGAGCCGTCAAAAGATTTGACGTTTGAAAAAAAGAAGGATTGATGTCAATCCTTCTTTTTCGTTCTTAATATCATTCTTACAAAAGCCCTCGCATTAAACGGCACGAGAGGATAGAGATACGACCTCTCCCCGTTGAGCGTTTCGTTCGAAAGGAGCAGAAGAATTATTATGAGAATACCCACGATAAACCCGAATATCCCGAGCACCCAAGTCAAAATAAGGAGCATCATCCGCAGAAACTTGAACGCATACCCAAGCTCGTAATTTCTCTGCGAAAAATTCGCAATAGCCACGAACGCCCCGTAAAGTATCACCTCCGGGATAAGCCAGCCGATCTGTATCGAAAAGTCCCCGAGTATCAAGCCCCCGATGACCGATAGGGAATTTGCGAGCATCCCCGGGGTGTTCATCGAGGCGAGCCGCAAGCCGTCAATGACGAATTCCGCAAGAAAGAGCTGCACTATTATCGGAAGCCGCCCCGTTTCCGTTGGCAGAACGAATTCGAGCCACGTGGGCAGTGCCTCGGGATGTCGGATCGCAAGTAACCACAGCGGCGTTAGGAGAAGCGTCATAAAAAATATAGTGTACCGCAAAAGCCTCAGGTAGCTCCCCGTCAGGGGAGAAAAATAAAAATCGTTCGTCTCCTGCATAAAATCAAACAGCGACGAGGGGAGAATCATCACCTCGGGCGAGTTGTCGCAAATGATCAGCACGTTCCCCTCCATCAGCTGTGCCGCCGCAGCGTCGGGACGCTCCGTCGTTCGCACCTTCGGAAACGGATTGTACCACCTGCTCGGAATGAGAAGCTCCGAGAGCGACTGCGTCCCGACCGTCAGAGCCTCGGTGCGAATTTCGGATATTTTCCGCTTGAGATCCTCAACGTATTTTCCGTCCGCCTTCCCGTCAATGTAACAGATCACCACGTCCGTCGCCGAGCTGTCGCCCACGCTCGTATAGTGCATCTTGAGGTGCGGATCTCGAATTCTCCGCCGAATAAGTGCCGTGTTGAAAATAAGCGTCTCCACAAAGCCGTCCCTCGCACCCTTGATAACTCGATCGTTTTCCGGCTCAGCCGTCTCACGTGCGGGATACGTTCTCGTGTCGACAATAATGCCGTAGCCCGAAAAGGTCGAGCCGAGAATGACCGTAGCCCCCGAAAGAAGCATCCGCACCATCGTATCGACGTCCCGGCAGACCTCCGCCTCAACGTAGGGAACACCGCACCGCAAAAAATCCTCCGCACAAGCCCCACCCGGCTCTCCCAACCCGTCAAGAGAAAGAAAATGTATCATCATCTTCTGCATTATCGCATCCTTGACAAAGCCGTCGATAAAATACAGCGTCAGCTCGTCAGAGCCGATCCGCAATACCTTTTTAAGTATGTCGAAATTCTCCGAAACGCATAATATTTCGTCAAATGCCTCAACGTTTTCACGGTAATCCTCCGATAGCCTCCGCATACCTCACCCCCGAAAATCGAAAATCTCATATACATTTTTCCCGATAATGCGAAAAATATCCCCTCGCCGTGCGTAAACTTGACATTTTCAAAAAAATGAGTTATAATGAAGGGTAGTGAAAATGAGAAAAAGGAGAGAAAATATGTTTTATTACGAGCTTCACGCACACACGAATGCGGCAAGCCTCTGCTCCCACGTCGAGCCGGAGGATTACGTAGATTTTTATATAAACCGAGGCTATAGCGGCATGGTCATCACCGACCATTTTTACCACGGAAATACCTGCGTCAACCGCAGACTCCCCTGGGAAGAATTTATAGATAAATTTTGCGACGGATATTACAGAGCAAAGCACGAGGGGGATAAAAAGAGCTTCACCGTCCTCTTCGGCTTCGAGCAGAAATTCACCGACGGCACGGACGAATACCTCGTCATCGGCATCTCGCCCGAATGGCTGCGATCCCACCCGGAAATACGGGATATGGCGAGAGTGCCCTTTTTCAACCTTATACACGAAAGCGGCGGATATATAATCCAAGCCCACCCCTACCGCGAGAGATACTATATCTCGGATATCCGACTTGCGAGAGGTCTCGTTGACGCCGTCGAGGTGCTCAACGTCGGACACGAGGACGTCTATTCGAGAAGAGCATACGAGTATGCGAAAAATCTCGGTATGCCCATGGTGGGAGGGAGCGATATCCATTCGATCACGGGAAGCGTGCGAACCTCCGGTGTCGGACTTCAAAGAAAGGTCAATACCGTCGAGGAGCTCGTAGCGGAGCTGAGAGAGGGAAGAGCCTGCATCTGCCCCGAGGAAGCATTCGAAAGCGTTAAGAAAATGAGCCTCGACGGCTCGCCCGCATGCCCCGTGTACGAGATACGGGACGGCGGAGAGCTTGTAATAACGGAAAATCATTACTGCAAATAAGAGCGCAATCTGTATAAAATGCCCAACCGCATTTTGTGCAAGACCGACAAAAAATCAAAAATTCGAAAACCGACTTGCTTTTTACCCGAAAAAGTTGTAAAATAAAATTAGGTAAATATCGTTTTACAGAAAGGATACCACCGATATGAAAAGGTTTTTAGCAGCATTATTGCTCGTTTCAATGCTCGCCGGCGTGCTCGGTGCGTGCGATTGGGAGGGATTCGGTAAATCCACCACCACGACCACTACCACCACGGGTACGACGACCACAACAACGAAGCCCGACGGCACGACGACAACGACGACTACAAGACCGGACGGCACGACTACTACTACAACGACCAAGCCCGACGGCACGACTACCACGACTACAACGACGACCACGACGACAACGAAGCCCGACGGCACGACCACAACCACTAAGAAGACAACAACGACTACAAAGAAACCCGATACCACGACTACCACGACTACAACGACGACCACCACGACGAAGAAGCCGGACGGTACGACAACCACCACGACCTCAAGACCTCAGGTCAATCCCACCCCCGATATCGAGGGCGATATTGATATCATCACCACGGGATATTCGTTCGAAACGATATTCTGCGCATGGAAGCCCCTCGAGGGTGCGGACTCCTATAACGTGTATTGCAACGGCAAGCTCGTTGATAAGGAGCTCGTAAGATACTACGGCGAATATTACAGATGCGATATTCTCGGACTTGCGGCAGGATCGTATACCGTTGACGTCATCCCCGTGCAGAACGGCGAGGAGATAAAGGACCATAAGTCCACCTTCGTCGAGGATACCATCTCCCATATAAGAGAGGGCTTTGCATTCGTCGGCGGAACGGCAAGCGGCGCATATAACGAGGACGGAACGCTCAAATCCGACGCAGTCGTCGTTTACGTAACGAACG
>CAZONA010000007.1:0-5558 GCA_964581025.1 uncultured Lachnospiraceae bacterium
GGACCTCGAGTGGTTCGCATATTGGAGAGGCTTCTGCCATCAGTGGCTGCTCGATATCGGACTTAAGGACGAGAACCTCCGCCTCCGTGATCACGATCCCGAGGAGCTCTGCTTCTATTCCAAGGCAACGACGGACTTCGAATTTCTCTTCCCGTTCGGCTGGGGCGAGCTTTGGGGCGTAGCCGACAGAACGGATTATGACCTCACTCAGCATCAGAACGAGTCTAAGAAGGACCTCACCTACTTCGATCCCGAAACCAACGAAAGATATATCCCCTACGTTATCGAGCCGTCTCTCGGCGTTGAAAGAAGCGTCCTCGCAGTCCTTTGCGACGCATACGACGAGGAGGTCATCGACGAGGCTAAGAACGACGTCAGAACGGTGCTCCGCATCCATCCCGCACTTGCACCCGTTAAGGCGGCAGTCCTTCCTCTCTCGAAAAAGCTCTCCGATAAGGCGGATGAGGTCTATACGGAGCTCTCGAAATATTATAACGTCGACTTCGACGAAACCGGCTCTATCGGAAAGAGATATAGACGTCAGGATGAGATCGGCACGCCGCTTTGCATAACCTACGACTTTGAGTCCGAGACCGACGGCTGCGTAACCGTCCGTGACAGAGATACGATGGAGCAGGTAAGACTTCCCATAGGCGAGCTCAGAGCCTATATTGAAAAGAAAATTCAATTTTGATAAGGAAGAAATATATGGGTATCAAAAACAGAAACAAAAATTATCCTCTCTATGAAACGACAGTCTTTGAGGACTTCCGTATAATGACCGAGAACGTCGCAAGGAAGTATCCCGACAGAATAGCGTATTCGTATAAGGAAAATCCCCGCAGTAACGAGGTAATAAGAAAGACCTTTGCGGAAACACGTACCTGCATAATCGCAATGGGTACGGGCTTTGTCGCCGAGGGACTCAGAGAAAAGCACGTCGCCATCATCGGCGAAGCGTCCTATAACTGGGTAACCTCCTACTACGCCGCAATGTCCATAGGCTCCGTTACGGTGCCGATCGATAAGGATCTTCCCCTTGACGATATAGTCAATATCATCGAAACGGCTGAGTGCGAATTCGTAATCTACAGCACTACGATAGATACAAAAATGCAGAAGGTACAGCATGAGCTGAGCACCTGCCCGAAATTTATCTGCATGGGCACGGAAACCGTGGTAGAGGACGCACTTATCCTCGAGGATATCGTCCACGACGGTCAGAAGCGTGTCGACGCAGGTGATAATACATACTTTGATTACGACCTCGATCCCGATAAGCTCGCAAGTATAGTGTTTACCTCGGGAACGACCGGAAAGGGAAAGGGCGTTATGCTCTCGCAGACGAATATCGTCTCCGATATGACGCAGGGAATGTATAACTTTCAGATCACCCCGAAAACCATGTGCTTCCTGCCGCCCCACCATACGTTCGGCTCGACGACCAACTTCGTCGGACACTACGCACAGGGTGCGGAGGTCTATATCTCGAGCGGACTTAAGTACATACTTAACGAGCTTAAGGAGGAGCAGCCCACTCACCTTATCCTCGTGCCCCTCTTCGTTGAAACCTTCTATAAGAGAATTTGGTCGACTGCGGAAAAGCAGGGAAAGGATAAGATTCTCCGTGCAATGATCAAGGCAAGTAACGGACTCCGCCACGTAGGAATAGACGCCCGTAAAAAGCTCTTCGCAAGCGTAACGAGTGCCTTCGGCGGTAAGCTCGAAATGATCATCTGCGGCGGTGCGGCACTTAATCAGGATATAATAGATACCTTCGAGGGAATAGGAATCACCATTCTCAACGGCTACGGCATCACCGAGTGCGCACCCCTCATCTCCTGTAACAGAAATGAGTATAGAAAATCGGGTAGCGTCGGAACTCCCATCATAGGCGAAAAGGTCAAGATACTTGATCCCGACGAGAACGGCGAGGGTGAGATCTGCGTCAAGGGTCCTAACGTAATGCTCGGCTATTATAAGAACCCCGAGGCGACAGCCGCGGCGTTCGATGACGAGGGCTTCTTCAAAACGGGCGACTACGGTAAGCTCGATGACGAGGGCTGGATTTACATCACCGGAAGACTTAAGAATCTTATTATTCTTTCGAACGGAAAGAACGTATATCCCGAGGAAATCGAGACGGAGATACAGGGTATTTACGGCGTAAACGAGGTCGTCGTTTACGAGGGACTTAACCCCGACGGAACGAGTAAGGATTGCATTGTCGCCGAGATATATCCCGACTTCGACGCACTTAAGAATCGCGGAATCAACGACGCTCAGAAGTATTTCAAGGATAACGTGCAGAAGATCAACCAACGCTCCGCCCCTCATAAAAAGGTGCAGATCGTCAAGATCAGAAATACCGAATTTGAAAAGAATACCTCAAAGAAGATAATTCGCTTCAAAATAGACAGAACGGTTCAGTAAATATAAAGGACAATAATAAACCGACCTGTGATCACGATCACAGGTCGGTTTATTTTCTCGTTTCAAATCAGATCGGCTTCTTCTCCATGCATTCAACGCTGATTCTCTTCGGCTCTTGATATTGCTCCAATTCTTTCAGTAAATTTTCGTATCTGGTTCGGAAATTCTCGTGTTCGGCAGGAAGATTGTTAATGCGATACTTCATATTTGCTTGTCTTGATTTCTTTATAGAGTAGTGAAGGGGAATAAAATTCAAAGATCTATCCTTTTCTCCGAAGGTGGAGTACTGCTCAACCATGAAATAGAAAAGATTTTTGCAGATATACATATTCACGTCAAGGTGTTTGGTGCGAAGCTTTTGCACGTCCTTCAGAGAGTCCGTGGAATGAACGAACGTAATAAACTCCGCATTTGCAAACCTACTTCGCATTTCAAGCAGCGAGAGCGGCGTTTTGGCATCGTCGATAAAATATCCGTCCGTCGTGGGATCAAGCATGATCCATTTTTGAAGGGTTCTATCGTAGATCTCCGCAACGACGTGATTATCAAAATCGTATGGGGAGAATGGCATAATGGAAACTCGCCTTGCAAAAATGCCCAACGCCAAGCAGCATTCAACCAGTATCTTGGATTTGTTCAGGCAGTTGATGCCTTGCTCGGGATTGTTAAGGCTATATTCCAAAAGCCGCAGAGCGTTACATTCAATGTGATTGTCATACCATGCCGAATGCGTCAATCTCGGAGCTAAGTAATGAAGCAGCCTTTTTGCTCTTACAAAATCGCTGCCCTTTCCCGCAATTTTGACCAAATCATACTTGTTCCGTAATTCTTCAAATTCGGGGCAATCAAATTCGTAAATGATTTCTTCTGCATCCCCACCTTCGAATTCTTGATTGTGGAACAGTATTCCGCTAAAGATGTCTAACCTGTCCTGTGCAATCCCTTGCATTTCTTTTCTTGTCATTGTAATACCTCTTTCTTTTAATTGAACGAATCAGCAAAATCGGTCGCAAGCTTGTCGCAACGCTCGTTGTAAGCGTGCCCGGCGTGCCCCTTTACCCAAACGAGCGTAACGTCGTGCCGCTCAAGCTGGGAAAGCAAAGCCTCCCAAAGATCCGGATTGAGAGCAGGGGACTTGTCCGCCTTTCTCCAACCCTTCGCACGCCACGAGCGTGCCCAGCCCTTCTCGATGGCGTCGACCAAATACTTCGAATCCGAATATAGCGTAACCTCGCAGGGCTCTCTCAGGGCGGAAAGCGCGCGTATCGCCGCCGTCAGCTCCATCCTGTTGTTCGTGGTGGATACCTCGCCGCCGGAAAGCTCCTTTTCAACGCCTCCGTAAACGAGAATAGCGCCCCAGCCGCCGCGCCCGGGATTTCCCCGACACGCCCCGTCCGTGTATATGTCAACGTGCTTCATAATTCCTCCAAATCTCTTTTAACCTATTTTAACATAAAGTGCGACCAAAGTCAATATTTTTACCCACTACAAATTCGTTAAAAATTTAATTAATGCTCAAAATCGTCAAAAGGTCTTGATTTGTTGACGAAAATGTGGTATTCTTAATATGTATGAAGATTCCGAAGGGAACGAAAAAGAAAAGGAGATCAATTATGGAAGTAAGAGACGCCGCCAATGCGAAGGACGTGAAATTTTATACCACGGAAAGACTCAGAGAGGAGTTCCATATCTCGGGGCTTTTCAATAAGGACGAGGTAAAAATGGTCTATAGCCATATAGACAGAATAGTCGTTATCGGAATATATCCCGTGGAGAAGGAGCTTTCCCTCGAGGCAGGTAAGGAGCTTGCCGCTGACTATTTCCTTCAGCGCAGAGAGCTCGGCTGTATCAATATAGGAGGTAAGGGCGAGATCGTCATCGACGGAGAGGTCTATGAGATGAATCCGCGCGACGGCATTTACGTCGGCAGAGGACATAAGGATATCACCTTCAGAAGCATAGATCCTGCGTGCCCTGCAAAATTCTACGCAACCTCGTGCCCGGCACATACCGAGTACCCCATCCGCAAGATAGATATATCCAAGGCAAGAAAAGTGCCCTGCGGCTCGGTCGAGGATTGCAATAAGAGAGTTATAAATCAGTACATTCACCCCGAGGTAATGCAGTCCTGCCAGCTTTCGATGGGACTTACACAGCTCGAGGTCGGCTCTAACTGGAATACGATGCCCTCGCATACCCACGCAAGAAGAATGGAGGTCTATTTCTATCTTGATATGGGCGAGAACGACGCAGTATTTCACATGATGGGCGAGCCCACCGAAACAAGACATATAATTATGCATAACGAGGAAGCGGTAATTTCTCCCTCGTGGTCGATACATAGCGGAGTCGGAACGAAGAACTATTCGTTCATCTGGGCTATGTGCGGCGAAAATCAGGAATTTACCGATATGGATCACATTTTGACAAAGGATCTCAGATAATTTAAGGAGAAAGAATATGAGTAACGCAAATAATTTCAGTCTTGAGGGTAAGGTGGCTCTCATAACGGGCGCAAGCTACGGCATCGGCTACGCCATCGCAAAGGGACTTGCAAAAGCCGGCGCAAAAATAGTTTTCAATGACTTAAGACAGGATAAGGTCGAGCAGGGACTTGCCGCCTATGCGGCTGACGGCATCGACGCCGTCGGATACGTCTGCGACGTAACCGACGAGGACGCAGTTCAGGCAATGGTCGAGAGGATCGAGCGTGAGGTCGGAGTTGTTGATATCCTCGTAAATAACGCAGGAATAATCAAGAGAATCCCCATGATCGAGATGAAAGCAAGCGAGTTCCGTCAGGTAGTCGACGTCGACCTTAATGCACCCTTCATCGTATCTAAAGCAGTTCTCCCCTCAATGATAAAGCAGAGAAGCGGTAAGATCATCAATATCTGCTCGATGATGAGCGAGTTCGGCCGTGAGACCGTGTCCGCATACGCATCCGCAAAGGGCGGACTTAAGATGCTTACAAGAAATATCGCCTCCGAGTACGGTCAGTATAATATCCAGTGTAACGCAATAGGCCCCGGCTATATCGCAACACCCCAGACCGCACCCCTCCGTGAGCCGCAGGCAGACGGAAGTAAGCACCCCTTCGATAGCTTTATCACGGATACTAAAAC